>NZ_SZXC01000031.1:0-528 GCF_005281055.1 Citrobacter sp. wls711 | reverse complement strand
GCGCGGCCCTTCGCCACACAAGCCCCGCAGACGGCAACCAGCGGCGAACGGTTCCGGCATGTAACTGGCAGCCGGTTATCTCATTGATTTTTATTGCCAGAAGTTCTGTACTCCAGCGTGAGCGCTGGTAGCCAAAATCGCCGGGAGCATGTTTTACCAGCTCACGTAATAACGTGCAGATATGCTCAAAAGGCCAGCGACGGGTTCGTCCGGCAGGTAATGATTTCAGTCCTGCAACACCCGACAGCGTGAACCAGTTAATCCAGCGTCCGACGGAGGAACGGGCACAGCAGAGCGTTCTGGCAACGTCGCTGACGCGATCGCCCCGATGCAGCATCAGCATGGCCGTCAGCCTGCGGGCATAATTTTTATCGTGCGTTTTATGGATTGCTTTCTGTATCAGGCGTCGTTCGTCACGGGAAATTGGTGCTATGATCGGCATCACTCAGTCCGGTTGGCGATTGATCAGATCGCACAATCCGGGCTGAGTTCCCTCAAAGTGATCTACTATTCCGCGCAGCTATTTAG
>NZ_SZXC01000037.1:0-520 GCF_005281055.1 Citrobacter sp. wls711 | reverse complement strand
GGTGGGCTATAAGGGCTGGACCCGGATGCACTGCGATATGGATGCAGGGAAATAATCAGCAATGGGATATGCCCAAACCGCTTAACGTTTAAGGATGAATTATGAAGCTGGGAAATACGGTAAGAGTAATAATTGGCGTGGTTTCACTATGCGCTATTGCGGCCTGTACAAAAAAAATACCCTCACAGGTTATTTATCGCTATGATGATAACCGGTATCTGGAACTAAAGGGCTTCGATTGCGAAGGTGCACTTTGGTATCATGATACCAGGAGGAATATACATAAAGAATTAGTAAATGGCATTTATTCAACGTATCAGATATTTTCCGGAGTATATATTCACTCATCAGATAAGTATATTCTGATACCGCGATGGGAACCTGGGGCATATAAAATATCTAAAGATTACGGACAAACGTGGCAGGTCGCAACGTATATGGCTTCTTTCCCGGCGCTGGAGAAAAACTCAGACGGTATTATGCGTGACAGCCCTGAAGGAAAAGAAATAAAAAGAGTGGT
>NZ_SZXC01000036.1:0-448 GCF_005281055.1 Citrobacter sp. wls711 | reverse complement strand
TCCTCTCCCACCGGCGCGGCAATCAGCTCCACTTCCTCACCTTCCCGGCAATAGGGGGCGCCCAGCCACCCTGAAAACTGCCGGCCATTGATTTCGCCCGTAACGTACCACGCCGCCGCTGGAACCCTGTCTTCATTGCTCGCCACCATGCCCTGTGCCGTTGCCGCAGACCCCGTCGAGGCCAGCACCATCGCGGCAGACGCCATGTTCTCATCCTGCCTGCTGAAATATTCCCACGTCTGCGGATAGGCTTTGGTGTCAAAATAGTGCGTCAGGCAGCGCTGGTGGTAGTTTGTCACCACGCCACTGACCTTTATCAGCGGGGCTGGCGGGGGCAGTACCGGGTCCGGTGGCATATCAGCCAGCGCTTCTGCCAGCTGCTTTTCTTCACGGTACAGTTCCGCCAGCCGTTTTTTATGCTTCTTCTTACCTTCCGATTCATAGTACG
>NZ_SZXC01000035.1:0-402 GCF_005281055.1 Citrobacter sp. wls711 | reverse complement strand
AGCTTGATCCAGATTTTTAAAGAGCAAAACTTCGCAGTGAACCTTTTCAGGTACACTCTGAAGTTTTCTTGTTTTGTTCGCAGTAAAGGATGGTGGAGCTATGCGGGATCGAACCGCAGACCTCCTGCGTGCAAGGCAGGCGCTCTCCCAGCTGAGCTATAACCCCATCGTAATACTTCATCTCTGTACCGATAATTTGTCCTGAGACAAGGCGTGGAATAACAAGGCATACTGAAGTATGCGAGTCGTTTCACAACACAGTATCAGGGCAAATTTGGTAGGCCTGAGTGGACTTGAACCACCGACCTCACCCTTATCAGGGGTGCGCTCTAACCACCTGAGCTACAAGCCTGCAGAGATTTTTACTGCTAATTTTTCATCAGACAATCTGTGTGAGCACTA
>NZ_SZXC01000034.1:0-410 GCF_005281055.1 Citrobacter sp. wls711 | reverse complement strand
CGTAGCGGGATACGCACTGCCGCCCGGCGCGCCTGGTTCTTTCCCCGGTAACACCCCGGCGTCATGCACAGGGACTGCTCCTCCGGCTTGTGGATGGCATACACCAGATACTCCTCGCCGACCGGGGCCGCCAGCAGTTCCACCTCCTCCCCTTCATAGCACCAGTGACATCCCAGCCAGCCGGAAAAACGCCTGCCGTTAATGCGCCCTGTCAGATACCAGGCCCCGCACAACGGCCTGTCATAGTCCTGCAGCAGGGCCGAGGCTGTCCCTCCCGAGCCGCTGGCCGCCCAGACCACCGCCGACGCCGCCATCTTCTTTTTATACCGGGCGTAGTAGGCGCTTCCTTCCGGATAGGACAGAACGTCGAAATGCTGCACTACTCGCCGCTGCGTCAGTTTTTCAATAAC
>NZ_SZXC01000041.1:0-383 GCF_005281055.1 Citrobacter sp. wls711 | reverse complement strand
GAAGAAAAAGCACGTGGTATCACCATCAACACTTCTCACGTTGAATATGACACCCCGTCTCGCCACTACGCACACGTAGACTGCCCGGGCCACGCCGACTATGTTAAAAACATGATCACCGGTGCTGCGCAGATGGACGGCGCGATCCTGGTTGTTGCTGCGACTGACGGCCCGATGCCGCAGACTCGTGAGCACATCCTGCTGGGTCGTCAGGTTGGCGTTCCGTACATCATCGTGTTCCTGAACAAATGCGACATGGTTGATGACGAAGAGCTGCTGGAACTGGTAGAAATGGAAGTTCGTGAGCTTCTGTCTCAGTACGATTTCCCGGGCGACGATACTCCAATCGTTCGTGGTTCTGCTCTGAAAGCGCTGGAAGGCGA
>NZ_SZXC01000040.1:0-365 GCF_005281055.1 Citrobacter sp. wls711 | reverse complement strand
GCGCCTGTTTGTTGAGTGCTGTCATTGGGCTGCTCCAGTTCTAAGTTGAGCCATTCGCAAAGCTGATTCTGCAATGTTGTCTTCTTCGGTTTTCAACGGCTCCAAATCCACTTCACCTTCCCTGGCGTTAATTACCCACTGACCGAATGGAGTGATATTGCGGATTCCATGAGGACCTTTACCTGCCAGCCCTATTTCAACAAGTCGCGCCATCGCTTCTGCGCCAATGTCATACCCTTCCCCGTCTTCGCATGTTTCATTGAAACGCATCAAGGCGTTGATATCTTGCTCCTGCAAACGAGGCCAGTGACCCGCCGCCAGCTCCCTGCACTTGCTCTCGGCGTTAGCGAGCTGTACTGCCATGT
>NZ_SZXC01000039.1:0-362 GCF_005281055.1 Citrobacter sp. wls711 | reverse complement strand
AGATCCCAGATATCGCGGTGGCGTACATAACGCTGTGTGTTAACCAGTGAAACTAATTTATCAGCCATGATTTCATCCAGCGTTTCGGCTAATACCAGCGTGTCGAAATAGCCTTCGGGCAGGAAGTTATAGTTTGCCTGTAAGGCTTTAGGCTCTCGCGAATAAGAAGGAATATTCGCCACTTCGATTTTGATCCGTTGTCTGGGGAGATCTCGACGTTCTGGCGCAGTAATAATAGAAACCTGCCATTTATCCACGTTCAGGCCTGCGTATTCAGGCTCGTCCTTTAAATCTGCCGGTTCTTTAACGGAGATCTCAAAACCATAGCGATCGCCAATATAGTTCTCCAGACAGGTTTTCAT
>NZ_SZXC01000038.1:0-344 GCF_005281055.1 Citrobacter sp. wls711 | reverse complement strand
TTTTTGTACCTGCGCAACGTAAAAGGCTTCCGCTTCAACCACAAAAGGGTGTACCGGATTTACTGCGAGCTATCGCTGAACATGCGCATCAAGCCGAAAAAAAGACTGAAACGGGATAAACCTGAACCGCTGGCAGTGCCTGAAAGCAGCAACGAATGCTGGTCGATGGACTTCATGCACGACCAGTTATCGGATGGTCGCTCAGTCCGTCTGCTGAATGTTATCGATAATTTTAACCGTGAGGCACTGGCGATTGAGGTCGATTTTTCTCTGCCGGCCAGTCGGGTAGTCAGAACACTTGAGTAACTCATCGCATGGAAGGGAAAACCCGCAGCCATTCGGTG
>NZ_SZXC01000058.1:0-82606 GCF_005281055.1 Citrobacter sp. wls711 | reverse complement strand
ACGTTTTCCTCATTCAGAGTCAAGCATTTCTTTCCGCTTTTCTCCGCAAGGTTCTCAGTGGAACCCCGCTGACCCGGCGGCTTGTAATCCGTTGTTCCGTGTCAGTGGAGGCGCATTATAGGGAGTTATTTCAGGCTGACAAGGGGAAATTTAAAATAATTTTCCGAGTGCGTATTTTTTATTCTTTACGTTTATTTTAACGACGCTTTGTTGGTTAATTGGGCTATTTCTCGCGCAAAACTCGCAACCTGTTCCCAATCGGTATAGACCACTTCTTTATTCGTATCCGTTTCGCCACCGGACATCTTCATAATCAGTTGGATCATGACGCGGTCATACCAACGATAGCGAGGATAAAGCAGTGCGCCAGCGATCACCGCGCTACGATCGGGTCGCCACGGCGAGCTCATCAGAAACTTGCGCGCATAGCTGTTGGTTTGCGGGGTACGTTTTTCCGGCTTACGGGCAACCAGATTAACGGAGTAGAACGCACTCGGCATCGCGTTCAGCCGCGTAGCGTGCTTCTTCACAAACGTCTGAAAAGCAGAATGGTAGTGACCGTAGCGAATCGAGGCACCGATCACCACGCTGTCATAGTGCTGCCAGTCAGGCTCTTCGGTGCGGTGCAGATTCATAACATCCGCCCAGATGCCCAACTCTTTGAGCTCAGAAGCCAGATACTCGGCGATTTCGCGCGTTTGTCCATCCCGGGAAGAAAAAAGAATCAGTGTTTTCACGTGTTACTCCATTATTCACGCCAGAAGGTAGGGGTAAAGAGTACCAGCAGAGTAAAGACCTCCAGACGACCAAACAGCATATTGGCAATCAGGATCCATTTCGCCACCGGGTTCATACTGGCAAAGTTGTCGGCAACCACACCCAGCCCTGGCCCCAGGTTATTCAGCGTCGCGACAACAGAAGCAAATGCAGAGAAGTCATCCACGCCGGTCGCGATAATCGCCAGCATACTGATAATAAAGACCAGCGCATAGGCCGAGAAGAATCCCCATACTGCTTCGAGGATACGTTCTGGCAGTGCGCGGTTACCTAGCTTAATACTGTAAACCGCGTTCGGGTGGACCAGGCGCTTCAGCTCACGATTACCCTGCTTGAACAGCAGCAGAATACGAATCACCTTCAAGCCACCGCCCGTTGACCCGGCACAGCCACCAATAAAGGCAGAACACAGCAACAGCACGGGCAGGAACAACGGCCAGCGAGCAATACTGTCCGTGGTGAACCCCGCGGTAGTCGCCATCGACACCACCTGGAAAAAGGCCTGATTGATTGTCGTTAGCGCCGAACCGTAGGTATTGTGGATCCACAATACCAGCGTACAGATAGCCACCAGCGTCAGCTGTACCCCAATGAACATCCGAAATTCCGGGTCGCGCCAATAGACCTTCAGACTACGCCCGCTTAATAAAGAGAAGTGCAGGCCATAGTTACACCCGGAGATCAGCAGGAAGATTGCAATAATTGTGTTGATAGTCGGACTATCGAAATAACCCACGCTGGCGTCATGCGTTGAAAAGCCGCCGATAGCAATGGTCGCAAAGCTGTGACCGATAGCGTCAAACGCAGGCATGCCGGCAAACCACAGCGCCAGCGCACAGGCCACTGTCAGCAATACATAGATAAGCCACAGGGTTTTCGCCGTTTCGGCAATACGCGGACGCATTTTATTGTCTTTCAGCGGCCCTGGCATTTCTGCCCGGTAAAGCTGCATACCGCCGACGCCAAGAATGGGCAGAATAGCCACCGCCAGCACGATGATCCCCATCCCGCCAAACCATTGCAGCATTTGACGATAAAAGAGAATCGCATGTGGTAATGAATCCAACCCCATCAGCGTGGTTGCGCCCGTCGTGGTTAAGCCGGAGAAGGATTCGAAAAACGCATCGGTGATCGTGAGGTTTGGACTTTCAGCAAAGATAAACGGTAGCGCACCCACGCTGCCCAGCACGGTCCAGAACAAGACCACGATAAGAAACCCTTCGCGGGATTTCAGTTCGCCCTTTTCTTTACGGTTCGGCCACCACAGCATGGAGCCAATCGCCAGCGCGACAAAGAAAGTTTGCGTAAATGCACGACCCGCCCCATCACGGTAGATGAGCGCTACCAGTCCGGGGATGATCATTGTCCCCGAGAATAAGATGACCAGTAGTCCAACGATTCGGGTAATGGCGCGAAAATGCATCTCTGCCGCTTCCTTAGTTCTTTAAAATGAGGTGGGGATTATTCTTTAATCGCTAACAATTGCAATGAACCTCGACTAAAATCCGCCAGCCTTGCTGAAAATTCATTCACTTTCGTGTAAGGAAGCGCTACCCGTAGCTGAACGAATGCCTGGTAATCACTGGCTATGATTTTACCGTCGAACTGCCCCAACAGTGCTTCAATACCTGCCAGTTGGCCGTACTCACACTGCAAAGTATATTCGGTAAGCGGCGTCTTGCGCTGCGTTGTTAATTGCCGCAATGCCTGACTCACCCCACCACCGTAGGCTTTGACCAGTCCACCTGTACCGAGAAGAATACCGCCGTAGTAGCGCACCACCACCGCGGTAATCTCGCCGACGCCACTGCCCATTAGCTGCGCAAGCATCGGTTTACCTGCCGTCCCCGCCGGTTCGCCGTCGTCCGAAAAGCCCAGCTGTTGCGAGTCATCCGGTGCACCCGCTACCCACGCCACGCAATGGTGGCGGGCGTCCGGATGCTCTGCTCTGACTGACTCGACAAACGCTTTTGCCGCCTCTACGCCGTCCGTGTGGGCGAGCAACGTAATGAAGCGGCTTTTTTTGATCTCTTCAACGACGCTAACCGGCGCCGCAGGGATTAACCAACTGTCCATTACGCCAGTTTCAAATCCCGGGTCATGTTTTCGATATGATTCTCATGGACGACCACGTTGTCTTCAATACGAATACCACCGAACGGCTTCAGCGCGTCAATCTTCTGCCAGTTGAAGTGTTTGCTGAATTGCCCTTCACGCCACGGCGCTAACAGGGATTCGATAAAGTAAATGCCCGGCTCAATGGTCAGGACCATGCCCGGTTGCAGCACGCGAGTGCAGCGCAGGTACGGATACTTCGACGGTGCGGCAAGATGCGTACCGCTGTCATCCTGCATAAAACCAGCGACATCATGCACCTGTAATCCCAGCGGGTGACCAATACCGTGCGGCATAAACGGCCCGGTAAGATCGTTTTCCACCATCGCCTCTTCACTCATGTCGGTGATGATTTGATGTTTACGCAGCAGCTTCGCGATGCGCTGATGGAACTGAATGTGATAATCCACATAGTTGACACCCGCTTTCATGGTTGCAATCAGCGCCAGTTCTTCTTCATTAACGTCTTTCACCAACTGTGCATAGTCGTTGTCGCTTTTCGCCGACCAGGTCCGCGTCAGGTCTGCCGCATAGCCGTTATATTCCGCCCCGGCGTCCAGCAGGAAGCTGCGGAATTCTGATGGCGGTTGATGATCCAGCTTGGTGTAATGCAGTACAGAGGCATGTTCGTTAAGCGCAACGATGTTGCTGTAAGGCACGTCGGTATCGCGATGCCCCGTGGCCGTCAGGTACGCCAGGTTGATGTCGAACTCGCTCATCCCTGAACGGAACGCTTCTTCGGCTGCACGGTGTCCACTTACCGCCATTTTCTGCGCTTCGCGCATGCAGGCCAGCTCGTAATCGGTTTTATACGCACGGTAATAGTGAAGATAGTCGATCACCCCTTTCGGGTTGATGTTGCTGGCAGCAATGTCCAGCTGCAGCGCACGTTCCGGTACCGGGCCGATGTACCCGATATTGCCGCGGGCAGCAGGCAACTGGCTACCAATACCGTCGGCTTTTGGCAACGCAATGATTTCAACTTCTTCGGTCCAGAAAGAGGTCGGCAGCGGCTCAACGTTGTGCCAGTAATCCACTGGCAGGTAGAACCACAACTTAGGCTTATTAACGCCATCCACCAGCAACCAGCAGTTGGGAACCTGCGTGACGGGTACCCAGGCTTTAAACTGCGGATTGACCTTGAACGGATACGGATGGTCGTCTAGAAAAACGTTAACCAGCTCACCGGAGTGAATAAGTAACGCATCCAGCTTAAAACGCGCCAGCGCATCGCGGGTTCGTTCCTGTAAGGTAACAATATGATTTTTATAGAGTGCGGCCAGTGATTCCATTATTTACCCTTCTGTTTTTTTGACCTCAAGTCTCCGCATCTTAGCACATCGTCCTGTGACTGCGTGATTTCTGCCGAGCGTGATCGGCCCGTCATTTCTTTAATCATTCATTTGCATTTTATTAACATAAAACACACACTTCGATTCATCTGGTATGACCAGATCACCTTGCGGATTCAGGAGACTGACATGCTTTACAAAGGCGACACCCTGTACCTCGACTGGCTGGAAGATGGCATCGCCGAACTGGTGTTCGATGCCCCTGGCTCGGTCAATAAACTCGACACGGCAACCGTAGCCAGCCTTGGCCATGCGCTGGATGTGCTGGAGAAACAACATGATTTAAAAGGGCTGCTGCTGCGTTCTAACAAAGCAGCCTTTATTGTCGGTGCCGATATCACCGAATTCCTTTCACTGTTCCTTGTTCCTGAAGAACAGCTAAGCCAGTGGCTGCACTTTGCCAACAGCGTCTTTAATCGCCTGGAAGATCTGCCTGTCCCAACCCTGTCTGCGGTCAACGGCTATGCGCTGGGTGGCGGCTGCGAGTGCGTCCTGGCGACCGACTACCGTCTGGCAACCCCGGACCTGCGCATCGGTCTACCGGAAACCAAGCTGGGCATCATGCCGGGCTTTGGCGGTTCCGTGCGTATGCCACGCATGCTGGGTGCAGACAGCGCGCTGGAAATCATTGCTGCGGGTAAAGACGTCGGTGCCGAGCAGGCACTGAAAATCGGTCTGGTTGATGGCATTGTGAAGCAGGAAAAACTGCTCGAGGGCGCAATGGCGGTACTGCGTCAGGCAATCAACGGCGACCTCGACTGGCGGGCCAAACGCCAACCAAAACTGGAGCCGCTGAAACTCAGCAAAATTGAAGCGGCCATGAGCTTTACCATCGCCAAAGGCATGGTTGCGCAGACGGCAGGGAAACATTACCCAGCCCCGATCACCGCCGTGAAAACGATTGAAGCTGCCGCCCGCTTTGGTCGTGAAGAAGCGCTGAACCTGGAAAACCAAAGTTTTGTCCCGCTGGCGCACACCAACGAGGCGCGTGCGCTGGTCGGTATTTTCCTCAACGATCAGTACGTCAAAGCGAAAGCGAAAAAACTGACGAAGGATATTGAGACACCGAAGCAAGCCGCAGTTCTGGGCGCAGGCATTATGGGTGGCGGTATAGCCTACCAGTCTGCCTGGAAAGGCGTGCCGGTTATCATGAAAGATATCAACGATAAATCGCTGACGCTGGGCATGACCGAAGCCGCCAAGCTGCTGAATAAGCAACTTGAGCGCGGCAAGATCGACGGTCTGAAGATGGCGGGCGTGATTTCCACCATCCAACCAACCCTCGACTACACCGGCTTTGAGCGCGTGGACGTGGTGGTGGAAGCGGTTGTTGAAAATCCAAAAGTGAAAAAAGCGGTGCTTGCAGAGACCGAAGATAAAGTGCGCCCGGATACCGTGCTGGCGTCAAACACGTCCACCATTCCGATTAGCGAACTGGCCAGTGTTCTGAAGCGCCCGGAAAACTTCTGTGGCATGCACTTCTTTAACCCGGTGCACCGGATGCCGCTGGTTGAGATCATCCGCGGTGAGAAAAGCTCGGATGAAACCATCGCTAAAGTCGTCGCCTGGGCCAGTAAGATGGGCAAAACGCCGATTGTGGTCAATGACTGCCCTGGCTTCTTTGTAAACCGCGTGCTGTTCCCCTACTTCGCCGGTTTCAGCCAGTTACTGCGCGACGGCGCGGACTTCCGCAAAGTCGATAAGGTGATGGAGAAACAGTTCGGTTGGCCAATGGGCCCGGCGTATTTACTGGACGTAGTCGGTATTGATACCGCACATCACGCGCAGGCAGTGATGTCCGCAGGCTTCCCGCAGCGAATGCAGAAAGATTATCGCGACGCGATCGATGCCCTGTTCGATGCCAGCCGCTTTGGACAGAAAAATGGTCTCGGGTTCTGGCGTTATAAAGAAGACAGCAAAGGCAAGCCGAAGAAAGAAGAGGATGCTGCGGTCGATGGCCTGCTGGCAGACGTCAGCCAGCCGAAGCGCGATTTCAGTGATGACGAGATTATCGCCCGCATGATGATCCCGATGGTCAACGAAGTGGTGCGCTGCCTGGAAGAAGGCATCATTGCCAGCCCAGCGGAAGCCGATATGGCACTGGTTTACGGTCTCGGCTTCCCTCCGTTCCACGGCGGTGCGTTCCGCTGGCTGGATACGCTCGGCAGCGCCAAATACCTCGATATGGCGCAGCAATACCAGCACCTCGGCCCACTGTATGAGGTGCCTGAAGGATTGCGTAATAAAGCGCGTCATAACGAACCGTACTATCCCTCGGTTGAGCCTGCCCGCCCGGTTGGCGACCTGAAAACGGCTTAAGGAGTCACAATGGAACAGGTTGTAATTGTTGATGCGATCCGTACCCCGATGGGCCGTTCGAAAGGGGGCGCGTTCCGTCACGTGCGGGCAGAAGATCTCTCCGCACATTTAATGCGTAGCCTGCTGGCGCGGAATCCAGCGCTTGAGCCCGCGGCTCTCGATGACATTTACTGGGGTTGCGTACAACAGACGCTGGAGCAAGGGTTCAATATCGCCCGTAACGCCGCACTGCTGGCGGAAGTCCCACACTCCGTCCCGGCTGTCACCGTCAACCGCTTGTGCGGTTCATCCATGCAGGCCCTGCACGATGCGGCGCGCATGATTATGACCGGCGATGCTCAGGCCTGCCTGATTGGCGGCGTGGAGCATATGGGTCACGTGCCAATGAGCCACGGCGTAGATTTTCATCCAGGAATGAGCCGCAACGTGGCAAAAGCCGCGGGGATGATGGGCCTGACGGCGGAAATGCTCTCTCGTATGCACGGTATCAGCCGTGAAATGCAGGATGCTTTCGCTGCACGTTCACACGCTCGCGCCTGGGCTGCCACCCAGTCTGGCGCATTTAAAAATGAAATCATCCCGACTGGCGGTCACGATGCCGACGGCGTGTTGAAACAGTTTAACTACGACGAAGTGATCCGTCCGGAAACCACCCTCGAAGCGTTGTCTACCCTGCGTCCGGCGTTTGATCCGGTTAGCGGTACGGTCACTGCCGGAACCTCTTCCGCGCTTTCCGACGGTGCCGCTGCTATGTTGGTAATGAGCGAGAGCCGTGCCCGCGAACTGGGCCTGACGCCGCGCGCGCGCATTCGCTCAATGGCGGTGGTCGGTTGCGATCCGTCAATCATGGGTTACGGCCCGGTTCCAGCCTCAAAGTTGGCGCTGAAAAAAGCCGGGCTTTCCGTCAGTGACATCGGTTTGTTTGAAATGAACGAAGCCTTTGCTGCGCAGATCCTGCCATGCATTAAAGATCTGGGCTTGATGGAGCAGATTGACGAGAAGATCAACCTCAACGGCGGTGCGATCGCCCTGGGCCACCCGCTGGGATGTTCCGGTGCGCGTATCAGCACCACCCTGCTGAACCTGATGGAGCGTAAAGACGTGCAGTTTGGTCTGGCGACGATGTGTATTGGGTTGGGTCAGGGTATCGCTACGGTATTTGAGAGAGTGTAATCACAGAGTGCCACATCTTGTAGGCCGGGCAAGCGAAGCGCCCCCGGCAACGATGCCGGATGGCGACGTAAAAAATGTCTTATCCGGCCTACAAAATGTTATCTCAAAGCCATTGGTGCCAATGGCGAAGAGAGAAGGTTTAGTTGCCGTTCTTCCCGCCTGTCAGGGGCGGGTTTTTTATTTTTAAATAAAAGCGAACGCATCACCAAACAGGCGATCTTCACGCGCCTGACGCTCATTACAGAACAGATCGCGCGCGATTTTTGCCATCTCAAAACGCCCGGCAATGTAGATGTCATGCTCAGCCAGCGTGCCGTGATCCTGCAATACTGCCGTTAGTACGGTACCCGTCCGACCACGCCACCCTTCTTCAGGCTGTTCGACCACGGGCTCAACGCGCAGGTTCGGGTGATTAACAGACAACGCTTCCAGTTCACCGAGATCGTAGAGATGCTTCTCTTCACGCCCGCCCCAGTAAATCGTCACGTCACGGTTTGGGTTGCGCGCCAGCGCGGTCAGTAAAATCGAGCGCGCATAAGAGAAGCCGGTGCCGCCAGCAATCAGGATCAGCGGTCGGTCTTCATCGTCACGCAGCCAGGCTTCGCCGTGCGGGATATCCACGTTGATTTCTCGATCCTGGAGAATGCGATCCATGACGGCCATGGCATACAGGTTAAGCTCAGAGGCACCCACGTGCAGCTCAATGAACCCGTGCTCATCCGGCGTTGAGGCCATGGAGAACGGACGCTTATCTCGTTCATCCATCACGACCATTAAATACTGACCAGCACGAAAGGAAAACGCCGCGTCTGGCACTAAACGGACGCGATATACGGTGTCAGTGATAGCTTCTACCGAGGTCACTTTACAGCTTAAGGTTGTCATGCGCTCTCTCTGTCGGATCAATAGGCAAAACGATCGCGCCTCAGGCGCTTTTGCCGTCATTAAAGATGGCCAGTTCATCCCAAATTGCGTCAATGCGCGCAGTCACTTCGGGATCTTTTTTAATCGGACGTCCCCATTCACGTTGGGTCTCACCCGGCCATTTATTGGTGGCATCCAGGCCCATTTTTGAACCCAGGCCGGAGACCGGCGAGGCAAAATCCAGGTAATCTATCGGTGTATTCTCTACCAACACCGTATCCCGGGCCGGGTCCATACGGGTGGTAATCGCCCAAATCACATCATTCCAGTCACGTGCGTTGACATCGTCATCGCAGACAATAACAAATTTGGTGTACATAAACTGTCGTAAAAACGACCAAACGCCCATCATGACGCGTTTGGCATGACCGGCGTACTGTTTTTTGATCGTGACAACCGCCAGTCGATACGAACAACCTTCCGGCGGCAGATAAAAATCGACGATTTCCGGGAACTGCTTTTGCAGAATCGGCACAAACACTTCGTTCAGCGCCACGCCCAGCACGGCAGGTTCATCGGGTGGACGCCCGGTGTAGGTGGAGTGATAAATAGCATCTTCACGCTGGGTAACGTGCGTGACGGTGAAGACCGGGAAGCTATCCACCTCATTGTAGTAACCCGTATGGTCGCCGTACGGACCTTCCGGCGCTAACTCCCCCGGTTCGATGTAGCCTTCCAGCACGATCTCCGCGCTGGCTGGGACTTCGAGATCGTTGGAAATACATTTGACCACTTCGGTCTTGGTACCGCGCAACAGTCCGGCAAACGCGTATTCCGATAACGTGTCAGGTACCGGCGTTACCGCGCCCAAAATCGTTGCCGGATCGGCCCCCAGCGCTACCGCAACTGGAAAACGCTCACCAGGATGGGCTGCACACCACTCCTGATAATCAAGCGCGCCACCACGATGGGAAAGCCAGCGCATAATAAGCTTGTTTTTGCCGATCAGCTGCTGACGGTAGATGCCCAGATTCTGCCGTTCTTTATGCGGGCCACGCGTCACGGTGAGCCCCCAGGTGATCAGCGGGGCGGCATCTTCCGGCCAGCAGGTCATGATGGGAATACGGTTGAGATCGACGTCATCGCCTGACGCGATTTTTTGCTGACAAGGTGCACCGCGCAGCCGTTTGGTCGGCATATTCAAAACCTGCTTGAACTGCGGCAGCTTATCAAACAGATCGCGGAACCCTTTTGGCGGCTCCGGCTCTTTCAAAAACGCCAACAGCTTACCCACTTCCCGCAGCGCAGAGACATCTTCTTGTCCCATCCCCATTGCAACACGCTTTGGCGTGCCAAACAGGTTGCACAGCACCGGCATCGAATAGCCTTTAGGGTTCTCAAACAACAACGCAGGCCCGCCCGCACGCAGCGTGCGATCGGCAATTTCAGTGATTTCCAGATGAGGATCCACTGGAAGCGTAATGCGTTTGAGCTCACCCTGCTGTTCAAGCAGCGTCAGGAAGTCGCGTAAATCGTTATATTTCATGGCGTCCATTGTGGCCTCTTCGTAAGCGCCTCATTATACGGCGTTCATCATTGCGATGCTGTATTTTTGTTAAATTAGCGTGAACTCTGGCGGTACATGCAAGCGCAGGGATTATATACCCAATGCGTTTCGGGTTGCGTTGAGGCGGGTATAATTAACTTAGTGCATGGCTTTTGTTATGCTTACGCTCAGAACAAGCGGATAAGAGTTATTATGCAAGCCTGGTATTTACTGTACTGCAAACGCGGGCAACTTCAGCGTGCCCAGGAACACCTGGAAAGACAGGCCGTGAGCTGCCTGACGCCCATGATCACCCTGGAAAAAATAGTGCGTGGAAAACGTACTACAGTCAGTGAGCCACTTTTCCCTAACTACATGTTTGTCGAATTCGACCCGGAAGTGATCCACACCACCACCATCAATGCTACGCGTGGCGTCAGCCATTTCGTCCGCTTTGGTGCGACACCCGCAACAGTTCCGTCTTCCGTTATTCACCAGCTTTCCATCTACAAACCAGAAGGGATTATTGACCCTGAAACCCCGCATCCAGGAGATAGCGTGATTATCACCGAAGGTGCATTTGAAGGGCTGAAGGCAATTTTCACCGAACCAGATGGCGAGGCACGCTCCATGCTGCTGCTTAACCTGCTGAATAAAGAGGTTAAGCAGAGCGTGAAAAACACCGGTTTTCGCAAAATCTAAATCCGCTTCAGAAGGTGACTTCGAAGAGTGTCCTGACATTGGCGTCGATAGCGGCTGCCAGGCGCTGAGGATCGTCTCCACGCCAGTGCGCAATACGCTCAAGAATGTGCGGCAGGTGCGCAGGTTCATTACGACGTGAAGCCGGTTTCGGAGTTAAATCGCGGGGGAGTAAATAAGGGGCATCGGTTTCGATCAGGAGCCTTTCCACCGGGATAAACGGCAGCAGTTCCCGAAGTTCCATGCCCCGACGCTCATCGCAGACCCATCCGGTGATGCCAATATACAGCCCCCTGTCTACGCAGTCCTGCATCTCCTGGCGTGAGCCGGTAAAGCAGTGCAATACAGCGCCTGGAAGGCTGTCCAGCCAGGGTTCGAGCAGCGTCAGGAAACGGTCATGTGCGTCGCGGCAATGCATGAAAACCGGCATCTGCAACTCAGCGGCGATACGCAGTTGTGCCTCAAACGCCCGCTCCTGCTCCTGCGGCGTGGAGAAATTGCGATTGAAATCCAGCCCACATTCACCAATGGCGACCACTTCAGACTGGTTTGCCAGCGCCACAATCGCCTCTTCCGTTGAGGGTTGCCATTGACTACTGTCATGCGGGTGAACACCCGCAGTGGACCAGCAATGTGGATAACGCTGTGCCAGTTTTAACGCCTGCTGGCTTTCGTGCAGGTTAGTTCCGGTCAAAAGCATGCCATTTACGCCGGCAGCAAAGGCGCGCGCGACAACCTCATCCCTGTCTTTTGCAAATTGCGTACTGGTTAGATTAACGCCAATATCAAACATGCTTCCTCCCATATGACAACCGCCCTTACGGGCGGTTGAATTTATTCTTCGGTTTTATCGGCAGCTTCAGCTTTTTCGTTCTCCGCCTCGTTATCTTCGTCTCGCGTACGTCGCTTACCGACATAGAAACGGGAGAAGAAAACGCCGACTTCAAACAGGCAGTACATCGGTATGGCCAACAGCGTTTGCGAGAAGACATCCGGCGGCGTCAGTAACATCCCCACGACAAAGGCGCCGACGACAACATAAGGACGTTTTTTACGTAATTCGTCAGGCGTCGTAATGCCCATCCAGCACAGCAGCACAATGGCAACGGGAACCTCGAAGGAGACCCCAAAGGCCATGAAAAGTGCCATGACGAAGCTGAGGTAGCTGGCAATATCCGTCGACACCTGTACGCCCTGCGGAGCCGTATTGGCAAGGAAACCAAACGCCAGCGGGAAGACGACAAAGTAGGCAAATGCCATGCCGATATAGAACAGCAGCGAACTTGAAACCAGCAGCGGCACAACAAGGCGGCGTTCATGCTTATATAACGCGGGAGCAATAAATGCCCATACCTGGTACAGGATCACTGGCGCTGACAGGATCAGCGACACCATAAAGGTGAGCTTGATCGGGGTAAAGAACGGCGAGGCCACATCTGTGGCGATCATCGTCGCACCCTGCGGCATTTGCTTGATCAGCGGTGCCGCAACCATATGGTAAATGTCGTTGGCAAAATAAACCAACGCCAGAAAGATCACCAGAACCGCAATAATGCAGTTCAGGAGTCGCTTACGCAGCTCAATCAAATGCGTGATGAGCGGTTGAGTATCTTCTACAGCCATGTTTACGGTTTATCACTCGACGAGGGGGAGGATTCGACAACAGGCGCGGCGGATTTCTTTTCTGCGTCCATCAACGTTACGGAAGCGGCTTCCGTCGGTTCCGGCGTACTAGCACCCGTGGATTGCGGTTTTTGCTCTGGCGAGCTGGCCTGCGCTTCAGCCGTAGCCGGGGTAACCCCCTCATGCTGCGCTTCGCTCCCTTTCACTACCGGATTATGGATAGTGTGGGCTTCATCGCTGGCTTTCTCAGGGTCGTTAGCGCTGTAAGAACGCTTCATCGACTCCGCAGCTTCACGCAATTCATCCATCGAAGCTTTCAGCTCCGGCGTCAGATTTGTCAGGCTCGCTTTCTCAACTTTCTTCAGGCTGTCCTGAAACTCCTGAAGCTTAAGCTCCTGGGTCAGTTCATTCTGAACCGTCGTTGCAAGAGAGCGCAATGCACGAACCCAACCCGCGACCGTTTTTACCGCCACCGGCAGTCGTTGTGGCCCCAGAACAATGAGGCCAATCACGAACACCAATAACAGTTCGCTAAAACCGATATCAAACACGGATTATACCTGCTCTTTATCGTGGCTTTTGGCGTCTTCTTTTTTCACTTCGCCCTGCTTATCGGTGATAGATTTAGCAGTAAAATCAGCGTCCTGGCTGGTTTTATCTTGCTTAGGTTCATCATCACCCATCGCCTTTTTGAAGCCTTTGATTGACGCGCCAAGGTCGGAACCGATGGAGCCGAGTTTCTTGGTGCCGAATAGCAGTACAACGATGACGGCAATGATCAACAACTGCCAGATACTGATACCACCCATACATGTTCCTCTGTTATAGATGATGAATTAATAAGACCGTAGTATACGTTACACGACCTGCCTTGAGCGATGAAAAATTCAGCGCATTTTGCGCCAGCCTATCAGCCAGGCTATGACGCCACCCGCCATTAGCCAGCCAGGCATCAAACCCCACTCAGGACGGCTTACCAGTAGGAATGTCCCACTTAACAGCAGCGTTGCGCCAATACCCAATAAATAACGGGATTGTCCCTGACGAACATGATTCGCCTGAAGCTCGCGCGCAATCTTATCAACACTGTGTTGTAAATATTTGCCCTGGCGCAAACTGTCATACACAAGTTCAGGTATTTCTGGCATTTTTTCGACCCAGAACGGTGCTTTCTCTTTAAAAGCCCTGACAAGCGCAGGAATACCGACCTGATCTTTAATCCACGACTCCAGAAATGGCTTGGCTGTTTTCCATAAATCTAACTGCGGATACAGCTGTCGACCAACGCCCTCAACATACAACAATGTCTTCTGTAACAGCACCAGTTGCGGCTGGACTTCCATATTAAACCGACGTGCGGTGTTAAACAGGTTCAACAGCACGTGACCAAATGAAATCTCCGACAGCGGTTTTTCAAATATCGGTTCACACACGGTACGAATAGCAAATTCAAATTCTTCGACGTTGGTGTCCGGCGGAACCCAGCCAGAATCTACGTGCAACTCGGCAACCTTGCGGTAGTCGCGGTTAAAAAACGCGATAAAGTTTTCCGCCAGGTAGCGCTTATCTTCTTTATTCAACGAACCGACAATCCCGCAGTCAATGCCAATATATTTCGGGTTCTCAGGGTGTTCATAGCTAACAAAAATATTCCCAGGGTGCATGTCCGCATGGAAAAAGCTGTCGCGGAATACCTGAGTAAAGAAGACCTGAACGCCACGCTCAGCCAACAGTTGCATATTGGTGCCGTTCTTCTCAAGCGCGGCAACATCTGAAACCGGGATACCGTAAATACGCTCCATCACCATCATGTTCTGACTGCAATAGTCGGAATACACTTCCGGGATGTACAGCATCGGGCTGTCTTCAAAATTACGCCGCAGCTGAATCGCGTTCGCCGACTCGCGCAGCAGATTCAGCTCATCGATCAGCGTTTTTTCATATTCACGCACCACTTCCGTTGGCCGCAGGCGGCGACCATCCGGCAGCAAGCGAGGCACCCAGCGAGCAAGGCGATAGATCAGTTTTAAATCGGCTCTGATGACCGGCAGAATATCCGGGCGAATGACCTTGATCACGACCTCTTCGCCGTTCGATTTCAGTCGCGCAGTGTGTACCTGTGCAATAGACGCAGATGCCAGTGGGGTGATGTCAAAATCATCAAACCATTCTTCAACAGGGAGTCCGCCCATTGCTTCTTCGATTTGTTGTTTTGCGCGTTGCCCATCGAATGGGGCCACCCGGTCCTGCAGCAGTGCAAGCTGATCGGCGATTTGCGGAGGAAAAAGGTCGCGGCGGGTGGAAAGCATTTGACCAAACTTGATCCACACCGGTCCCAGCTCCTGCAAAGCCAGTCTCAGCCTTTCACCCAGCGGTTTATCTTTATGTCGGTTTGGCATCCAGAACAACGTGTAGCGCCACAACCTAAGCGGCAGCGTAATACGCATTTTGGGGATGAGTTCATCAAGACCGTAGCTTAAGAAAGTGCGAATGATGAAATAAAGGCGCCGTACTTCACCTGGCGTCATTTGGCCTCCAGTTTTTCCAGCCGTTTGGCCAGTGAGTCGACCGCACGCTCAACGGCAGCGGTTTCTTCGGCAAACCATGCAACTTCCAGCGGGCCCGGGGCCATGCGCCACTCTTCGGTGATCGCTTCGGCAACATAACGCTGCTGACGTTGAACGGTACGGCATAAAAACGTAGCCCCACCGCGCAGGGTCTTGCTGATCCCTTCTGCAACGATATCGCCAGTATAAGGGGCAAGCAGTTCTGCGGGATCGAACTCCGCCAGGTCTGCCAGCGCGACAACGTTCTGCACCACTTGAATATCGCCCTGCACTTCCAGCTCGCCGCTGCGGATAAGCGCCGTGAGCTGCTGGCGATCGCGCAATTTTGGTAACACGCTGGCATGCGTGATCACGGTGCAATCAGCTTCGCCTTCCCATGCCCCCAGTACATCAACCTGGCGTTCGCTAAACACCACGACTAGCGGGGTCGAAAATCCTTTGAGATCTACACGCAGCACCTTGCCCTGCAAACGCGTTCTGGCTGATTTCAGTGCCGGTGAACGATACAGAAAGGTGTTGAGCAGATTTTCAACGCCTGCGGTCACTAAGGGTTTAAAAGGCATCCCCGATCTCCTGTCAGAACTTGTAACCACGATGCAGCGCAACAACACCTGCCGTCAGGTTGTAGTAATCAACGCTTTCAAACCCGGCATCTTGCATCATTGCTTTTAACGTGTCCTGATCGGGATGCATACGGATGGACTCCGCCAGATAGCGGTAACTATCGGCATCGCTTGCCACCATTGAACCGATACGCGGCAGAATATGGAAAGAGTATGCGTCATACGCTTTGCTCAGCGGCTCGATAATCGGCTTGGAAAATTCCAACACCAGTAAACGTCCACCAGGCTTCAGCA
Organism: Citrobacter sp. wls711; assembly: GCF_005281055.1. Classification (NCBI taxonomy): domain Bacteria; kingdom Pseudomonadati; phylum Pseudomonadota; class Gammaproteobacteria; order Enterobacterales; family Enterobacteriaceae; genus Citrobacter; species Citrobacter sp. wls711. The sequence goes on along the minus strand of NZ_SZXC01000058.1, from coordinate 66,714 downwards.
CGCGATACATAGAACGCAGTGCTTTGTCTTTATCCGTGACGTTACGCAGGCCGAACGAAATGGTAATGCAGTCAAAGGTGTTGTCCGGGAACGGCAATGCTTCCGCGTTCGCCTGGACATACTCGACGTTGCCAATCACGCCAATGTTGCGCAGCTTTTCGCGACCCATTTTGAGCATTGAGTCATTGATATCCGCCAGAACCACTTTCCCGGTTTCACCGACCATGCGAGAAAATTTCGCCGTCAGATCGCCCGTACCACCGGCTAAATCCAGGACAGTCTGCCCACGGCGCACGCCACTGCAATCAATGGTGAAGCGCTTCCACAAACGATGAATGCCAAATGACATTAAGTCATTCATAACGTCATATTTAGACGCCACAGAATGAAAAACGTGGGCCACCATGTCAGCTTTCTGCTCTTTAGCGACGGTCTGAAAGCCAAAGTGCGTCGTTTCTTGTGAATTATCCACCATCTCAGTGCCTGCTCATCCAAAAAATGTTCGAGAAGTGTAACAGATTGGGCCAATTTGCCCTACCCTTCTACCGGGTTCAACTAACCCAAACGGGCTAGTTTGATTGCTGATTTACCGCCTCTCCATCGGGGTAAGTCTTGTCTTGTTGCGCCTCGGGGACCGAACGTAAACGAAACTCTTCATCCTGGCTCGTGGCTTGTTCAGCCAGTTCAGGATTAATCTCGCGCTTAATTTCTACACCCAATCCACGAAACGCTTCTGCCTGAGCCAGAACGTTTCCACGCCCTGAAGACAATTTTTTCATCGCCTGCCGATAGTTATCTTGTGCCTTGTCCAGGCTCTGACCAATTGCTGACATATCATCGACAAACAGCCGCATTTTGTCATAAAGCTTGCTGGCCCGGTCCGCGATCTGCTGCGCATTACGACTTTGATGCTCATACCGCCACAGATTAGCAATGGTGCGCAATGCCACCAACAACGTGGTCGGGCTTACCAGCATAATATTATTTCTGAGTGCTTCTGTAATTAGTTCGGGCTGCCTGTCCAGCGCCAGCAGAAAAGCGGGCTCAACCGGGATAAACATCAGCACATAGTCAAGCGTACGCAATCCCGGCAACTGCTGGTAGTCTTTGCGGCCCAGCAGACGAATATGGTTACGCACGGAGGCGATATGTTCCTGTAACGCACTTTCGCGGGTGTAGTCATCCTCTGCATTAAAGTAGCGTTCATAGGCCACCAGCGTCATTTTCGCATCGATCACCACGTCTTTGCCCTGCGGCAATCGGACAATAACATCCGGCTGCATCCGCGATCGTGCGTCATTTTCTATGCTGACCTGAGTTTCATATTCATAGCCTTCGCGCAGACCGGACGCCTCCAGTACCCGCGTGAGTACGACTTCTCCCCAGTTGCCCTGGGTTTTGTTATCGCCTTTCAGCGCCCGTGTCAGGTTAACCGCTTCTTGCGCCATCTGCGCGTTCAGTTGCTGGAGGTTACGAATTTCGTGCGCCAGGGTATGACGCTCTTGCGCCTCTTTGCCAAAGCTATCCTGCACCTGGCGGCGAAAACCGTCCAGCTGTTCACGTAATGGTGTAAGCAAGCTATTCAGGCTTTGGCGATTTTGCTCATCAACGCGACGATTGCTGTGTTCAAAAATACGGTTTGCCAGGTTTTCGAACTGTTCGCTCAGACGCTGTTCGCTGTTGATCATCTGGCGGATTTTATCTTCCGCATGCTGTTGCGTCGCGTCGAGTCGCGTGGTGACTTCCCGGAGATCGGCTTCCAGAGAGGTGTTAATACTCTGCAGGCTGCGAAGTTCGTTGTTGAGTAGCTCGCACTCGTCGCGCCAGTGGGCTTCCTGCGCCAGCTGTTGACGTGCGGCGCTTAGCGCAATATCCAGTTCACGCCGTTCTTCGATAAGATCCGCGCGGATTTGGTCGGCACGCGCTTTGGTCGCCAGCCAGCCCACAAGCAGCCCTGCAGCTAACGCCACGACGGCACTTATCATTATCGAAATATCCACTACGCCCCCCTTACAGCAACGACTTACCCGCACAAAATAGAATTGTGCTGTATAAACGTCCAGTTTAAAAGGAATTTCCTGCGAGGTACTGCGCAAAATAAAAAGGCCGAACATGTCGGCCTTTTCAGAAAGGAGAGAAAATTACAGCAGGCGACGTGCAGCCTCTACCACGATTTTCACCGCGTGGCTTTCCGTTTGCTTCATGGTTTCAGCATTCGGGATTTCTTGCTGAGTACGGTTAACGATAACACCCGCAACCATACCGGCACGCAGACCCTGGCTTGCACACATGGTCAGCAGCGTAGCGGATTCCATTTCGTAGTTCATGACGCCCATGGACTGCCACTCTTCCATCGAGCCTTTGAAACGGCTCACCACGCGACCAGAGAAGGTGTCATAACGCTCCTGGCCTGGGTAGAAGGTATCTGAAGAGGCGGTCACGCCGACGTGGGTAGTCGCGCCAATAGATTTCGCGGCTTCCACCAGCGCGGTGGTGCATTCGAAATCGGCAACAGCCGGAAATTCCATCGGTGCAAAGTGCAGGCTCGCCCCGTCCAGACGGACAGACGCGGTGGTGACCAGCACGTCGCCCACGTTGATATGCGGCTGAATAGCGCCGGTCGTACCGATACGCAGGAAGGTACGAATGCCCAGTTGCGCCAGTTCTTCTACGGCGATAGAGGTCGACGGACCGCCGATACCGGTAGAGCAGACAATCACAGCTTTACCATCCAGCTCAGCACGCCAGGTAGTGAACTCGCGATGAGATGCCAGCTTAACCGGCTTGTCCATCAGCGCGGCGATCTTTTCCACACGCTCAGGGTCGCCAGGGACGATAGCAAGCGTAGCCCCTTGTAAATCGTTCTTGGTGAGGCCGAGATGAAAAACATCAGACTTAGACATAAAAACTCCTCTGTGAATCGGTTTTGTCAGAAGAAGCAAAAACACACTTTACCGAAGGCATAAACATATTTTCGTGACAGCCATCACCTTGATGTAAATCAATTGCATTTCATTACCGTCAAATAGTGATGAGCATCACATTAACTGTTCGATACAGGCAAGCCTTGCACAAAAGATAGACCGTTTAAGGCAATGTGGTTCGTTGCACGCGTCTATAGTTAATGATGCGCTATTTGGCTAAATACTTAAGGGTACGGAGAATACCATGGCAACAACACGACAATCTGGCTTTGCACCTGCAGTATCCCCACCCGCAGCAACGGCGGTTCACACCCCGGATAACGAAATCATCGCGGGAATAACGTCGATTCCGTCTCAAGGCGATGATATGCCTGCGTATCATGCACGCCCGAAGCACAGCGAAGGTCCGCTACCGGTTGTTATCGTCGTGCAGGAAATTTTTGGCGTTCATGAACACATCCGTGATATTTGTCGCCGCCTGGCGCTGGAAGGGTATCTGGCTGTCGCTCCAGAGCTTTACTTTCGCGAGGGCGATCCGAATGATTTTGCCGATATTTCAACGCTGTTAAGCGGCCTGGTGGCCAAGGTCCCGGACTCTCAGGTACTGGCCGATCTGGACCACGTCGCCAGTTGGGCCTCACGCAACGGTGGTGACGCACACCGACTGATGATCACTGGTTTTTGCTGGGGTGGACGCATCACCTGGCTGTATGCCGCACACAACCCACAGTTAAAAGCGGCAGTGGCATGGTATGGCAAACTGGTCGGCGACAAAACGCTGAACTCGCCCAGGCATCCTGTCGACATCGCTACCGATCTTAACGCCCCCGTGTTGGGGCTTTATGGCGCGCAGGACACCAGCATTTCACAAGATAGCGTGGAAACCATGCGTCAGGCATTGCGCGCGGCGAATGCCAAAGCAGAAATCGTGGTGTATCCCGATGCCGGGCATGCTTTTAACGCGGATTATCGCCCGAGCTATCACGAAGAGTCCGCCAATGACGGCTGGCAAAGAATGCTGGCGTGGTTTGCGCAGTATGGTGGGAAGAAATAAATGTTAATCGCCCGGTGGCGGCTACGCCTTACCGGGCTTACAACGACTTGCACGTTCCTGTTGGCCGGGTCAGCGTTAACGCCCCCGGCGATCGGGCACCGAATTAAGCCTGACGCAGGTTCTGCGCCGCTTTCACCATGTTCGCCAGCGCCGCGCGGGTTTCCGGCCAGCCACGAGTCTTCAGACCACAGTCCGGGTTCACCCACAGACGCTCAGCCGGGATACGCTGTTCCGCTTTCTTCAGCAGGGCTTCAATCCATTCCACGCTTGGCACATTTGGCGAGTGAATGTCGTACACGCCCGGCCCGATTTCGTTCGGGTAGTCGAACTCTTCGAACGACTCCAGTAGCTCCATGTCGGAACGCGAGGTTTCAATGGTGATCACGTCGGCATCAAGCGCAGCGATGGAATCCATGATGTCGTTAAACTCGCAGTAACACATGTGGGTGTGGATCTGCGTTTCATCCTTCGCCACCGCGGCGTTGATGCGGAAGGCCTCGACACCCCATTCCAGATACGCTGCCCAGTCGCTACGACGCAGCGGCAGACCTTCACGCAGCGCCGGTTCATCAATCTGGATGATGCCAATACCGGCGGCTTCCAGATCGGCGACTTCGTCACGCAGTGCCAGCGCAATCTGCTTAGCGATGGTTTCGCGGGTCACATCTTCGCGCGGGAATGACCAGCAAAGAATGGTCACCGGGCCTGTCAGCATGCCTTTGACCGGTTTGTCAGTCAGCGACTGGGCGTATTTTGCCCACTCAACGGTAATCGCTTCCGGACGACTCACGTCACCAATCACTACCGGCGGCTTCACGCAGCGGGAGCCGTAGCTCTGTACCCAACCATTCTGAGTAAAGACAAAACCATCCAGATGCTCGCCAAAGTATTCAACCATGTCGTTACGCTCGGCTTCGCCGTGTACCAGCACGTCCAGGCCTAAACGTTCCTGCTCAGCGATCGCCTGTTTGATGTGCTCGGCGATACCGGTGCGGTAGTTGCCCGCATCCAGGTTACCCTTTTTAAAATCCAGACGCAGGCCGCGGATTTCCGTGGTTTGCGGGAAGGAACCGATGGTGGTGGTCGGCCACGCTGGCAGGTTAAAGCGCGCACGCTGGGCTTCGGCACGTACCGGGTAAGCGTGAGTACGCTGGCTGTCCTGCGCGGTGATTGCCGCCAGACGTTTTTCCACTGCCGCATTGTGGACGCGGGTTGACTGACGACGCGCCTGAATTGGCGCACTCCACGTGACCAGTGCAGTAGTATCGCCGCTGTTCAGCGCATCACGCAGCAGCGCCAGTTCACCGCACTTTTGCAGGGCGAAGGCAAACCAGCTTTTCACTTCGGCATCCAGGCGGGTTTCGACACTCAGATCGATAGGACTGTGCAGCAGGGAGCAGGAGGAGGCGACCCACAGCTCACGTTTCCCGACAATGTCTTTAATCTGTGCATATTTCTCGGTCAGATCGGCGCGCCAGACGTTACGGCCGTTAATCAGGCCTGCGGAGAGCAGCCAGTTAGCGGGCAAACGCGAGTGCAACTCGGCTACATCATCTTTACCATGAACCAGATCCACGTGCAGACCCTGTACCGGCAGCGCGGTGATGGTATCCAGATTCGGCGTCACGCCTTCGAAATAGGTAGTCAGTAGCAGCTTCACCTGCCCGGTCAGCGCATCGTACGCCGGTTTAAAGGCGTTCAGCCATTCCTGGGGCAACTCCAGCACCAGCGCAGGTTCATCAATCTGTACCCACTCAACACCGCGTTTCGCCAGCTCAGCCAGCACCTGCTGGTAAACCGGCAGGATGTCGTTCAGCAGACTCAGGCGATCAAACTGCTCACCCTTCACTTTCCCCAGCCACAGGTAGGTGACTGGACCCAGCAGGACGGGCTTCACTTTGTGGCCCAGCGCCAGCGCTTCGTCCACTTCATCCAGCAGTTGAGTCCAGGTCAGTTTGAACTGCTGACCTTTGGTAAATTCAGGCACCATGTAGTGATAGTTGGTATTAAACCATTTGGTCATTTCTGCCGCTGCCGCCGGTTCACCGGTCGGTGCGCGACCACGGCCAATGCGGAATAAGGTGTCGATATCGACAGAGCCATCATTGTTCTGATGACGGGCCGGAACGTTACCCAGCAGCAAACTGGTGGTCAGCACATGATCGTACCAGGCGAAATCGCCCACTGGCAGCAGGTCAACGCCAGCTTGCTTTTGTTGATCCCAGTGACGAGCGCGCAGTTCGCGACCCGTTGCCAGCAATTCTTCACGAGAGGCGTTGCCCGCCCAGTAGCTTTCTTGCGCTTTTTTCAACTCGCGACGCAGGCCAACGCGAGGAAAACCGAGGGTGTGATTCAATATTGTCATTTTTCTTCCTCTAATTATATGTAAATCCTATGGATTTTGAATTTAGGGAAGGCGGCAAGTTTGCTCATCCCCAGGAGCTTACTGAAGTAAGTGACTGGGGTGGGGAAACGAAGCCAACGCACCATAAATTTAAAAGACGAAGGATTTTAGCCGTCCAGATGTTTACACATCCATAATTGGCGGTTACTGTATATTCCTCAAGCGCAATTTATTCATGCCGAAGTGAAGGACTTTCATGATCGAGATTAAGCATCTGAAAACGCTACAGGCGTTGCGGAACAGTGGGTCGCTGGCAGGCGCAGCAGCGACGTTGCATCAGACCCAATCCGCCCTGTCTCACCAGTTCAGCGATCTGGAACAACGCCTCGGCTTTCGGCTATTTGTGCGTAAAAGCCAGCCGCTACGTTTTACGCCACAGGGTGAAATTTTGTTGCAGTTGGCCAATCAGGTGTTGCCACAAATCGGTCGCGCGCTTCAGGCATGCAACGAACCGCAGCAAACCCGGCTGCGCATCGCCATTGAATGTCACAGCTGTATTCAGTGGCTGACCCCCGCGCTGGAGAATTTCCGTGCTAACTGGCCACAGGTAGAGATGGATTTTAAATCCGGCGTGACTTTCGATCCGCAACCAGCCCTGCAGCAGGATGAGCTGGACCTGGTGATGACATCTGACATTCTGCCGCGCAGTGGCCTGCACTATTCACCGATGTTTGATTTTGAAGTCCGTCTGATTCTGGCACCCGATCACCCACTGGCCAGCAAAACGCAGATAACACCGGAAGATTTAGCCAGCGAAACCCTGTTGATATATCCGGTACAGCGCAGCCGACTGGATGTCTGGCGGCATTTCCTGCAGCCTGCGGGCGTTAGTCCGTCACTGAAGAGCGTGGATAACACCCTGCTGTTGATCCAGATGGTAGCCGCCAGAATGGGCATTGCAGCTCTGCCGCACTGGGTAGTGGAGAGTTTTGAACGCCAGGGCCTGGTGGTGACCAAAACCCTGGGAGATGGATTGTGGAGCCGACTGTACGCCGCTGTGCGCGATGGCGAGCAGCGTCAGCCGGTCACCGAAGCATTTATTCGCTCAGCGCGGAATCACGCCTGCGATCACCTGCCGTTTGTGCGGAGTGCGGAGCGACCCACTTTCGATGCACCCACAGTGAGGCCACTATAACAGCCGCACCAATGATGAAGCTTGGCCAGTGAGGCTGCTGGTGCCAGATGGCCAGATTAACCAACAGCCCCGCAGGCACATGCATATTGTTCATGATACCCAGTGTGCCTGCATCTACCTGCGTCGCGCCGTAGTTCCACATAAAGTAACCGATGCCCGATGCCGCCACGCCAAGGAACACCAGAATCCCCCACTGCTGCGAAGTTTCAGGCATTTTTTGCGCATTCCCTACTATAAGCCAGGCAACGACCGCCACCAGTAATGCCCCCATATAAAACCAGGCAAAGGCGTTGTGCTGCGGCATGGGACGGGTTTCCATCAGACGCTTATAGCCCACCATGCCGATGGCAAAGCTGATGTTGGAAAGCTGTACCAGCAGCAGACCGGTCCAGAAATGACTGGTCACCTGATCGTAACGAATGATCCCCGCCCCAATCACCGCCAGCAGTGCGCTAAACGCGTAGCTCCAGCGTAAACGGCGTCGGCTCATCAGGTCATAAATCAGTGTGATATAGAGCGGTGTCAGGACGGTAAATAACAGCAGCTCGGAAACCGTCAGGTACAAATAAGCACGGAAACTCAGCATATACATGATGCCAAGCTGCATGGCACCCACCAGCATGTACAGACCAATAGTTTTTACGCTGTGGCCGCGGGTACGCAGAAATGGCAGGAACACCAGCGCAGCCAGTCCGACCCGCACCAGCACGGCAAAATAGCTATCGACATGACCAGCAAGGTACTCGCCAAACAGGCTAAAGGAAAAGGCCCACAGAATAGTGGTAATGATGAGTAGCGCCACAATAGATGTCTCTGAACAAAAGATACACCCATTGTAGCGAAGTTCACGGTTGACAACTGACTAACTAATGAGCGGTTCCGTTACTGTAAAAACAGTTCTCGCAGATAATGCGGCACAGCATCGTCGGCATTAAGCCCAATCACGTCCAGCTCCGGGTGCAGATCCTTCAGGCGCTGATGTGCATTACCCATAATGCAGCCTTTTCCCGCCATCGATAGCATTTCGGCGTCGTTCATGCCGTCACCAAAGGCGATACAGTCTTTCAGGCTGAAGCCCATCGCTTTTGCCACCGCTTCCAGCGCATGGCCTTTTGATACGCCACCCGCCATCACTTCCAGACAGGTCAGCGTGGAGAAACTGACGTTCACACGATCACCCCAACGGGCGTTAATCGCCTGCTCCAGCGGCAGCAGGATTTCGTGAGAGTCGGTGGTGAAAAACACTTTACTGACGCCTTCCGGCTCCAGCAGCGCAGGTTCAAATAGCGAGTAGTTAAACACCGCTTCTTTAAAGAAACGCATTTCATCCGGGCGATGGCGGTTCATAAACCACTCATCGTCGCGATACACGTTGGTCACGATATCCGGGTTCGCATTCACCACACCAAACAGATCGCTGGCAATGTCGCGATCCAGGTTATGCGAGAACACAAGATTCCCGTCAGTATCATGTACGCGCGCACCGTTGGAGGTGATCATGTAGGACTTAATGCCGAGATTGTCGCGAATTTGCCCTACATCAATATGATGACGGCCGGTCGCGAACACAAAATTCACGCCACGAGCCGTCAGCAGTTTCAGCGTCTCTTTGGCATACGGGGACAGGGTATGGTCGGGGGAAAGCAGCGTACCGTCTAAATCAGATGCAACTACCTGATACATAAAAAATTAAACCTCTAAGCAAAGCGGTGTCCGCTGGATGAGTTATGCCTGTCGAAAAATTCAACAATGGCGTTGAGCGCGACTGAGCGCATTGCGTCCTTTTCAAAAAGGATCTCATGGTAGGCGCCTTTTATGACCAGCGGTTGACCTCCTTCTACAGGATGGCCCGCTGCAGCGCGGAGTTCACAAAAACGATAGTGCATGCGGTTATCCACCACACGCTCTTCTTCAGCCTGAATAAGCAACGTCGGGGTCGCATCATCTCCGGCCCCGGCCAACACCTGCTCACCCGCCAGAATGCCTTCACGCACCCAATGATAGGTCGGACCGCCTACGCGCAACTGCGGATCATCAGCATAGAAGCGCAGATTACGCCGATAGCGCTGTCGGCTATGGGTGAGCGCATTCATCCCAAACGGCAACGCCCGCCAGCGACCGGTCCCCATCGCATAGCCTTCGCGAATGCGCGGATACCCTTCAGCCCAGTCAAGAATATGGCGCACCATCCAGTCGGGAAAGCGCATCACGATCCCGAACATCGGGGCGCTGAGGGCAATAGCATCACACTGATTAGGGTGGCGCTGTAGGAACAGCGTGGCAATAGCGCCTCCCATGGAATGCGCCAGTATATAGCGTTTTCTCCATGGACCTGGCTGCACTTCCTGCTGCCAGAAGGCGGTCAAATCGTCGACATAGTCATTAAAGTTATCCACATGTCCACGGTGCGGATCCGAGAGCATCCGCCCGGAACGCCCCTGGCCACGATGGTCGATAATGAGGACGTCAAAACCAGAATAAAACAGGTCATACGCCAGTTCAGCGTATTTTACGTAGCTTTCTATGCGCCCGGGACAAACGACGATGACGCGATCGTTTTTTTCTGCACGAAAGCGAACAAAGCGTACGGGAACATTATCTACGCCAGTGAATTCCGCTTCCTCCCGCTGACGCCAGAAATCTGTCAGTGGCCCCATGGAAAAAGCGGCAAACGCGTTTTCTCTTGTTTCCCAGTCTTTTTGCTGCTGAAACATCGGGTATCCAGCCTCGTTGACCAAGTAAAATCGTTTTTTTTGCCGAGCCTGTTACAACGCATCGGCAGTAGCGTATTGTGGCATAAAAATAGACAAGTCGGGAGTTTCTCATGACCTTTGAATGGTGGTTCGCCTACCTGCTGACGTCCATTGTTTTGAGCTTGTCGCCAGGTTCAGGGGCGATCAACACCATGACAACCGCCATCAGCCATGGTTATCGGGGAGCAGCGGCGTCGATTGCCGGTTTGCAGACCGGGCTTGGCATTCATATCGTGCTGGTCGGTGTTGGGCTAGGAACGCTATTCTCACGGTCAGTGATCGCCTTTGAGGTACTAAAGTGGGCGGGGGCAGCCTATCTTATCTGGTTGGGCATTCAGCAATGGCGCGCGGCGGGAGCCATCGACCTGAACACCATCGCCAATACGCAATCACGCAGTCGCCTGTTCAAGCGCGCCGTCTTCGTCAACCTGACCAACCCAAAGAGCATTGTATTTCTCGCCGCCCTGTTCCCGCAGTTCATCATGCCGCAGGAGCCGCAGTTGATGCAGTACGTGGTGCTGGGCGTGACCACCATCGTGGTCGATATTATTGTGATGATCGGTTATGCGACGCTGGCTACCCGCATTGCGGGCTGGATTAAAGGGCCAAAGCAAATGAAGGCGCTGAACAAAGTGTTTGGTTCGCTGTTTATGCTGATAGGTGCCCTGCTGGCGTCAGCACGGCATGCCTGAGATCAGTGCCGGATGACGCTACCGCTTATCCGGCCTACTGGTAAGTTAACGCGAAATAATCAGATGAATGCCGAAGCCCGCGAATAACGCGCCGGCAAAGCCGTCAATCCACTTCGCCAGACGCTGATAGCCACGACGCATTTTCGGCAGTGCAAACAGGCTGGCAACCACGGTAAACCACGCCAGCGTCTCGACGATAATCAGCGCGAAAATACCCCAACGGGCAGCGGTACCGACGTTGTCGCCGACAAACAGCGAAAAGACGGAGCCAAAATAGATAATGGCTTTGGGATTCGCCAGGTTGGTCAGCAGACCTTTTAAAAAACTGCGTCCGCTCTGCGCCAGCTCAACCTGCGGCGCGGGTGCCGCAACGTCCTGTTTTTTAAACGCGCCGCGCAGCATCTGATACCCCATCCAGCACAGATACAGACCACCGCCGACCATAATAATAGTGTGCAGCCAGGCCATTTTTTCGATGATCAGATGCAGACCGAGCAGTGCCACGCCCGCCCAGACCATGACGCCGCAGGTAATACCCAGCACACCCATCATCGCCTCTTTGCGCGAGCGGCTAACGGCCGTTTGCGAAACAAAGAAAAAATCGGGGCCAGGACTCATCAGCGCTACGATGTGTACCAACGCAACGGTAAAAAATAGCGTTAACATAAAAATGACTCGCGGGGGAATAGTTCAGAGAGTCACCATCCTGGCACTTTTTTGCCTGGCTGACTACTCTTCGTCGTCACCATCAACATGTGCGCGGATAAGTGCCATAAACTCTTTGCCAAAACGCTCAAGTTTACGCATTCCCACGCCGTTGACGCTCAGCATTTCGCTCGGTGACACCGGCATTTGCTCGGCCATTTCAATCAGCGTGGCGTCGTTAAAGACCACATACGGCGGGATATTCTCTTCATCGGCAATGGCTTTACGCAGCTTACGCAGTTTGGCAAACAGCTTACGATCGTAGTTACCGCCAAAGGATTTCTGCATTGCGCGCGGTTTAAGCGCCACAATACGCGGCACGGCAAGCTGTAGCGGCACAACGCCACGCAGGATCGGGCGCGCAGCTTCGGTGAGTTGTAATGCGGAATGCTGGGCAATATTCTGCGTCACCAGCCCGAGGTGAATCAGCTGACGAATGACGCTCACCCAGTGTTCATGGCTCTGCTCACGACCAATACCATAGACCGGCAGCTTGTCATGCGCCATCTCACGAATGCGCTGGTTATTTGCCCCGCGCAGAACCTCGACGACATAGCCCATACCAAAACGTTGGTTAACGCGGTAGATCGTCGACAGCGCTTTACGCGCATCCATTAAGCCGTCGTACTGTTTTGGCGGATCGAGACAAATATCGCAGTTGCCGCACGGCTCCTGACGCCCTTCGCCAAAATAGTTCAATAGCACCAGACGGCGACAGGTTTGCGCCTCGGCAAAGGCCCCCATCGCGTTGAGCTTGTGACGCTCGATATCCAGCAGTTGTCCGGCGGGTTTCTCTTCGAGACAACGGCGGAGCCACGCCATATCGGCCGGATCGTAAAACAGCATCGCTTCTGCGGGCAGGCCATCTCGCCCGGCACGCCCGGTTTCCTGATAGTAGGACTCGATATTACGCGGGATATCAAAATGCACCACGAAGCGCACGTTGGGTTTGTTAATTCCCATGCCAAACGCCACGGTCGCGACAACGATTTGCAGGTCGTCGCGCTGGAATTTCTCCTGCACGTCGGCGCGCACGCTGTTGTCCAACCCGGCATGATAGGCTCCGGCGCTGATCCCGCGGCTTTGCAGACGCGCCGCGGTGTCTTCAACCTTCGCGCGGCTGTTACAGTAAATAATGCCGGACTTTCCGCGTTGTTCCTGCACGTAGCGCATCAGCTGATCGAGCGGCTTAAACTTCTCCATCAGCATGTAGCGGATATTGGGACGGTCAAAGCTGCTGATCTGAATGAGGGGATCGTTAAGCCCGAGCAGACGCACAATATCCAGCCGGGTGGTGTCATCGGCGGTGGCCGTGAGCGCCACAAACGGCAGCGCAGGGAAACGCTGACGCAGCTGACCCAGCGCGGCATATTCCGGGCGGAAATCATGCCCCCACTGGGAAATACAGTGCGCTTCATCTACCGCCAGCAGTACCGGATTCCAGTGCGCCAGATTATCAAGGAAGTTATCCAGCATCAGGCGCTCGGGCGCAATGTACAGCAGGCGGATTTGCCCGCTACGGCAGCCTGCCATCACCTCTTGCTGCTGTTCACGGCTCTGGGTGGAGTTCAGGCATGCCGCCGCCACACCGTTTGCCAGCAGCTGATCGACCTGGTCTTTCATCAGGGAAATCAGCGGCGAGACAACCACGGTGAGGCCATTCAGCAATAATGCGGGAATTTGATAACAAAGGGATTTACCACCACCGGTTGGCATAACGACCAGGCAGTCGCGGCCAGAGAGCACGGTATCGATGATTTCTTCCTGACCAGGGCGAAACTGTTGGTAGCCAAAGGTTTCCTGCAAAACCTGTTTAGCGCCCATTTCCAGATTCAACACTTCCGCCTGCGCCACATTAACCCCGTTAACCTTAAATAAAAACAGGCGCTATTTTCAGCGCCTGAGAGAGAAACTGCAATGATTAAAATACTCTCAATGCCGATCAGAAGATATCGTTGAGCATTACGCCCACGCCAACGCGCGTCTGATTAAAGTTATAGTCAATCAGCGACTCGCCATAACCACTATAGACCTGGGTATAAAGACGAACATGTTTGGTGATGGGGTAGCTGACACCCAACTCAGCGCCGCCGTAGCCGGTATTCCAGTTGTACTGACCTTTCGCGCTTAACACGGCGTCACCGAGGTGGTAACCCAGTTTGAGCTGATAGTAGCCCATATATTTAGTGATATCAGGGTTATCGTCAGTGCTGCCGATGACGTACCACGGCTTCACTTCTACCAGCCAGTTACCGTTTTCTGCCATCAGGCGGGTATACAGGCGGTTCCAGCTGCGCGAGGTCGGTTCGGAACGACCGTTAGAGTCGTGGTTGTATCCCATTTCCACATCACGTAGCGTCCAGCCGGCAACGCGGTAATCGGTGGCGAAACCGAGGAACAGTTGTGGTTCGTAGTTAGTTTCGCGAAACGGTGCCGATTCTTCGCTATTAGAAAGCTGCCACCAGGATTTCTGGGTATAGGAACCACCAAGCACGGAGTTCGGGCCTAAAATCCCGCGCCACAGCGGAAACGCCAGGCTCAGCTGAAACTTCACCTCATCTTTACGCGCATTTTCAGACCAGCTATAGCTGCTGATGGCCTCTTTATTCATGTCGCTGGTATTGGTGTAGATGAGGTAGTTGGTGTCATAAGGGTAAAGCGTGAAAGGATTGTCATGCTCTTGCAGCATGTTGGCAATAATACTGCCGCGCACAGCGGGTGCATCATGAATCTCTTTCACTGTCGCTTCCTGCGCATACACGGTCAACGGCAGCATAACTGCTGGTAGTAACCATCCCAGAATCGCCCGCATCGGTCATGTTCTCCTGAACTAAAATATTGATGAATTGTAAGATTTTATTGATAGCATTTTACATACTTAGTGCGCTCTTCGTTAGTTATCCAGTCCCAAAGTAGAAAACAACAATTAAGAAGCATAATATCAACACCTCATTAACCATCGAGAGTTAGGGATTGTATGTCTGCCGTACTGACTGCTGAGCAAGCACTGAAATTAGTGGGCGAAATGTTTGTCTATCATATGCCGTTTAACCGGGCGCTGGGGCTGGAGCTGGAACGTTACGAAAAAGAGTTTGCCCAATTGGCCTTTAATAACCAACCGATGATGGTCGGCAACTGGGCGCAAAGCATCCTGCATGGCGGCGTGATTGCCTCAGCGTTGGACGTAGCAGCCGGACTGGTGTGCGTGGGCAGTACGCTGACCCGTCATGAAACCATCAGCGAGGACGAGCTGCGCCAGCGGATGTCGCGCATGGGAACCATCGATCTCCGCGTCGATTATCTGCGCCCGGGCAGGGGGAATCGCTTCACGGCTACCAGCAGTTTGCTGCGGGCAGGCAATAAAGTTGCCGTTGCACGCGTGGAGCTGCATAACGAAGAGCAGCTTTATATCGCCAGCGCCACCGCAACGTATATGGTGGGGTAAGCGCCTGAAACAAGGTAAACTGCCGTTACATTTCTGAAATGAGTTTTCCCGATGGATGCTAAGCAAACGCGGCAGGGCGTATTACTCGCTCTTGCTGCCTATTTTATTTGGGGCATTGCACCCGCATATTTCAAGTTGATTTACTACGTCCCCGCAGACGAGATCCTGACGCACCGTGTGATTTGGTCATTTTTCTTTATGGTGGTGTTGATGAGCATCAGCCGCCAATGGTCAGGGGTCAAAACGCTGCTGCAAACGCCAAAGAAGGTATTCCTGCTGGCGCTTTCCGCGGTGCTCATCGGCGGAAACTGGCTGCTATTCATTTGGGCGGTCAACAACCACCATATGCTGGAAGCCAGCCTCGGCTACTTTATTAACCCCCTGGTGAATATTGTATTGGGCATGATTTTCCTCGGTGAGCGCTTTCGCCGCATGCAGTGGCTGGCCGTGCTGCTCGCCGCCTGCGGCGTGCTGGTACAGTTGTGGACGTTTGGATCACTGCCAATCATTGCGCTGGGACTGGCCTTCAGCTTTGCTTTTTATGGCCTGGTGCGTAAGAAGATCGCCGTCGAGGCGCAAACCGGCATGCTGATCGAAACCTTGTGGCTGTTACCGATTGCGGCAATCTATCTGTTTGGTATTGCCGACAGCCCAACCAGCCATATGGGACAGAACCCCATGTCGCTCAATCTGTTGCTGATTGCAGCAGGGGTCGTGACCACCATTCCACTGCTGTGCTTTACCGGTGCAGCGACCCGTCTGCGTCTGTCCACACTGGGCTTTTTCCAGTATATCGGGCCGACGCTGATGTTCCTGCTGGCGGTAACATTCTACGGTGAAGTACCGGGCGCAGATAAGATGGTGACGTTCGCCTTTATCTGGGTCGCGCTGGCGATATTCGTGATGGATGCGATTTATACCCTACGCAGAACGCGAAGGGGGCTGTGATTGCGCCTGATGGCACTGATTTTGTAGGCCGGATAAGACGGTTTCGTCGCCATCCGGCATCTTTCTGCCTGATGGCGCTGCGCTTATCAGGCCTACGGGAGCGTTAATAATTCTCTGCTACAGCCAGTTCTTGCGCTTAAAGTACAAATACGGCGCCAGGCCCGCGAGCATCATAAAGACAATCGCTCCGGGATAACCGAAGCTCCAGTGCAGTTCCGGCATGAACTCAAAGTTCATGCCGTAGCTGGATGCCACCAGCGTCGGCGGCAGGAACACCACGGAGACCACCGAGAAGATCTTGATGATGCGGTTCTGTTCGATGTTGATAAAGCCCATCGCCGCCTGCATCAGGAAGTTAACCTTCTGGAACAGGGATTCATTGTGCGGCAGCAGGGATTCGATATCGCGCAGGATCTCGCGCGCCTGCTCCAGTTGACCGCCCGGCAGTCGCGCCTTACGCACCAGGAAGTTTAATGCGCGCTGGGTATCCATCAGACACAGACGAACTTTCCAGCCGATATCTTCCAGTTCCGCCAGCGTGGAGAGCGCTTCGTCATATTCATCGCCCTGACGCCCTTCCATAATCACGCGGCTGAGTTTTTCCAGATCGCTGTAGATATTCTCTATTTCATCCGCCAGCTGTTCAATTTTCGTTTCGAACAAATCGAGCAGCAACTCGTAAGCGTTGCCGTCGACCATCGACTGGCTGCGCGCACGCATACGGTACAGGCGAAACGCCGGCAGTTCGCGCTCGCGCAGGGTAAACAGACGACCTTCGCGAATGGTGAATGCCACGGTTGAGTTGCCCGCATGATCGTCGGCATCTTCATAGAAGAAGAAGGAGTGGATGTGCAGGCCGTCTTCGTCTTCAAAAAAACGTGCGGATGCTTCGATGTCTTCCAGTTCAGGGCGCGTAGCCAGGTTCTGGCCCAGGTCCTTTTGCACACGGTTTCGTTCATCGTCATCCGGCTCGACTAAATCGACCCAAACCGAACTGGCGAGATGATCAATTTCATCCGCCTCAAGACGTATTAAACGATTGTTTTCCAGTTGAAATGCGCTCAGCATGACCGGGACTCCCAATGCAAAAAATTATCGGACAGTTCGGTGGGCACACAGAAACAAATTGGGTTTCAGACCATTAAACAGCCTGACTCGGCGCGACGAGAAAAAACAGAAGGTCGCTGACAACCGCGAAGGCTATCAGCAAAAAGGGATAGCCTTAGGAGTTGATCCTGGATGACAGGATAATGAGCCAGTATCTACTGGGTGTGTCCAAGGCGAATGTCCTCTTAGCGTAATCGTGCGCGCATGTTACGCCAGCAAAATTTTGACGTCAACACGCAACAGATGGCGAAAAAGTAATAATTTCCCCTCATGCTGCAAGGTTAGCAGAACGGGGGGATTTATCTATGATTTCAGAATATTAACCGAAAGATTGCCGGATGGTGGCTTCGCCTTATCCGGCCTACAAATCATAATATTAAGCGCCATCAGGCGATCAAACGGTTTCTAGTCTGGCGTAGGCGGCAACCAGCCATTTGATCCCCTGCCCCTGGAACGCGACCTGCAAACGACTGTGTTCACCGCTGCCTTCCAGGTTGACGATGGTGCCCTCGCCAAACTTGGCGTGACGCACACGCTGACCGAGCTTATAGCCGGTGTCGTTCTCCGCCATCGGCGTACCCATCCGTTGATGACTTACCGGACGGCTGACCGTGGCGCGCAGGCGAACCTCTTCCACGCAGGTCTCTGGTAATTCACCAATAAACCGGGATGGACGGTGGTAAACCTCTTTGCCGTACAGGCGACGCGTTTCGGCGTAGGTCAACGTCAGTTTCTGCATCGCACGGGTAACACCCACATAGGCCAGGCGGCGTTCCTCTTCGAGGCGCCCGCCTTCATCGAGTGACATCTGGCTGGGGAACATGCCCTCTTCCATCCCGACGATAAACACCTGCGGGAACTCCAGACCTTTGGCCGAGTGCAAGGTCATTAGCTGGACCGCATCCTGCCAGGTATCCGCCTGCCCTTCGCCCGCTTCCAGCGCCGCGTGGGAGAGGAACGCCTGTAGCGGCATCAAGTCTTCGTCTTCTTCGTTGTAGCTGAACTGGCGCGTTGCCGTCACCAGTTCCTCTAAGTTTTCGATACGCGTCTGGCCCTTCTCACCTTTTTCCTGCTCGTACATCATGCGCAGGCCGGAGTCTTTTATTACCCGGTCGGTCTGCACGTGCAGCGGCATATCGGCGGTTTCCTGCGCCAGTGCGTCGATAAGTTCCATAAAGCGCTGTAGTGCGCTGGCGGCACGCCCGGCCAGGGCTTTTTCCTGCAGCAGTTCACGACACGCCTGCCACATTGTCAGCTGCCGGTCGCGCGAGGTCTGCCGCACCACGTCCAGCGTACGATCGCCGATACCGCGCGTAGGGGTATTCACCACACGCTCGAACGCGGCGTCATCGTTACGATTGGCTATCAGGCGCAGGTAAGAGAGCGCGTCTTTGATTTCCTGACGCTCGAAGAAGCGCATTCCACCGTAAATACGGTACGGCATGCTGGCCTGCAACAGCGCCTCTTCCAGCACGCGCGACTGGGCGTTGCTGCGATAAAGAATGGCGCACTGTGTCAACTGACCGCCATTGTCCTGCCAGGCTTTGATGCGGTTAACCACAAAACGCGCTTCATCGAGTTCGTTGAACGCGCAATAGAGTGAGATCGGCTCACCGTCGACGCCCTCGGTCCACAGCTTTTTGCCCAAACGCCCGTTATTGTTTTCAATCAGGGCGTTAGCCGCGCTAAGGATATTGTTGGTCGAGCGGTAGTTCTGCTCCAGACGAATAGTTTCGGCACCAGGGAAGTCGTTGAGGAAGCGCTGGATGTTTTCCACCTGCGCCCCGCGCCAACCGTAGATTGACTGATCATCATCGCCGACGATCATCACCTTGCCGGTGTCACCCGCCAGCAGGCGGATCCAGGCGTACTGGATATTGTTCGTATCCTGGAATTCGTCCACCAGGATGTTGGTAAAACGTTCGCGGTAGTGCTGCAGAATGTGCGGTTTGTTGAGCCACAGTTCATGCGCGCGCAGCAGCAGCTCGGCGAAATCCACCAGCCCGGCGCGATCGCACGCTTCCTGGTAGGCCTGGTAAACCTTCTGCCAGGTTTGCTCGACCGGATTACCGTAGCTTTGAAGATGATGCGGGCGCAGCCCTTCGTCTTTCTGACTGTTGATAAACCACATTGCCTGGCGCGCTGGCCACTGCTTCTCATCGAGGTTCATCGCTTTGATCAGACGCTTCAGCAGGCGCAACTGGTCTTCGCTGTCGAGGATCTGGAAATCCTGCGGTAGGTTGGCATCCATATGGTGCGCACGCAGCAGGCGGTGCGCCAGACCGTGGAAGGTACCGACCCACATACCGCCCTGGCTGGTTCCCATAATCTGACCAATACGGTGGCGCATTTCTGCCGCCGCTTTGTTGGTAAAGGTCACCGCCATAATCGAGTATGGCGAGTTGTTCTCAACCGTCAGTAACCAGGCGATGCGGTGTACCAGCACGCGCGTTTTACCACTCCCCGCGCCTGCCAGAACCAGCATGTTGCTGCGTGGCGCGGCCACAGCCTGGCGCTGTTCGTCATTGAGGCTATCGAGCAGGTAAGAAACGTCCATTGGCACCGCCGCGTAAAAGTAGGTAAGGCGGATAAGCGTAGCGCCATCCGCCAAAAAGCTGGGTATATATACAGAGTTCTGCTGGTGATTATATCAGCGAGGTCAGAGATGCCAACTGTGAAATTTCGATATGCGGCAGTAAACGGCTGTCAGCGGTTTGCATCAGGTCGGCATTTTCCGGCTTGATCCAACAGGCCTGCATGCCACAGCGGATGGCCCCGGCGACATCTGTCGTCAGGTCGTCACCGACGTGCAGGATCTCACCCATGGGCATATTCAGTTTTTCCGCCGCCAGCAAATACATGTCGCTGAACGGTTTTGATCGCCCATCGGGGCCGGCACGCAGCACAAACTCAAAATATTCGCCCAGACCAAACAGCTCCGGCTGCGCGTTACCGTTGGTGATCGCCACCAGCGGCCACTTGCGGGCCAGTACCTTCAGCGTGTCATGCGTAGATTGCGGGACGTCGATGCGGCTGCGCCATTTGGCGAAGTTCATCATCGCCGCGTTCGCCCCCATTTTCGCCTCTGCCGCCGACAGGCCAGCCTCCAGCATAGCGCGCTCTACGGCACGATGACGCCATTGGGTGACGTCATGGTAAATATCCGGCTCGGCGTCGCGCACAGCCTGGCGCAGGCGCTGCAGGTCGGTATTTTGTAAGGAGCTCAGCGCCGGGTGATAATTTTGCACAAACGCGAGCGCTTCCTGCTCGGTGCGCGTGATAACGGGACGGTTATCGTAAAGGGTGTCATCAAGGTCAAAGGTGAGCGCAGAAATACGCCCCAAAGGCCGGTAAAAACGCATTATTTCCCCCGTTTGGCGCGCGGATGCGCCGCATCGTACACTGAAGCCAGGTGTTGAAAATCAAGATGGGTATAGATTTGCGTGGTAGAGAGGTTGGCGTGTCCCAACAGCTCTTGTACCCCGCGCAGGTCGCCGCTCGACTCCAGCATATGCGTCGCAAACGAGTGGCGCAGTTTATGGGGATGCACATGACTATTCAGCCCCTGCTTGATACCCCATTCGGCAAAACGTTTCTGCACGTTACGCGCGGAGATACGTTTGCCCAGTTTTGACAGAAAAAGCGCGTCTTCGTCACTGCCGAAAAGCCCGCGCAGATCCAGCCAGTGTTCAATCCAAGCCACCGCATTGCGGCCAATTGGCAGGCGGCGCTCTTTGCTGCCTTTACCCATCACCCACACTTCACCGGTGTCGAGATCGAGATGCTTACAATCCAGGCCAACCAGTTCCGACAAACGCAGTCCGGCGCCGTACATCACCTCCAGCATCGCCCGATCGCGCACGGCGAGGGGATCGTTGAGATCGATATCCAGCAGTCGGTTAACGTCATCCACATCAATATTTTTCGGCAGATGCCGCGGTGCCTTCGGCGCAGAAATACCTTTTGCCGGGTTGGCTTTCAGCTCACCCTGATTCACCAGCCAGTCGAAGAAACTGCGTAAGGCAGAGAGGCGCAATGCCAGGCTCGCCGGTCCCAGACCGTTGCGGCGACTGCGCACAGCAACACTGCGCACCCTTGCAGCATCACATTGTTGCCAGCTTTGCAGGCCGGTTTCTTCGGCTATCGCGATGATGGCATCCAGCTGACGCCGATAATTGAGTAACGTGATGGGACTAAGCTGACGCTCCACGCCCAGATAGCGTAAGAAGCGTGCAACGTCCTGAGAAAGCGGTGAGTCGGTCATACGCGTTCAATCCAGCGCTCCAGCAGTTCCGGCAACATCAGCGAGATTTCCTGCAATAGCTGCGTGCCTTGCCCTTGCTGGTAATGATTAACATCACGGCTGCTGAACAGCATGACGCCAAGGGAACCATCTTGCCCCAACATCGACATGGCTACCGAACCAATCGCTTTCGCCTCCGGCATCATCACCAGCAGTTCCGGGCCATTGAGCGGACCCAGATAGTGCTGTGACTGCCCGAGACGCTGAATACGCAGCGGCTCGAAGGCCTGACGACTTAATGCCAGATGGGTAAATTTTGAAGGGGCGCCAAGCCGCCAGCGATCCGGGAACAGACGAACCGTCGCGCCAGCCAGCCCCAGCTCACGTGCCCAGCGATGAAATCGTATCAGCATATCGTCGAGGCTGCTGGCCGCCGCCAGCCGTCCTTGCAGATTTAACAGGCGATAAAACAGACTTTCGTTGGCGTTAGCCTGTTCCATCAATAGCGTCATGTTCTCTTCAAGCACGTTGATGTGATTACGCGCTCGAGCCATATGCCATTCAACTAAAGAGATCGTACCCCGCACCGGGTGCGGGACGCGCATCGCTTCAACCGCTTGCGCATTACGGATAAAAAACTCAGGGTGACGTTGTAGATATTCGACGACCGCCCGATCGTCAAGTTCCATGAGCGTTTCCTGTAGTTCTTCCCCTGGTTGCTTCATAGATGAATAAATCCGTCGTAGACATGTGCCGCCGGGCCAGTCATATACAACGGATGACCCGGGCCTTTCCAGGCGATATCAAGGTGACCGCCCGGTAGTTCCACGCGCACTTCTTCTGCCAGCAGGCCCTGCTGAATACCGACAGCGACAGCAGCACACGCTCCGCTGCCACAGGCCTGCGTTTCACCCGCCCCACGTTCATAGACGCGCAGCCGGATGTGCTCGCGTTTCACCACTTGCATAAATCCAATATTGGCGCGCTCAGGAAAGCGTTCATGGCTTTCCAGAACCGGTCCCAGCGTTTCCACCGTGGCCGTATCCACATCATCAACCTGAATGACGCAGTGTGGATTCCCCATTGATACCACGCCGCACAATACTGTCTGCTCGGCCGCCCGCATAATATAGGTCTTCTCTGCTTTATTGGCGCGAAAAGGCACCTGCGAGGGTTCAAAATTGGGCTCGCCCATATTGACCCGCACCAGCTCATCGTCCGTCACAGTTAATACCATGCGGCCATTCGCCGTACTGACGCGGATATCACGTTTATTGGTCAGCCCTTTCAGGCGTACAAAACGCGCAAAACAACGGGCACCGTTACCGCACTGCGACACTTCGCTACCATCAGCATTAAAGATACGGTAATGGAAATCCAGCTCCGGATCATACGGAGGCTCAACCACCAGCAGCTGATCAAATCCCACACCAAGATGCCTGTCGGCCAGGCGGCGGATCAGCTCAGGTGAAAAAAAAACATTCTGCGTTACCGCGTCGACGACCATAAAATCGTTGCCAAGGCCATGCATTTTAGAGAATTGCATCGTTCACTCCGTTCACGCGGGTACAGAGACTTCGCTTTAGTAGTTTACCTGGGAAGGCCCATCTCCCGTTGCTCGATCGTTTCGATCGGGCACTGTGGACTGCGATTGCGTTTCAACTGGCTTCGTCGGTGGCGACGCGGTTTTATCTGCTGGCGGGAAATAGAGTGGACCTTTCAGACCACAGCCCGTCAGGCTGAACAGAGTAAGAAGTACAGCGAGTGCCTGAAACACGTTTTTCATTATGGATTGCCCGTAAAGTTCATACTTTCTGTTTTCTATCATCGCAGGAGAAGACGTAAAAGCAAGAGTTTGGCTAAAACTGCAACGTGAATTCTTTCAGGTTATACTCTCGCCATCATGAAAAAACGGAAAAACACCAATGAACGACAGTGAATTTCACCGCCTTGCCGACACCCTGTGGATGACCATTGAAGAGCGTCTGGACGACTGGGACGGCGACAGCGATATCGACTGCGAGATCAACGGCGGCGTGCTGACCATCAGCTTTGAAAACGGCAGCAAGATTATTATTAACCGTCAGGAGCCGCTGCATCAGGTGTGGCTGGCGACCAAACAGGGTGGCTACCATTTTAACTTGAAAGGTGACGAATGGATTTGCGACCGTAGCGGTGAACGCTTCTGGGATCTGCTGGAGCAGGCGGCAACGCAACAGGCGGGAGAAGCCGTGAGCTTCCGTTGAGGTCTTGTGCCGGATGCGCTTTGCTTATCCGGCCTACCCGTTTCGCGTCAATTGTAGGCCGGATAAGGTTTTTACACCGCCATCCGGCACCATAATCACGAAAAATACTGCTGCAACATCGGCGTGTCATTATCCTGATTAGCCGGCGGGACCGGGTTAATCGGCTGGGTACGGAACGGGATAACCTGCGCGCGGCCATCGGTTTTCACAATCTGATAGAACTGCGGCAGATTAAAGTTAATGAAGCTGGAGCCGTAGGTAAAGCGATCGTGCGACGAGGAGTAGAAGCGGCTAACATCGCGAACCAGCTCTTCTTTGCTGCCTTCGCAATGGTGATACACCTCGACCCGATTACTCTCGTCCAGAATGTAGATATTAAAGCCCTGTTCATCACCCGTTTCTTCGAAAAAGAACTGGATGATCCCTTCACTGGCAAAACCATCCACTACCGACGGCAATTTCACGTGATTGGTCTCAACCTGAACGGAAAGACCGTGCAGCTTGTTGTGTGAAATTGCGCCGTAGAATTCAATGGCGTTTTCCAGTTTCTGTACCGACACATTCAAACGCTCAAAGAACAGTCCCCACGTCTGCCCGGCAACGCGCAGCGCTTTGAAGCGACCGGTTTCATGGCGTGTACTGGAAAGGCGCAGCTCAATGCACTCGGACACCAGTTGCTGGACGCGTGTACGGATCAGGCCACGTAAATGCTGGCTATAACAGAAGACCTCGACGCTGTCCGGCGGTGCCGCATCTTGATGCATTTTGCCGAGAATCGTTTTTAACGCTTCAATCATCGCCTGCTCGCCGTTGAAGTGCAGCGTACGTACTTCGTTCCACGAGTTGCGGTACAGCAGGTCTACGCTACCGACCAGGCAATTTTGTTCTTCGCCAAAGCTGAAGACGTCCAGCTTACGGAAATCAAAATGCACCACCTGATTGCGGAATGCCGCCGTCGGGTCGTATTCAAGGTTGACGATAATCGCCAGATGGCGAATCTCACACGGGCTGTACAGCGCTTTCGGCGTAGGTGCCGGCAAGCGCAGCGGGAAGTGGTGCGATACGTCAGCGACCATCTCCTGCAGCTTCGGCAGATCGACAATGCCGTTGCCCTTAATAAACAAATGCGTACGTGATGTCAGCAGACCGTTAAACCACGCCCACGCCACCAGTTTGTTCAGGTAGCGGTTATATTCCAGCGGCTGATGGCTGATGATCGAATCCATGTTGGGCGCACGGTTGTAGAGATACCAACCTGAACGGTTAGCACGACCCGGCGGCACATGGATAAAGGTCAGATACGGTTCCGAGAGGTCCGGTGAGATCTGCGGGTTCACCAGCGTCACTTTGCCCGGCAGGGCCTCAAACGCAGCGTACAGCTTACGGGTCAGCACGCCAATGTCCTGCGGGCTGGCGCTGACGCTGAGGTTGTTACGACGCGCGAAGCGGATCAGGTTACGGTAGCTCTGCATCATCGCATCGAGCAGTTCGTTGTGCGCTTCACGAACCTGGTCAATCTTCCAGTTGGCGCGGTTATCCAGCATGGTCAGACGGGCGTCGTCCCAGCCCCACTCTTTCACTAACTGACTTAGCACTTCACGACGCCAGCCCACACAGGCGCGCTCGCGGCTCAGTTTCTCGCACACTTTTAAGTAGAAACATCGACGAACTAAATCGAGGCGCGTCGGATCTTCGATTGCCGTGAGGTACTCGGTCACGCGCTCCAGCATCATGCAGTACGGATCGAGACCAAAAGAGACGATCTCGCCGTCGTGCAGGCGCTGTTTAATGTCTTTCGCCAACAGGCGCGGATTGGGGTATTCCCAGGAGTACGCTTCCAACAGCAGCGTTTTCAGCACCGCTTTGTACGGGGAGTCGATACTCTTGTACAACTGCCAAAGGCTAGCGCCAAAGTACTCTTCGGCGGAAAGCGAGCTGAGCCCACCCAGATCCAGCCATTCGTTTGGCGTTAATACCCCCTGTGCGTAGAGCGTCATAACGTAATCGTCGTAATGCTCTTCTTCGTCGCCCGGCACCATATTCCATAGAATACGTTTGCCCGCGAGGCGCACGGCGGTGCGATAAAATTCATCAAGCAACAGGATGTGCTGCGTTGAGCCACAGTCTTCACCACCCAGACTGCCGCTTTCATTGTGACGGAAACGGTTTTCATCAATCAGGAAGAAACTGACTTCCACGCCCAGCGAGGCGGCCCAGCTTTCCAGCAAGCTGCATTTACGCTGCAGCAACTGGCGCTCTTCGCTATCCAGCCAGGATTGATGGCAGACCCAGATATCCAGGTCAGAGGAACAGCTTTGCCCGACTGAAGAGGTGCTGCCCATCGAGTAAACGCCGGTAATCGGCAGCTCACCCTTCGGGGGGTCCTGCGGCGACATGCCGCGGTACAGCTCCAGCTCATTCAGGTAGTGACGTTGGGTTTCATCAGGCGTGTAAAAGCATATGCCTTTGGGAACGTTACCATCGAGGTAACCCGGCATCAGCGGATGGTGGTAGTGCAATAATGTCGGCAGCAGACTGTATACCTGCTGGAAAGCAGGGCCCATGGCAGCAAGCGCGCGATCGACACGCAGTTGATTTATGGCATCCAGTCTCTGTTTCAGAGTCTCAATATAGAGGTACAAGACGTATCGCCTGATTTTGCTATCCGTCATGGTGTCGACTGCTGCAGCGCATGCGCTTACCAACACTCTTCAGCAATTCGGATAAACCGTATGTCAAAAATAACCGTTACCTTTTTTTCTCCGCACTTTTTTAGGGAGTACAGCCGAAAAAATGGTCTAAAACGTGATCAATTTAACACCTTGCTCATTGACCGTAAAGAAAGATGCGCTACATACAAGTGTAGCACCGTTCGTTGCGTGTAAATTCCTTCATACGGTCGGGAGGTATCTCGTCATTAATCACTGCCAGTGATGATGCAGCGCCTTTTCGTCTCACTACGTTTGAGCGTAACGCTGACATCCCTTTGATAAGGATGTTAGGATGGTTAATGATTGATAATGACGGTAACAAGCATGTTAGACAATGTTTTGAGAATTGCCACACGCCAAAGCCCCCTTGCGCTCTGGCAGGCACATTATGTCAAAGACGCTTTAATGGCAAATCACCCCGGTCTGGTCGTTGAACTGGTCCCTATGGTGACCCGTGGCGACGTGATCCTGGATACCCCGCTGGCGAAAGTCGGGGGGAAAGGTTTATTTGTCAAAGAGCTGGAAGTCGCGCTGTTAGAAAAACGCGCCGATATCGCCGTGCATTCCATGAAGGATGTGCCGGTCGAGTTCCCTGAAGGGCTTGGGCTGGTCACTATCTGTGAACGCGAAGATCCACGCGATGCGTTTGTCTCAAATAAATTTAACTCACTGGATGACCTCCCGGAAGGCAGCATCGTTGGGACGTCGAGCCTACGTCGCCAGTGCCAATTGGCGAAGCAGCGCCCGGATCTTGTTATCCGCTCATTGCGTGGCAACGTGGGCACACGTCTGAGCAAACTGGATAACGGCGACTATGACGCCATTATTCTTGCCGTCGCCGGGCTAAAACGTTTAGGGCTTGAGTCACGCGTCCGGACCGCGCTGCCGCCAGAGGTCTCTCTGCCAGCTGTCGGGCAAGGTGCTGTGGGCATAGAATGTCGACTTGACGATCTACGTACCCAGGCGCTGCTGGCCCCGCTCAACCATGAAGAAACCGCTTTGCGCGTCAAAGCGGAACGCGCCATGAACACCCGCCTGGAAGGGGGCTGTCAGGTGCCTATTGGCAGCTATGCAGAACTCATCAACGGTGAGCTTTGGCTACGTGCGCTGGTCGGTGCACCTGACGGGTCGCAGATGGTGTGTGGAGAGCGTCGTGGTGCACCGCAGGATGCCGAACAAATGGGCATTTCCCTGGCGGAAGAACTGTTAGAGAACGGTGCGCGCTCCATTCTGGCTGACGTTTATAACGGAGAAGCACCGGCATGAGTATTCTGGTCACCCGCCCGTCTCCCGCAGGGGAAGAGTTAGTGAGCCGTCTGCGCACACTGGGGCAGGTGGCCTGGAGTTTTCCGCTTATCGAGTTTTCGCCCGGTCGGGAACTGGCAACGCTAGCCTCCCGACTGTCGGCGCTCACGGAAAACGATCTGGTCTTTGCTCTCTCGCAGCATGCCGTCACCTTTGCCGATGCCGAGCTTTCGCAGCAGGGGGCAAACTGGCCCACTCTCCCGCGCTATTTTGCTATCGGTCGCACAACAGCGCTGGCATTGCATACCGTGAGCGGATGCAATATTCACTATCCGCTGGATCGGGAAATCAGCGAAGTCTTGCTACAATTACCTGAATTACAAAATATTGCGGGAAAACGCGCGCTTATTTTACGCGGCAACGGCGGTCGTGAGCTGATAGGCGAAACCTTAACAGCTCGTGGTGCAGATGTTGATTTTTGTGAATGTTATCAACGCAGTGCAAAACATTACGATGGTGCAGAAGAGGCGATGCGCTGGCATTCACGCGGTGTGACGACGGTGGTTGTCACCAGCGGAGAGATGCTGCAACAGCTCTGGTCTCTTATTCCGCAGTGGTATCGTGAGCACTGGTTACTACGCTGTCGGCTGCTGGTCGTCAGTGAGCGTCTGGCGCACCTCGCCCGGGAACTGGGCTGG
Source organism: Citrobacter sp. wls711 (assembly GCF_005281055.1). Classification (NCBI taxonomy): domain Bacteria; kingdom Pseudomonadati; phylum Pseudomonadota; class Gammaproteobacteria; order Enterobacterales; family Enterobacteriaceae; genus Citrobacter; species Citrobacter sp. wls711. Next base: position 38,404 of record NZ_SZXC01000058.1, on the reverse strand, counting down.
CAAGATATTAAGGTCGCTGATAACGCCGACAACGATGCGCTACTGCGCGCATTACAATAACTCTCATAATGGGATGCCATAATGACGGAACAAGAAAAATCCTCCGCCGTGGTTGAAGAGACCAGGGAGGCCGTGGAAACAACGCCACAGCCAGTCAAAGCAGAAAAAAAGAACCACAACAACACCGCACTGATCCTGAGCGCAGTGGCAATTGCGATTGCACTGGCGGCGGGCGTGGGTTTGTATGGCTGGGGGAAACAGCAGGCAACAACACAGACCGCAACCAGCGATGCGCTGGCGACTCAGCTCATCGCGCTACAAAAAGCGCAGGAAAGTCAGAAGAGCGAGCTGGAAGGCATTATTAAACAGCAGGCCACGCAGCTGGATGAAGCCAGTCGCCAGCAGGCCGCGCTGGTCAAACAGCTTGATGAAGTCCAGCAGAAGGTCGCCACCATCTCCGGCAGTGATGCAAAAACCTGGCTGCTGGCACAGGCTGATTTCCTGGTGAAAATGGCCGGACGTAAATTATGGAGCGATCAGGACGTTACGTCTGCGGCAGCGCTGCTGAAAAGCGCCGATGCCAGCCTGGCAGACATGAACGATCCCAGTTTGATTACCGCCCGTCGCGCCATCACCGATGATATCGCCAGCCTGTCTGCGGTGTCACAGGTCGACTACGACGGCATTATCCTCAAGGTAAATCAGCTCTCCAACCAGATTGATAACCTACGCCTGGCGGACAACAACACCGACGATTCACCGATGGATTCCGACAGCAGTGAGCTTTCCAGCTCTATTAGCGAATGGCGCGTCAATCTGCAAAAAAGCTGGCAGAACTTTATGGACAGCTTTATTACCATTCGCCGTCGCGATGAAACTGCCGTTCCGCTACTGGCACCAAATCAGGACGTTTACCTGCGTGAAAATATCCGTTCTCGCCTGTTAGTCGCCGCACAAGCCGTGCCACGTCATCAGGAAGAAACCTATCGCCAGGCGCTGGAGAATGTCTCCACCTGGGTACGCGCCTATTACGACACCGACGATGCAACCACCAAAGCGTTTCTTGATGAAGTGGATCAACTGAGCCAGCAAAGCATCAGTATGAACGTGCCGGACACGTTGCAGAGCCAGGCCATTCTCGAGAAGCTCATGCAAACCCGCGTGCGTAATTTACTGGCACAGCCAACAACCTCTCCAGCCGAGGCTGAAACTGCACCTGCACCTGCACCTGCACCTGCACCTGCACCTGCACCTGCACCTCAGGCTGACACGTCGGCAACCGCGCCGCAGGGAGAATAATGATGCTAAAAGTATTATTGCTCTTTGTGCTGCTGATCGCCGGGATCGTCGTCGGCCCAATGATCGCCGGTCATCAGGGATACGTGCTGATCCAAACAGACAACTACAACATTGAAACCAGCGTGACGGGTCTGGTGATCATCCTGATCGTCGCCATGGTCATTCTGTTTGCGATTGAATGGCTGCTGCGCCGTATTTTCCGCACCGGTGCGCATACGCGCGGCTGGTTTGTGGGTCGCAAGCGCCGCCGTGCACGTAAGCAGACCGAGCAGGCTCTGCTCAAGCTGGCAGAAGGCGACTATCAGCAGGTTGAAAAACTGATGTCGAAAAATGCCGATCACGCGGAACAGCCGGTAGTCAATTATCTTCTGGCAGCAGAAGCGGCTCAGCAGCGTGGTGATGAAGCGCGCGCTAATCAGCACCTTGAACGTGCAGCTGAACTGGCTGGCAACGATACAATCCCGGTGGACATCACCCGTGTTCGCCTACAGTTGGCCCGCAATGAGGACCACGCCGCGCGCCACAGCGTCGACAAGCTGCTGGAAGTGACGCCGCGTCACCCGGAAGTTCTGCGTCTGGCTGAGCAGGCTTACATTCGCACCGGCGCATGGAGTTCCTTACTGGATATCATTCCTTCTATGGCCAAAGCACGCGTGGGTGATGAAGAACACCGTGCCATGCTGGAACAACAAGCCTGGGTGGGCCTGATGGATCAGGTTCGCGCCGATCAGGGTAGTGAGGGTCTACGCGCATGGTGGAAAAACCAGAACCGTAAAACCCGTCATCAGGTTGCCCTGCAGGTCGCCATGGCTGAGCATCTGATTGAGTGCGACGATCATGATACGGCACAGCAAATCATCATTGAGGGTCTGAAACGCCAGTATGACGACCGCCTGGTACTGCCTATCCCGCGTCTGAAAACCAACAACCCTGAGCAGATAGAAAAAGTGCTGCGCCAGCAGATTAAAGCCGTGGGCGATCGCCCGCTTCTGTGGAGTACGCTTGGTCAGTCGTTGATGAAGCACGGTGAATGGCAGGAGGCAACGATCGCCTTCCGTGCGGCCCTTAAACAGCGTCCGGATGCCTACGACTACGCCTGGCTGGCCGACGCGCTGGACAGACTGCATCAACCGGAAGAAGCCGCCACCATGCGTCGTGATGGCCTGATGCTAACCCTACAGAACAACAATCCTTCGCAGTAATTCCCTCTTGCCCGGTGGCGCTTCGCTTACCGGGCCTACATATTTTTCAATCGTATACACAAAATCATTTCAGACGAATATGCATAAAAAAACGCCCGCTCCTTTCGGAGCAGGCGTTAAACAGGTCTGTATGACAACATAATGGGTGCTTCACTCAACGTTATGTCCATGGTGTTTGATGAGGCTAACGCGACATCTGTCAGTGGACGATAAGCACCGTAAACGGCTCTGCGTCATTCCTGAGTTTATGAGGCCAGATGGCGAACATAAGAGATGGAATGAGCATCTACACGCATATTATTGCACAAGGCATGCCATGATTGCACTGCAAAAACTAGTTATTCGGACTTTTTAAGACATCAGGTAATTCGGGACATGGCAGCGATATCACACAGGTCTTTCTTTGTGTAAGTGCCTGAAAGAAGAGAAAATCAGAAAACAAAAAACCCCGCCGAAGCGGGGTTCAAAATTGGTCGGCGAGAGAGGATTCGAACCTCCGACCCACTGGTCCCAAACCAGTTGCGCTACCAAGCTGCGCTACTCGCCGTTTTACTGCTTTTTGAATTTTTAGTTCAATTCTTTAAGTCGTGGTGCGAGGGGGGGGACTCGAACCCCCACATCCTAAGGACACTAACACCTGAAGCTAGCGCGTCTACCAATTCCGCCACCTTCGCATTTCACAACTTTAAATTAATGGGGTGGCTAATGGGATTCGAACCCACGACAACTGGAATCACAATCCAGGGCTCTACCAACTGAGCTATAGCCACCACTGCAAATCTTTTACGCGGTATTAAAACCACCGCAGCTCTGGCACCCTACTAAATGGTGCGCCCGACAGGATTCGAACCTGAGACCTCTGCCTCCGGAGGGCAGCGCTCTATCCAGCTGAGCTACGGGCGCTTAGCGCCGTTGCGGGGCTGGATATTACGGAGGTCTCGGTCTGCTGTCTAGTGCTTTTTTAAAATAAATTATCGTTTGGTCACGGAATGTGCGTTTTGTCGCTTATTCCTCCAGCTTTTGGCTTTCCCCATGCCGATTCAGGCCAAAAACCTTATAAATGAGCGTCACAGCCAGTATGAAGCCCATACCCACAAACAGCGACATTCGGGTATCTTCATTAAAATACATGCCGATCAATACGCAAATCAGGAACGCCATCGTCAAATAATTCGCCCACGGGAACAGAATGGAGCGGAAAGGATGGCTGGCAATCGCCTCTTTGTGTGCCTGACGAAAACGCAGCTGGCTAATCAGGATAACAAACCACGGTACCATCCCCGGCAACACACTGGCGCTATAGACATACACAAAGACACGCTGCGGATTCGGAATAACGTAATTCAGGCATGAGCCAATCAGCAAGATAGCGATAGAAATCGCTACGCCAGCAACTGGCACGCCATGACGAGAGACTTTTCCAACAACGGCAGGTAGTTGACGGTTCTTCGCCAGCGCGTACAGCATACGACCACAGCTATACATCCCGCTGTTGCAGCCAGACAGCGCGGCGGTCAGGACCACGAAGTTGATAATCCCGGCCGCAGCGGTAATTCCAATTTTGGCAAACGTGAGAACGAACGGGCTGCCGTTGCTGCCAATCTCATTCCACGGGAAGATAGTGACGATCACAAATATCGCGCCGACGTAGAAAATCAGGATACGCCACAACACTTTCCCTACCGCGCTACGCAATGTGACCTGCGGATTTTTGGCTTCACCCGCCGTGATGCCGATCAGCTCCACCCCCTGGTAGGAGGCCACCACGATACATAACGCGGTCAGGAAGCCTTTCCAGCCACCGGCAAAAAAGCCGCCGTGCTCGGTCAAATTGCCGAAACCAATCGCCTGACCGCCATTACCAAAGCCAAAGAAGATAACGCCGACCCCAATGACGATCATCACAATGATGGTGGTCACTTTGATCATGGCAAACCAGAACTCAATTTCACCGTACAGCCGAACCGCCGCCAGGTTTGCCAACGCCACTAACCCTACCGCGATCAATGCGGGAATCCACTGCACCATGTCCGGGAACCAGAACTGCACGTAGACGCCAATGGCGGTAATCTCCGAGATCCCCACCGCCATCCACATAAACCAGTACGACCAGGCAGTGAGATAACCAAAGAAGGGGCTCATGTAACGGTGGGCATACACCGCGAATGAACCGGCAACCGGCTCCAGAAACAGCATCTCGCCCATGGAACGCATAATGAAAAAGACAAATAGCCCGGCGACGATATAGGCCAACAGAACTGATGGCCCCGCCCATTTGAGGGTGCTGGCGGCGCCCATAAACAATCCAACGCCAATAGTGCCCCCAAGGGCAATTAATTCGATATGACGAGCCTCCAGCCCACGCTGTAGCTCAGGTTTACTTTCTGCCATAAATCCTCTTGTTGTGTTTGTATGCTTTCCGGTATGACCGGTTATCGTTATGGGTACATCGTTTTTTTTGCCATAACAGGCCATACGGCGCCGACCGCTTGACGGTTGGCACCCAAAACACCACGGCACTATCATGATTGTTGCGAATGGTTTCCTAAAATCACTTAAATGGCAATTAAAGCATTCAAAAAATGAATAGATTGTTTGAGAAAGCAGCGATTATGTTGTGAATAAGTAGCGCACTCAGCAGAATGCGCTACATACCAAAGAAGGGAGGAGATCAGAGATTGCCGGTATAGTGCCAGCGCAGATAACGTAATAAGCGAAGTTGACGCGTGATACGGCTCGGCTGCGACAGCAAGCGGTACAGCCACTCCAGCCCGAGGTTTTGCCAGACTTTAGGCGCACGCTTTACATGGCCGGTAAAGACGTCGTAGGTGCCACCCACGCCCATATACAGCGCATCGGGATGAACCTGGCGGCAATCACGCATAAAGATTTCTTGTTTCGGTGACCCCATCGCTACGGTAACAATCTGCGCACCGCTGGCGTGAATCCGCTCGAACAGCGCCTGACGCTGCTGCGGCGTAAAATAGCCGTCCTGGCTGCCCACAATGTTCACGTTCCATTGTGTACGCAGTTTTGCTTCCGTCTGCGCCAGCACCTCCGGCTTGCCGCCAATCAGGAAGACCGGCGTTCCTTCCCGGCCTGCTCGTGCCATTAAGGCCTCCCACAGATCGGCACCGGCCACACGTGAAACCTGGGCCTGTGGAAATTTTTTTCGCACGGAACGCACGACGCTGATCCCATCGGCGTATTTGAACTCAGCGGCATCGATCAGCGCGCGTACCTCAGGGTTATCTTCCGCTGTCAGCAACTTCTCAGCATTGATCGCCACCAGCGTCCCCTGCCTGAGATGCCCTTCTGCAAACAGGTAATTCAGCGCATGCTGCATATCCCGCCAGCCAATCAGTTGTAATCCGCGCAGTGAATACAACGGCGCAGTGGTGTTATCAGTCATTACTATCCTTCAACCTGTGTCCGGGGCAGCGATTTTATGCGTTTATGAATCAGTCCGGCACTGTCAAACAGCCAGAACAACAGTTTTGCCACCAGCAAACAGACACCAAAAATCACGAGGAAAAAGACCACTCGCGAGACAAACGAATCCAGTCCTTCACGTGCTAACACGATCATATTGAAAATGGCACCGAAACAGAAACTGTGCAAAATCGCCGACTTGTAGCGGTTTGTTTCCCGGTTACCTAACTCGTACAGCCAGTCGAACCATTTGATGATAAGCCCAACCACAATCGCGCCTAACGGGATAAACAACGCCCCGCCCATCACCACCAGCGAGCCAATCAATGTTGGCGAGATAGCCAGCCCCGAGTGGTTGTTCAACACTTCCCAGGTAAAGTAGTTCGCCGAATTGAGTACGATGCTCGGTCGCCCAGGCCACAGCCAACTGGGGATAAACACATAGAAGTCACGCACGATCGGCGCCAGACCCTGGAACTCAATATTGTGGTAATTCTGCAGCAACAGTGCCAGGTTTTCCCACGGCGAGAAGGTGTCGCGCGTCAGATACAGGAAAGTATAGAACGCTTCGTCTCCGCTGACGTTCATGCCGTAGCGCTTCAGCGCCAGCCAGAACATCCCCACAATGCCCAGCACGCCAGCGGCCGCCAGCATCCACAGCGAAATCCAGCCGCGAATAATGCCGATAAACAGGAAGATGGCAAAGGCGATGATGATATTGGCGCGCGTGCCGCCGACAATCATATAGGTCAGCAAGCCAAACGCGACGGTGCTTACCAGAAAAAACAGCCACGCTTTACTGTCCTGACGCAGGAAGTACACCACCAGCATCGCTGGGATGAAGAAGTAGAAGAAGCGCTTCAACGCCACACCGGAAACTTCACTGGAGAAGATCTGGCTGTAGGACTGCAGTCTGAACAGCAGGAAGCCGTTGTGCATAAAGAATATGCCCACGCTCACTAGCGCAATCGCCATCAATATTATCCACGTCAGATGAGCCTCAACGCGGTTGATAGTAAACAGTGGCTTACGCGGTCTTTCCGCCGTTCGCCTGCGTAAACGGGTTTTATAGGTCACGTAATAGACAGCATAGAAACAGGCGGCTGACAGCAGCGCCTGCAGCAGAATTTCCGGCGGGGCCACCGCCACGTCGAAGCGGAAGACCAGCACGCTGGTCAGCGGGAAGCCAAAGAAAAACGTCAATAAAAACAGTAATGAGAAGAACACATTGAAGTTAAAGCGTACCCGTCGGAACTCAAACCAGGTCAACGTGGCGATAAACAGTGTGGAGAGCAGCCACACCACCAGCAGACCGCTGAATTGCATCAGGCTCATACCGTTTCTCCGGAAGCAATTTTCAGCGCGTTATGCCACGGCTGTAGGTAATTCGGGCTAAAGAAGGTAATGGCGCTCTTATCGACCGAGGCCAGCTGACGCTGCGCTTCGCGCACAATACCTTCATTGAGTTCATCGGTGGTAAACAATACCGGCAAGTTTTGCTCTGCCATATCCTGCCAGAAGGGGTTTTCGCGGTTAAGCACACACGGAATACCGGCCTGGATCAACAGACACAAGGTGCCAATCCCCTGCTGACGGGCAAAAATAAAGTAGCCCAAATCGCACTGACGCAGTAACGCCAGATAAGCCTCAAATTCCAGCTTTTCGCTGAGAATGTGCAGGTTTTCCGCACGAAATAATGCCAGCCCAGCCTGACGAACCTCATCGATATACGCCGCATTATTGGCAGGGTAACCCATAGGCACAATCATGTTCACCGTATCGCCAAACTGCTGATGCACGGCGCGCAGCGCGGCAATATGTTCATTGCTGCGGTCGCCGGAGTTTCCCACCAGAATGGTCATTTTCCCGCTGCGTTCACGCCCGTCGCTCATCGTATTGAGCGATGGATCCATGCGCGTCGGGAAATACAGCAGCTCACCGCGCACGCGCGGATGCAGCCCAGCGAAATAGCGCAAATCACCCCGCGTGGCAAACACGCAGCCCACGCGGTTTTGCGCCAGCCGACGAAGCGGATAAAACAGGCGGAATTTCAGTCCACTGGAGACTTCATACAGATCGGCGCCCCAGATGTGCCAGTAAAACTGCTCGGGTTTAATTCCCCCACTCAGCAGTGCCAGCCATAAACTGGTATTGAACTGACCGTGAAAGAAGAAACGCTGTTGACGATCCGCTTTCGCTTTCTTAATAACCGCCTCTGCCAGCGCCTTTTTCCCGCTATAGAAACGCAGCGATAACGCCGGGCAGCTTTCGCTGAATCCCGCATCCTGACCGGCAACCATAAACACGCGCGCGTGCTCGCTCGTCGCAGCCAGCGAGTCGTTGAAAAACCGCAATACGGTTTGGTTATGGTGAGGGATATCCGATCCCAGAACGTGAATCAGTACTGTCATGCCCGCCTACGCCAGAGTAAAAATACGCCGCAACAGAGAGAAAAATAGACCACATAGGTTGCCATATATGCCTGGGCTGCTCCCAGAGCGCCATGCGCAGGGATCAACCAGTGGGCAAATGCCGTCAATAACGTGAACTGGCTAATTTCAGCCAAAATATAAAACCGTAGCGACGCTTTCGCGATCACCAAATAACCAAAAACGTAAGCCCCTACTTTCAGGACATCGCCCACCAGCTGCCAGGCAAACAGATCGCGCATCGCGGTAAATTTAGCCGAAAACAGCAGCCAGATAGCAAAATCACGCAGCAGCCAGACGGTGAAACTCGCGGCAGCAACCGCCGGTAGCACAAACTTCAGCGACTTTACGACCTCGCGCGAAATGTCATGCTTTTCAGTTAAGCGCGACAGCGTCGGCAGCAAGTAAACGCTGAATGAGGCGGTGATAAATTGCAGATACGCATCGGAAATACTGCTCACCCCCTGCCAGATCCCCACGTCATCCCAGCTGTAATGGGCTGCCAGCAGGTTTCGCATCATTACGTACGCCACCGGCAGCGTCACGGAGGTGATCAACGCCATCAGCGTGAACTTGCTTAACTGCCCGGCCAGACCGTTATCCCAGCAGGGTTTCAGGTAGCGCAGTGGGATAGTTCCACGCTTAATCAACATCGCAGCAGCGGGGATCACTACCAGCGCAGGCACCAGCGCCAGCCCTAACAACGCACCTTCGTAACCCCCGAGACGATAGCAACCATAATAGGCCACCACGCCCACCAGGCTACCGACAATCAGCGATAGCGCATTACCGGCAGCATCGCGAAAACCTTTCATCAGCGCCAGCAGCAGGTTCGCCCAGGCTATGCCCATCTGTACCAGTGCAACCAGCCGCACTAACCCTTGATAATGCGTATGACCAAATAAACCCTGGCTGATCGGCGCTGCTGCCAGCAGAAAAAGGGCAGCCATCAGCGTGGAGAATCCCAGCACCATCGCCGAAGAGGTACCGACCACACGACGTAACTGCGCCGGATCGTCATGATGCTGTGCGACGTACTTCGTGACGCCGTTGAATATTCCGGCCCCCGCCAGTACACCGAGCACGGTAACCATCTGGCGGAAGTTACCCGCCTGCCCCACACCGGCCGGGCCAAATGAAACCGCCAGCAGTTTCACCACCAGCAGGCCCGCACCAATTTTTACCAGCGTACTGGCTGCCGTCCACAGGGACGCTTTAGCAAGCGACATATCAGGCGAAGTAGTTCAGTAAGGTCGTAATCACTGTGCGCTGGTTGACCGGCGACAGATTGTAAAACAGCGGCAGGCGCAGCAGACGTTCGCTCTCCTGAGTGGTGTAACGATCAACTCCGGCAAACTCACCAAATTTATCGCCAGCCGGGCAATCGTGCAGCGGGATATAATGGAATACCGCCATGATTTCGGCTTCTTTCAGGAAGTTGATCAGCGCACTGCGATCGTCGATATCGCGCAGCTTGATGTAAAACATATGGGCATTTTGCACACAATCCTGCGGTATGGAAGGCAGTTCAATACGCCCGGCGCGTGCCAGCGGTTCCAGCGCATCATAATAATTCTGCCACAGCGCCAGGCGCTGCTGGTTGATACGATCCGCCGCTTCCAGTTGTGCCCACAGATAGGCGGCCTGCAGATCGGACATCAAATAGCTGGAACCAATATCTCGCCAGGTGTATTTATCCACCTGGCCGCGGAAGAACTGGCTACGGTTGGTCCCTTTTTCGCGGATGATCTCAGCACGTTCGATTAATTTTTTATCATTAATCAGCGTGGCTCCACCTTCGCCACCCGCGGTATAATTTTTGGTTTCGTGGAAGCTAAAGCAGCCAATATGACCAATCGTTCCCAGCGCGCGGCCTTTGTAGGTCGACATCACGCCCTGAGCGGCATCTTCCACCACGAACAGGTTGTACTTAGCCGCCAGTGCCATAATGGTGTCCATTTCGCAGGCAACGCCCGCGTAATGCACCGGTACGATAGCGCGGGTTTTGTCGGTGATCGCCGCTTCAATCAGCGTTTCGTCAATGTTCATGGTATCCGGACGGATATCGACAAAGACGACTTTGGCCCCACGCAGCACGAAGGCGTTGGCGGTGGAGACAAAGGTGTAGCTCGGCATGATCACTTCATCGCCAGCCTGGATATCAAGCAGCAATGCCGCCATCTCAAGCGAGGCGGTACAGGAGGGTGTCAGCAGCACTTTCGCGCTGCCAAAATGTTGCTCCAGCCACTGCTGGCAACGACGGGTAAAGCCGCCGTCACCGCACAGTTTTCCGCTGCTCATCGCAGACTGCATGTATTCAAGCTCGGTGCCCACCACCGGCGGTGCGTTAAATGGGATCATGTTGTCACCTGTATAACCAGTACGCGGTGCTTTCTACATTGGCACCGCTCTGTATGTAACGTTTAAGCGCGGCGATATTGCCCATCTGGGTCGCCACGCACAATGTTGTTTTACCGTGAGCCTGCGCCCAGCACAGCGCAGCCTGCATCAGTTCTGCGCCCGCACCGCGACCGGCCAGTAGGCCAATACGCGCATCGGTCTCATTCAGTTCACGCAGTGAGACATAGCCACGAATATCGCCAGCCTGTGTGCGAAAAACGAGACACTGATGGTCGAACGTGCCCAGTACGGCATTTTCAATCCACTGCGCGTAGAAACGCGCGCTGGCATCGGGCGCATACCACGGCGCACGAAAACGGCTTTGCGCGAACGCCTGCCCCGCCAGCTGGCGTAACGCCGGGATATCTGCAGTTTGTGCGACCTGCGCGCTGGGATTGTCATAAACGCCCGTGACCGACAGCGCTAAATCCACTTCCCCTTCGACCAGTGAGAAACCCAGTTGCTGCAATGCATCTAACTCCTGGGCGTTCGCCGCAGGAATTTTCGCCTGTACCCGCTCCCAGGGCTGCAACGAATCCGCAGTCAGAACCGGCGCATGCGGGTCAACACGTACAATGGCGCTCTTCACGCCAAAGAACGTATTCTCCCAATTCAGCGGCTCAATACTGGCGCGGACGAGCACGGAGTAGCTCCAGCAGATATTGACCATAACCGGTTTTAGCCAGAGAACTGGCGGCACGCTTCACGCCTTCATCATCCAGCCAGCCGTTGCGCCAGGCGATTTCTTCCAGGCAGGCAATTTTAAAGCCCTGACGTTTCTCAACCGTCTGTACGAACATACTCGCTTCAATCAGGCTGTCATGTGTACCGGTATCCAGCCAGGCAAAGCCACGGCCGAGCAGTTCCACCGTCAGGTTACCCGCGTCAAGATACATCTGGTTGATGGAGGTTATCTCCAGCTCTCCACGCTCGGAAGGCTTCACGCGTTTTGCGTACTCCACCACCTTACTGTCGTAGAAATAGAGTCCCGTCACCGCCCAGTTAGATTTCGGTTCTTTCGGCTTCTCTTCCAGCGAGACGGCGCGGAAATTGTCGTCAAACTCCACCACGCCGAAACGCTCAGGATCCATAACCTGATAGCCAAATACCGTCGCCCCTTCCGTTCGGGCAGCAACGTGGCGCAGTTTTGGACTAAATCCCTGCCCAAAGAAGATGTTGTCACCTAAAACCAGACAGGAAGGCTCACCGTTAAGGAACGTTTCCCCGATGATAAACGCCTGCGCCAGTCCGTCCGGGCTGGGCTGCTCGGCATAGTGCAACTCGATGCCAAACTCAGAGCCATCGCCCAGCAAACGCTGGAAATAGCCTTTATCTTCCGGCGTGGTGATAATCAGGATTTCACGGATCCCCGCCAACATCAGCACCGATAGCGGGTAGTAAATCATCGGCTTGTCGTAAATCGGTAATAGCTGTTTCGATACGCCACGCGTAATGGGGTACAGGCGAGAACCCGACCCTCCCGCCAAAATGATACCTTTCATGCGTACCTCCTCCGGAAATTAACCCTTCAGACCTAAACGTTCACCCTGGTAGCTGCCGTCCTGCACGGGCTTCCACCACGCCTCATTCGCCAGATACCATTGCACGGTTTTGCGCATGCCGCTCTCAAACGTTTCCTGCGGCATCCAGCCAAGTTCACGTGCAATCTTCGACGCATCAATGGCGTAACGTTGATCGTGACCAGGACGATCGTCAACAAAGGTGATCAGTGAGCGGTACTGCGCAAGGCCCTGTGGCTTGTTGGGGGCCAGTTCTTCCAGCAGAAAGCAAATCGTCTCGACTACGTCCAGATTCTTACGCTCGTTGTGCCCGCCGATGTTATAGGTTTCCCCCACGGCCCCGGTGGTCGCTACGCAATACAACGCGCGGGCATGATCCTCCACATACAGCCAGTCGCGGATCTGCTGCCCGTTGCCGTATACCGGCAGCGGTTTGCCCGCCAGCGCGTTAAGAATCGTCAGTGGGATCAGCTTTTCCGGGAAGTGGTACGGGCCGTAGTTGTTGGAGCAGTTGGTAATCAGCGTAGGTAAACCGTACGTACGTAGCCAGGCACGGACCAGATGGTCGCTACTGGCTTTCGATGCGGAATAAGGACTGCTTGGTGCATACGGCGTGGTTTCAGTGAAAAAATCATCCGTAGAATGGAGATCGCCATACACTTCATCGGTCGAAATATGATGGAAACGAAACGCCGATTTTTTCTTATCGGTTAATACGTTCCAGTAAGCGCGCGCTGCTTCCAGCAGGGTGTAGGTACCCACAATATTGGTTTCGATAAATGCAGCCGGACCATCAATGGAACGATCAACGTGGCTTTCCGCCGCCAGGTGCATGACGCAGTCTGGCTGATACTGTTGAAAGACACCGTCAAGCGCAGCCCGATCGCAGATATCAACTTTCTCAAAGGCAAAACGGTCATTCTGTGCGACCGGCGTTAGCGACATCAGGTTGCCGGCATAGGTCAGTTTATCGACCACCACCACGGCATCCTGCGTCTCGTTAATGATATGCCGTACAACCGCGGAGCCGATAAATCCGGCGCCACCGGTGACCAGAATTCGTTTCATTATCGCCAGACTCCTTTGGTATCAACCACGTACTGCTGGTGTACCGCATCGCCTTTAATCGCTTTAAATTCATTATGGTCGACCAGCATCACCAGCACATCAGCGCTTGCCAGTGCGTCGTCCAGTTTCACCAACGTACACAGGCCATCCAGTTTTTTTGGCAGTTGATGAACATTCGGTTCCACCACCAGCGTTTCACCGCCGTGCCACTGGGCAATACTCAGCGCGATACCCATCGCCGGGCTTTCACGTAAATCGTCAATATTCGGTTTAAATGCCAGGCCAAAACAGGCAATTTTCACCTCGCTGGCGCGTTTGTTCGTCTTCGCCAGACAATCCGCTACGGCGGCTTTTACCCGATCAACAACCCAGTGAGGTTTGCCATCATTGACTTCACGGGCGGTGCAGATCAATTTCGCCTGCTGCGGGTTCTGCGCCACAATAAACCATGGATCGACTGCAATACAGTGACCGCCAACGCCGGGGCCAGGTTGCAGGATATTGACGCGCGGGTGTCGGTTCGCCAGGCGAATCAGTTCCCAGACGTTAATCTCCTGTTCGGCGCAAATCAGCGACAGTTCATTGGCAAAGGCGATATTCACGTCGCGGAAGCTATTTTCAGTAAGTTTACACATTTCCGCCGTGCGGGCGTTAGTCACCACACATTCACCTTCAAGGAAGATGTTGTACAGCTCGCTGGCGCGCGCGGAACAGACGGGCGTCATCCCGCCAATCACGCGATCGTTTTTAATCAGCTCGACCATCACCTGGCCCGGCAGCACGCGCTCTGGACAATAGGCAATATTAACGTCTGCCTGTTCCCCCGCCTGTTGCGGGAACGTCAGGTCGGGCCGCATCTCGGCAAGCCATGCGGCCATCTGCTCGGTCGCCCCGACGGGTGACGTTGACTCGAGGATCACCAGCGCGCCTTTTTTAAGCACCGGCGCCACTGACTTCGCCGCCGCTTCGACGTACACCATATCGGGCTCATGCTCCCCTTTGAACGGGGTAGGCACAGCGATTAAATACGCATCCGCTTCCGTGGGTTTGGTGGTCGCCCGAAGATACCCCTCTTCTACAGCAGTTTTCACCACCGCACCGAGGTCGGGTTCAACGATATGGATCTCACCACGGTTAATGGTGTCCACCGCATGCTGATTAACATCTACGCCAATCACGTGTTTTTGACGGGAAGCAAAAGCAGCTGCGGTTGGCAGCCCGATATAACCCAGCCCAATGACAGAAATGGTCGTAAAACTCATAGCGATATCCGATTGTTTTTTAACGCGTCTAAAATGCGACCACACGCTTGCCCATCGCCATACGGATTATGGGCTCGGCTCATGGTCTGATATTCATCTTCGTCATGCAGCAAGCGCGTGACTTCTTCCACAATACGCTGCGGATCTGTCCCCACCAGCCGCACCGTGCCTGCAGTAATGGCCTCCGGGCGCTCCGTCGTTTCGCGCATCACCAGCACTGGCTTGCCCAGAGATGGGGCTTCTTCCTGAATACCGCCAGAATCGGTCAGGATCAGCCAGGCGTGGTTCATCAGCCAGACAAACGGTAGATACTCCTGCGGCTCGATCAAAATCACATTGTCAACGTGACCCAGGATGCGATTAACCGGTTCGCTGACGTTAGGGTTCAGGTGCACCGGGTAGACAATCTGCACATCCTGATTCGCCGCTGCAATTTCTGCCAGCGCATGGCAGATTTGCTCAAAACCGCGACCAAAGCTTTCCCGACGATGACCGGTCACCAGGATCATCTTTTTATCCGCGCTCAGGAAAGGATAATGCTCGGCCAGTTCGGCCCGCAGTTCATCGCTCGCCAGTACGCGATCGCGAACCCAGATCAACGCATCAATCACCGTATTGCCGGTGACAAAAATGCGGTTATCGGCAATGTTTTCGCGTAACAGGTTCTGCCGAGAGTTTTCAGTAGGTGCAAAATGATACATCGCCAGACGCCCGGTCAGCGTACGGTTTGCCTCTTCCGGCCACGGAGAATAGAGATCGCCGGTTCGCAACCCGGCCTCAACATGTCCGACAGGAATACGCTGATAAAACGCGGCCAGACTGGTGGCAATGGTCGTCGTCGTATCACCGTGTACCAGTACGACATCCGGTTTAAACTCAGCCAGAATTGGTTTTAACCCCTCAAGGATTCGGCAGGTAATTTCGGTGAGTCCCTGACCGGGCTGCATAATATTAAGATCGTAGTCAGGCACAATGGAAAAGAGGTTCAACACCTGATCAAGCATCTCCCGATGCTGCGCTGTGACGCAAACTTTCGCCTCAAAATCAGGATCTTTTGCCAGCGCATGAACCAGAGGTGCCATCTTGATGGCCTCCGGTCGCGTGCCAAATACAGTCAGTACTTTCACATCGATTCTCTTCGGATTGGCAGCGAGGGCCCAGCCCCTCACTGCAACGGTATTGCTAAATCGGGCGGCGACGGGTTAACGCGACACCGGCACCGATCAAGGCTCCGACAATGCCCCACATAATCATCAGGAAGGCACGGCGCGGGCTATCACGTTTTACCGGTTCTTCCGGCGTCCGCAAATAACGATAGGTCTGAAAACGTGGGTCCAGAGTAGGACCGACGTTCAGCGTATTGAGCATGGCTCTGTTTTGGAAATAATCCAGATCGAACTCTGGACCAACGGCCTGCAAGTTTTCGAGTCGCGCCTGCAGCATAGGACGTCCGAGCAAAAACAGCTCAGAGTCCGGTAATTCATCCGCAGGCACATCGGTTGAAGTGCGAGAAATATTATGTTGCTCGGCTATTTTGAGCGCTTGTTCAATGTTGTGAGCGCGACGAGAAAAGAGTGATTTCGCCACCTCTTCCTGGCGTTTAACCTGCGCTTTCATCTGTACCGTGCGCGCAGCCCACGCGCCTTTTAACTCATCGTTCAGATGGCGTGCCGCGCGCTGGCTGGCAAATGCCACATACTGGCGCAGCAGGTTGTTAGCATCTGGCGCCGTTTCCGCAATCAGCTTCACACTGTCGTTGGTACTGCGCTGTGCATCACCAGGCATAAACTGAATGTTATTAATCAGCTCATCCAACAATGCCGCATCGGCTTTACTGTTGCCGACCATCCGTTGCTTAAAGTAATCGGTCTGCTGCCAAAACTCACGGCGCGTATCCCACGAGGCAACCTGCATGACAAATTCTTTATACGCTTCGTCCATCACCGACGGTTGATCCGTGGATGCCAGGCTAGCCTTAATATCAAGGTTACGTAAAAACTGCTGCTGAGAGTAATATCCCCCCAACATATTCACCGTAGGCCGGTCGGAAATGGCGGTCGCACTCCACTCCTGACGCGCAAAAAACGTATAGGCGAGAGCAGCAAGCGCAAAGACGAGGGCCATACCGACAATCCACACCTTCCCTGCCCATAAGGTCCGAAACAACCCACGGATGTCCAGTTCATTCTCAGTGTTCACGACATGATCTCCCGTTGATGGCTGTGTCATCGCATCCTCAATTTACTTGGTTAAGTTTGGTTTGCTTTTCCGAATTCTTCGCAATCTACGCTTCACACGCTTGATAAATCTCGCGACTTTCCAGGCACGCTTGATACAGTAACCGTAGAGGCCGAATGCTAATAAAAAAAGTACCAGCATGACCCACTCTGGCACTAAACGAAAATATTCAGCCAGTACGCCGATAGATGCCAAAATTGCCGCTGCCAGCGTAATCAGAACAAAGGCCTGTCGGGAAGTAAACCCGGCACGCATCACCAAATGATGAATGTGCTGGCGATCCGCAGAAAAAGGACTCATGCCTTTTCGCAAACGACGATACATGATAGCCACCATATCCATCAGAGGAATGGCGATAATCCACAGCGCAGTAACCGGGCTAATAGGATGGGTTTTACCCTGCGTAGTTTCCAACAGGATCCAAATGATAGTGAAGCCAATCAGCGTACTGCCCGCATCACCCATAAAAACTTTATACCGGCGCCCAAGAATACCCAGATTCAGAAGAATATAAGGCAGAATGGCGGCGATCATCGCGAAGCACCAGATGGCCAGGCTGGTTTGTCCGTCAAACCAGAGGATCAGGCCCATCGCGGCAAAGGAAACGCAGGACAACCCACCTAACAGGCCGTCGATACCGTCCACCATATTGAAGGCATTAATTGCAGCCCAGACGGCGAAGAGCGTCAGTAAATAGCCGAACGGGCCAAGTACCATCTCCCAGGGGCCAAAAATATACCCAAGACTAAGAAGATAAAGTTTGCCTACAACCATCATAATGATACCAATCGCGGCCTGGATGGTGGCGCGAATTTTTACACTGATATCAAAACGGTCGTCCAGCGCACCCACAAAGACCAGCACCCCAGCACAGGCGAGGTAGAGAGAAGCGTGTGGGATGTAATAATCGGCGATGATGAATGTAAAGCAAATACCGGCGTAAACCGAAATGCCCCCAACTAACGGAATCAGTCCCTGATGACGTTTACGGAAGTTGGGTTTATCCACTAAACCGACCTTTTTTGCCACCTTGCGCGCAAAAAAAAGAAACAGTGTTGTGAATAGAAAAATACTGATGAGATCAGTGCCGACTGTCAGTAAATTCACAATGCATGCTCTCAGAGAAAATTATTAGCGGAAGTATAACCATGAAGACCTTTATTCAGAAGGGAAACTCCGTTCCGAAATACCTGTTTTGTATAATTATTAACCACACAACGCGAATGATGTATCGAGCGCAAAATAAAGGCGAGTGACATCACTATTGCTTATGTGTCGCTTAGATTACAGGCATAAAAGCAAAACGCCACGTAAAACGTGGCGTTTTCAGAGGATGCCCGACTTAAGAGCGCTTCATCATATCGAAGAAGTCGTCGTTGGTCTTGGTCATCGCCAGCTTGTTAATGAGGAATTCCATCGCGTCGATTTCACCCATCGGATGAATGATTTTGCGCAGGATCCACATTTTTTGCAGCTCTTCCTGAGTGGTGAGCAGCTCTTCTTTACGGGTACCGGAACGGTTGTAGTCGATAGCCGGGAAGACGCGTTTTTCAGCAATCTTACGCGAGAGGTGCAGTTCCATGTTGCCGGTACCTTTAAACTCTTCATAGATAACTTCATCCATTTTAGAGCCGGTATCGACCAGCGCAGTCGCGATGATGGTCAGGCTGCCGCCCTCTTCCACGTTACGTGCCGCACCGAAGAAACGCTTCGGACGGTGCAGGGCGTTGGCATCAACACCACCGGTCAACACTTTACCGGAAGCCGGTACCACAGTGTTGTAGGCACGCGCCAGACGGGTGATGGAATCAAGCAGGATGATAACGTCTTTCTTGTGCTCAACCAGACGTTTCGCTTTCTCGATAACCATTTCCGCAACCTGAACGTGGCGAGATGCGGGTTCGTCAAAGGTGGAAGCAATCACTTCACCTTTAACCAGACGCTGCATCTCAGTCACTTCTTCCGGACGTTCGTCGATCAGCAGTACCATCAACACGCAGTCTGGGTGGTTGTACGCGATGCTCTGTGCAATGTTCTGCAGCAGCATGGTTTTACCGGCTTTCGGTGGAGCCACAATCAGACCACGTTGGCCGCGACCGATCGGAGACGCCAGATCCAGGACACGAGCCGTTAAGTCTTCTGTAGAACCGTTACCACGTTCCATACGCAGACGTGAGTTTGCGTGCAGCGGGGTTAAGTTCTCGAACAGAATCTTATTACGCGCGTTTTCCGGCTTGTCGTAGTTAACTTCGTTAACTTTCAACAATGCAAAGTAACGCTCACCCTCTTTAGGAGGACGAATCTTACCGGAAATGGTGTCACCAGTGCGGAGGTTGAAACGGCGGATTTGGCTAGGGGATACGTAGATGTCGTCTGGGCCTGCGAGGTAGGAACTGTCTCCAGAACGAAGGAAACCAAATCCATCCTGCAATATCTCCAGCACACCGTCACCAAAGATATCTTCGCCACTCTTTGCGTGCTGCTTCAGGATGGCAAAAATAATGTCCTGCTTGCGCATACGAGCCAGGTTTTCCAGGCCCATATTTTCGCCGAGAGTGATCAGCTCAGAAACCGGCGTATTCTTTAATTCGGTAAGATTCATAATGGTGTGAGTTCTTAAACTTGGGGTAAATCTCGAACTTAATGTTGTGAATGGTATGGCAGGGTCATCCATGCCTGTTTACGGCCATCGACTCATGTCTGTTCGCTGTCTGGTCACAGGAAAGTACGCAGAACTGAAACGACAAGACGGATTGAGCGACAAGCCAGGAATCTGTCCACTTCTCGCGTGAGAAACAACGGGAAGCATTGGATAAACAAGATTCAAACTTAATAAGGTATGTTTAATACGAAGTCAACACTAACTTAGCACGACTCAAGTCGGGCGTCCAGTCATCCGAAGAATTTAGGAATCAGGTCGCCCAAACTTGATAATTCCATCTTACGCCAGGTTAGCGTCGAGGAACTCTTTTAGCTGACCTTTGGACAGTGCGCCGACTTTTGTCGCCGCAACTTCGCCGTTTTTAAACAGCAGCAGGGTCGGGATACCACGGATACCATATTTCGGTGCGGTGCCTGGGTTTTGGTCAATGTTCAGTTTCGCAACCGTCAATTTACCCTGATACTCGTCAGCGATTTCATCCAGAATTGGAGCGATCATTTTGCACGGACCGCACCACTCTGCCCAGAAATCAACGAGGATAGCTCCGTCCGCTTTGAGTACATCCGTGTCAAAACTGTCGTCTGTCAGGTGAATAATTTTATCGCTCATAATAACTCCACAGGAAAAAGCCTGGTGTGTTGGTGTAGCATTAACCAACTAAAGGTTGACTTTATTTCACCGTATACGCTTTCGTAAAGCAATAGTAAGCTGATATTCTACCACACTATGAGCAAAACACATTTAACAGAACAGAAGTTTTCCGACTTCGCACTGCACCCACAGGTGATAGAAGCCCTTGAAAATAAAGGGTTTCATAATTGCACGCCCATTCAGGCACTGGCCCTCCCGCTAACGCTGGCAGGTCGTGATGTCGCAGGACAGGCGCAAACCGGAACCGGGAAAACGATGGCGTTTCTGACGTCAACGTTTCATTATCTTCTCTCTCATCCCGCGATTGCCGATCGCAAGGTGAACCAACCGCGTGCGCTAATTATGGCGCCAACGCGTGAGTTAGCCGTGCAGATCCATGCCGATGCGGAACCGCTGGCGCAAACTACCGGTCTGAAATTAGGCCTGGCTTATGGCGGCGACGGTTACGACAAACAGCTGAAAGTGCTGGAAAGCGGCGTCGATATCCTTATCGGCACCACGGGCCGTCTCATTGACTACGCAAAACAGAACCACATCAACCTGGGTGCCATTCAGGTCGTGGTACTGGATGAAGCCGATCGCATGTACGATCTGGGCTTTATTAAAGATATCCGCTGGCTGTTCCGTCGGATGCCGCCAACCAACCAGCGTCTGAATATGCTGTTTTCCGCGACCCTCTCTTACCGCGTTCGCGAACTGGCGTTCGAACAAATGAACAACGCCGAGTACGTAGAAGTCGAACCGGAACAGAAGACGGGCCACCGTATCAAAGAAGAGCTCTTCTATCCTTCAAACGAAGAGAAAATGCGTTTACTGCAAACGCTGATCGAAGAAGAGTGGCCAGATCGCGCCATTGTTTTTGCAAACACCAAGCACCGTTGCGAAGATATTTGGGGCAGCCTTGCCGCTGACGGCCATCGCGTCGGTCTGCTGACCGGTGACGTAGCACAGAAAAAACGTCTGCGCATTCTGGAAGAGTTCACCCGTGGCGATCTCGACATTCTGGTTGCAACCGACGTTGCCGCGCGTGGTCTGCATATTCCGGCTGTTACGCATGTATTTAACTATGACCTGCCGGATGACTGCGAAGACTACGTACACCGTATTGGCCGTACCGGCCGTGCAGGCGCAAGCGGACACTCCATCAGCCTGGCCTGTGAAGAGTACGCGTTGAATTTACCTGCCATCGAGACCTATATCGGCCATTCGATTCCGGTCAGCAAGTATAACCCGGATGCACTGATGACCGATTTGCCGAAGCCGCTTCGCCTGACGCGAACGCGCCCTGGCAATGGCCCACGCCGCACCGGTGGTGCTCCGCGTAATCGTCGTCGTTCAGGTTAAGAAACGTTATGCCATACACAAAATCATTCAGCCTGTATCAAGGCGGTGAGAAAACGCAGCCAACACAGATACAGGTTGAAGGATGAAGTGTATGAATTCTACCTCGTTGTATGCAGCAATCGATCTCGGCTCCAATAGTTTTCATATGCTGGTTGTACGCGAGGTAGCGGGAAGCATCCAGACGCTCACGCGGATTAAACGCAAGGTGCGTCTGGCCGCTGGCCTGAATAGTGATAATACGCTCTCAGCTGAAGCCATGGAGCGCGGTTGGCAGTGTCTACGCCTGTTTGCAGAGCGCCTGCAGGATATTCCTCAGCCACAAATTCGCGTGGTTGCCACGGCAACACTGCGTATCGCCACCAATGCCGACATTTTTATTGCCAAAGCGCAAGAGATCCTCGGCTGTGCCGTTCAGGTTATTAGCGGTGAAGAAGAAGCCCGGCTGATTTATCAGGGGGTTGCCCACACCACCGGCGGTGCCGATCAGCGTCTGGTCGTCGATATCGGCGGAGCCAGTACCGAACTGGTCACCGGCTCAGGTGCACAAACCACCTCCTTGTTTAGCCTGTCGATGGGCTGCGTCACGTGGCTCGAACGGTACTTTACCGATCGAAATCTGGCGCAGGAAAACTTTGACGAGGCAGAGAAGGCAGCGCGTGAAGTCTTGCGTCCTGTCGCTGACAATCTACGTTTTCACGGCTGGAAAGTGTGTGTCGGGGCCTCTGGCACCGTACAGGCTCTGCAGGAAATCATGATGGCGCAGGGCATGGACGAACGCATTACGCTGGCAAAACTTCAGCAGTTAAAGCAGCGCGCCATTCATTGCGGACGTCTTGAAGAGCTGGAAATCGAAGGGTTAACGCTGGAACGTGCGCTGGTGTTCCCCAGCGGACTGGCCATCCTGATCGCCATTTTCACTGAGCTCAATATCCAGTGTATGACCCTTGCTGGCGGCGCATTACGTGAAGGTCTGGTCTATGGCATGCTGCATCTGGCCGTGGACCAGGACATTCGCAGTCGCACGTTGAGAAATATTCAGCGTCGATTTATGGTCGATACCGATCAGGCGCATCGTGTCGCTAACCTGGCAAGTAAGTTCCTCGATCAAGTAGATAAAAAGTGGCATTTGGAAGCTATCAGCCGCGAACTACTGATTAGTGCCTGTCAGTTGCATGAAATTGGACTTAGCGTCGATTTTAAGCAAGCGCCGCAGCATGCGGCCTATCTGGTGCGCAATCTCGATCTTCCGGGATTTACCCCCGCACAGAAAAAACTGTTAGCCACGCTGTTACTCAACCAAACCAACCCGGTCGACCTCTCTTCGCTCCACCAACAAAACGCGGTGCCGCCGCGTATCGCGGAACATCTTTGCCGTTTGCTCCGTCTGGCGATCATTTTTGCCAGCCGTCGCCGGGATGATTTAGTACCGGAAATTCATCTCGAAGCAAAGAATGAACATCTTACGATAACGCTGCCTGAAGGCTGGCTGGTGCATCATCCGCTGGGAAAAGAGCTTATCGATCAGGAAAGCCAGTGGCAAAGCTATGTCCATTGGCCTTTAGAAGTGCACTAACCCTCAAGTATTGCCGGATAGCCTACGCTTATCCGGCCTACAAAAACCTACTTCTCTTTTGCTTTCGCCATCATTGCCCGAATATTCGCGATGCTGGCTTGCCCTTTCTGCATCCGCTCCTCAGCGCTGACCACTTTTCGCTCCTGCTCCCAGATAATATCGTCCTGCGGTAATTCCAGCAGAAAACGACTCGGCTCCGGGCGCACCAGTTCACCGTACTGACGACGCTCTTTACACAGTGTAAAAATCAGTTCTTTCTGCGCGCGAGTGATGCCAACATAGGCCAGACGACGTTCTTCATCGATGTTATCTTCATCAATGCTGCTCTGATGTGGCAAAAAGCCTTCTTCCATGCCCACCATAAACACGTACGGGAACTCCAGCCCTTTGGAGGCATGTAACGTCATGAGTTGTACCTGATCCAACTCTTCTTCACTCTCGCCACGTTCCATCATGTCGCGCAGGGTAAAGCGGGTAACAACCTGGGTCAGCGTCATCGGTTCATCAATATCACTACCTTCCAGCATTTCCGTCATCCAACTGAAGAGTGTATTGACGTTTTTCATACGCATTTCGGCAGCTTTCGGGCTGGGTGAGGTTTCATAGAGCCACGATTCGTAGTCAATGCCGTGGATCAGATCGCGCACAGCCGCAATCGGGTCACGCTCGGCCAGGTGCTGGATTTCACCCAACCACTGTGTAAAGCGGGTCAGCGACTCATAGCCGCGCCCGGTTAGCGTCTGGCTAAGCCCCATATCAAAGCTGGCGGTGAACAAGCTTTTATTACGCGTCATCGCCCACTCGCCCAGTTTTTGCAGCGTCGCTGGACCAATTTCACGTTTTGGCGTATTCACAATACGCAGAAATGCGCTGTCATCATCCTGGTTACTCAGTACCCGCAGATAGGCCAGCAGATCTTTAATCTCCGGACGGGAGAAAAACGACGTGCCGCCAGAAATTTTGTACGGGATGCGGTTCTGCATCAGGAATTTTTCGAACACCCGCGACTGATGATTACCGCGGTACAGAATCGCGTAATCTTTATACTGCGTCTTGTTAATAAAGTGGTGGGCAATCAGTTCGCCGGTCACGCGCTCTGCTTCATGTTCTTCGTTATTGGCGCTTAATACCTTAAGTTCGACACCGTAACCCAGCTCGGAAAAAAGTCGTTTTTCAAAAACATGTGGGTTGTTGGCAATGAGGATGTTTGCCGCTTTCAGGATACGTCCGGAAGAACGGTAGTTCTGTTCCAGCTTAACCACCTGCAACGCCGGGAAATCTTTGCTCAGCAGCACCAGGTTTTGCGGACGTGCACCGCGCCAGGAATAGATAGACTGGTCGTCATCGCCCACCACGGTAAAACGCGCACGGCTACCCACCAGCAGTTTTACCAGCTCGTACTGGCTGGTGTTGGTATCCTGATATTCATCCACCAGCAGATAACGAATCTTGTTCTGCCAGCGTTCACGGACCTCTTCATTGCGCTGAAGCAGCAGCGTAGGCAGCAAAATCAGATCGTCAAAATCGAGGACGTTACACGCTTTCATGTGCGCGTCGTACAAACCGTAGCAGTGGGCAAAAATACGATCGCGCTCGCCTTTGGCGCTGGCTGCCGCCTGTGAGGGCGTCATCAGATCGTTTTTCCAGTTGGAGATCGTCGAGATCAGCTGTTGGAGGATCAACTTATCGTCTTCGATGAGCCCTTCGGTCAATTCCTTCAGCAACGCCACCTGGTCGGTGTCATCGAACAATGAAAAGTTCGACTTCATGCCCAGCGCTGCGTATTCACGCTTGATAATGTCCAGCCCCAGGGTGTGGAAGGTGGAGATCATCAGCCCGCGCGCCTCTTTACGGCCCAGCGTCTGCGCCACACGCTCTTTCATCTCACGCGCGGCCTTGTTGGTAAAGGTCACCGCCGCAATATGCCGTGCCTGATAGCCGCAAACGCGGATCAGGTGCGCAATTTTGTTGGTGATCACGCGGGTTTTGCCGGAGCCAGCACCCGCCAGCACCAGGCAGGGTCCGGTGACGAATTCGACGGCTTGTTGTTGTCCGGGGTTTAAACGCATAAAGATCACTCAATGAAAGTCGGGAGGGGAGATTTAGAGCATGGTAGTATAGCCAGCCTCAGCCACCCCACTCAAGGCACGATCATGGCAAAAACAGCAGCAGCACTGCATATCCTTGTTAAAGAAGAGAAACTGGCACTGGATCTTCTGGAGCAAATTAAAAATGGTGCCGACTTCGAGAAGCTGGCGAAGAAACACTCCACCTGCCCGTCAGGTAAGAAAGGCGGTCACCTGGGTGAATTCCGTCAGGGCCAGATGGTTCCGGCGTTTGATAAAGTGGTCTTCTCCTGCCCGGTGCTGGAGCCAACAGGCCCGCTGCACACCCAGTTCGGTTACCACATCATTAAGGTGCTGTACCGCAACTAATAGAAAGCCCGGAGTATAAACCTCCGGGCTTTTTTGCCTGATGGCGCTTCGCTTATCAGGCCTACTAAATTCTATAAATATGACATTCTTCTATGCATTTCGTCTTAGCGGAAGGCGGCAAGGAAGTTCATCTCCAGTCACATAGATAACTATGTGACTGGGGTGTACGAACGTAGCCAACGCATCAGCAAGTTGAAAGACGACGGGGAATTAACCTGCGACGGCGATACGCTTCATGTCAGTCATGTAGCCGCGCAGTTTCTGACCAACTTCTTCAATCGCATGGCTACGAATAGCGTCGTTGACGTCACGCAGCTGAGCGTTATCTACCGCACCTTCAGCAATGGCTTTGCCCAGGTCACCAGTTTGCAGCGTGGTCATGAACTCTTTCAGCAGCGGTACGCAAGCGTAAGAGAACAGGTAGTTACCGTACTCCGCGGTATCGGAGATCACCACGTTCATTTCATACAGACGCTTACGGGCGATAGTGTTGGCAATCAGCGGCAGCTCATGCAGTGATTCGTAGTAAGCCGACTCTTCGATGATGCCGGAATCCACCATGGTTTCGAATGCCAGCTCAACGCCCGCTTTCACCATCGCGATCATCAGAACGCCTTTATCGAAGTACTCCTGCTCGCCGATTTTACCGTCAAACTGAGCGGCGGTTTCGAACGCGGTTTTACCGGTCTCTTCACGCCAGGTCAGCAGTTTCTTATCGTCGTTAGCCCAGTCAGCCATCATGCCGGAAGAGAATTCGCCGGAGATGATGTCGTCCATATGTTTCTGGAACAGCGGCGCCATGATTTCTTTCAGCTGTTCTGACAGCGCGTAAGCACGCAGCTTAGCCGGGTTGGACAGACGGTCCATCATCAGGGTGATGCCGCCCTGCTTCAGCGCTTCGGTGATGGTTTCCCAGCCGAACTGAATCAGTTTTTCAGCATATGCCGGGTCAGTACCTTCTTCCACCAGCTTGTCGAAGCACAGCAGAGAACCGGCCTGCAGCATACCACACAGGATAGTCTGCTCGCCCATCAGGTCAGATTTCACTTCCGCCACGAAAGAGGATTCCAGCACACCCGCACGGTGACCGCCGGTTGCGGCTGCCCAGGCTTTAGCAATTGCCATGCCTTCGCCTTTCGGGTCGTTTTCCGGGTGAACCGCAATCAGGGTCGGTACGCCGAAACCGCGTTTGTATTCTTCACGCACTTCGGTACCCGGGCACTTCGGCGCAACCATCACGACGGTAATGTCTTTACGGATCTGTTCGCCCACTTCCACAATGTTGAAACCGTGGGAATAGCCCAGCGCCGCGCCGTCTTTCATCAGCGGCTGTACGGAACGCACCACGTCGGAGTGCTGTTTGTCTGGCGTCAGGTTAACCACCAGGTCAGCCTGCGGAACCAGCTCTTCGTAGGTACCGACTTTAAAGCCGTTTTCGGTCGCTTTACGCCATGAAGCGCGCTTCTCAGCAATCGCCTCTTTACGCAGTGCGTAGGCGATATCCAGACCGGAGTCACGCATGTTCAGGCCCTGGTTCAGACCCTGAGCGCCACAGCCGATGATGACCACTTTTTTACCCTGAAGGTAGCTCGCGCCATCGGCGAATTCGTCGCGGCCCATAAAGCGACATTTACCCAGCTGTGCCAGCTGCTGGCGCAGGTTCAGTGTATTAAAGTAGTTAGCCATGATGGTGTACTCCGTGATGTTGTGTGTCTTATTGTTCGGTTCGCGTTTCAGCGAGAATGAACCCACATTACAACAGGAAATTTATTGCGGAAATTGATATATTCACAACGTCACGTTGCAATTTATGCAATGTAAAATAGTGGAGTGCGAGCCGTGGATTTACGCGATCTAAAAACCTTCCTGCACCTGGCGGAAAGCCGCCACTTTGGCCGCAGCGCGCGGGCGATGCACGTCAGCCCCTCCACGCTTTCCCGGCAGATTCAGCGACTCGAAGAGGATCTTGGCCAGGCGCTGTTCGTGCGAGATAATCGCACGGTTACCCTGACCGAAGCGGGCGAAGAGCTGCGCATTTTTGCCCAGCAGACGTTATTGCAGTATCAGCAACTGCGCCACACCCTCGATCAGCAGGGACCCTCTCTGTCGGGCGAGCTGCATATCTTCTGTTCGGTCACCGCCGCCTACAGCCATCTGCCGCCAATCCTTGATCGCTTTCGCGCAGAACACCCGTCGGTCGAGATTAAGCTCACCACCGGCGATGCCGCCGATGCGATGGAAAAAGTGGTCACCGGAGAAGCGGATCTGGCAATAGCCGGGAAACCGGAAACCCTGCCTGGTGCGGTGGCATTCTCTATGCTGGAAAATCTGGCGGTGGTGTTAATTGCTCCGGCATTGCCGTGCCCGGTACGCAATCAGGTGTCCATCGATGATCCCGACTGGTCCACTGTGCCGTTTATCATGGCCGACCAGGGCCCGGTACGCCGCCGCATTGAGCTGTGGTTCCGCCGTCATAAAATCAGTAATCCATCAATTTACGCCACGGTCGGCGGTCACGAGGCGATGGTCTCGATGGTGGCGCTGGGCTGCGGCGTGGCGCTGCTGCCGGAAGTGGTGCTGGAAAACAGTCCGGAGCCGGTGCGTAACCGCGTGATGATTTTAGAACGTAGCGACGAGAAAACGCCGTTTGAGCTGGGCGTTTGCGTACAAAAAAAGCGGCTGCATGAGCCGCTGATTGAGGCATTCTGGAGCTTGCTGCCTGGCCACTAATGCCGGATGGCGGCACAAGCGCCTTATCCGGCCTACCCTGCCAGAAAGAACCTGAACGCCGGGTTATGACTCTCATCATGGCAGTCGTAGCCCAGTTCGTTGATCCGCGTTTCAAAATCCGGCTCATGATCGCCCAATTCAAACGCCGCCAGCACGCGACCATAGTCGGTGCCGTGACTGCGATAATGGAACAACGAGATATTCCAGTGGGTCCCTAAGGTATGCAGGAATTTCAGCAGCGCCCCTGGTGACTCGGGGAACTCAAAGCTGTAAAGGCGTTCCTGTAGCGGTTTCGAGGGGCGTCCACCGACCATATAGCGCACGTGTAGCTTGGCCATTTCATCATCGGACAGATCCACCACGCTGTAACCGCCGTCGCTAAGCAACTGGAGGATTTCTTTGCGCTCTTCCAGACCGCGGCTCAGGCGTACGCCGACAAAAATGCAGGCATCTTTCGCATCGGCAAACCGGTAGTTAAATTCGGTCACCGAACGTCCACCCAACAGCTGGCAGAATTTCAGGAAACTCCCCTTTTCTTCCGGGATGGTCACCGCCAGCAGCGCTTCACGTTGTTCACCCAGCTCGCAGCGTTCAGACACATAGCGCAGGCCGTGGAAATTGACGTTGGCACCGGACAGCACGTGCGCCAGACGTTCACCACGAATATTGTGCTGGGCGATGTATTTTTTCATCCCCGCCAGCGCCAGTGCGCCAGACGGCTCCGCCACCGCACGCACGTCTTCGAACAAGTCTTTCATCGCCGCGCAGATTGCATCGCTATCAACGGTGATAATGTCGTCGAGGTATTCCTGACACAGGCGGAAGGTTTCATCACCGATGCGTTTCACCGCCACGCCTTCAGCAAACAGGCCTACGCGCGGCAGATCGACCGGGTGGCCCGCATCCAGTGCCGCCTTCAGGCAGGCTGAGTCTTCGGCTTCCACGGCAATAACTTTGATTTGTGGCATCAGCTGTTTAATCAGCACCGCCACACCCGCCGCCAGACCGCCGCCGCCAACCGGAACAAATATCCGATCGAGATGCGCATCCTGCTGCAGCAGCTCAAGCGCCAGTGTGCCCTGCCCGGCAATCACCATCGGGTGATCGAATGGCGGAACCCAGGTGAAACCTTGTTGCTGTGCCAGTTCAATCGCTTTGGCTTTCGCTTCATCAAAATTGGCACCGTGCAGCAGCACTTCGCCACCGAAACTGCGAACGGCATCGACTTTGATATCCGCGGTAGCCGTTGGCATGACGATCAGCGCCTTCACCCCAAGGCGCGCAGAGGAGAAGGCCACGCCCTGAGCATGGTTTCCTGCCGACGCGGTGATCACGCCCTGCGCTTTTTGCGCTTCAGTCAGGCCCGCCATCATCGCGTAGGCCCCGCGCAGCTTGAAACTGTGTACCGGCTGTCGGTCTTCGCGCTTCACCAGGACCACGTTATCGAGGCGCGAAGAGAGTTTTTCCATTTTTTGCAGCGGCGTAACCTGCACCGCTTCATAGACCGGCGCACGCAGCACCGCCCTGAGATATTCTGCCCCCTCAGGGGAGCCGGACAGGGGTTGTGAATCAGCCATAGTATTAGCCCCCCAGCTTCGATTTATCGCGCACCGCGCCTTTGTCAGCGCTGGTTGCCAGGCTGGCATAGGCACGCAGCGCGAAGGAGACCTGACGCTGGCGATCTTTTGGCGTCCAGGCTTTGTCACCGCGAGCATCCTGCGCTTCACGACGGGCCGCGATCTCCGCATCGCTCAACAACAGCTGAATGCCACGATTCGGGATATCAATCGCAATCCTGTCGCCATCTTCAATAATCGCGATGTTACCGCCGCTCGCCGCTTCCGGAGACACGTGACCGATAGACAGACCTGACGTCCCACCGGAGAAACGACCGTCGGTGATCAAGGCACAGGCTTTACCCAGCCCCATGGATTTCAGGAAGGTGGTTGGGTAGAGCATTTCCTGCATGCCCGGCCCGCCTTTCGGCCCTTCGTAGCGAATCACCACCACATCACCCGCCACCACTTTGCCACCGAGGATAGCTTCAACGGCATCATCCTGACTTTCGTAGACTTTCGCCGGGCCGGTGAATTTCAGGATGCTGTCATCCACGCCTGCAGTTTTCACGATACAGCCGTTTTCCGCAAAGTTACCGTACAGTACCGCCAGACCGCCGTCTTTGCTGTAAGCGTGTTCCAGCGAGCGGATACAGCCTTCAGCGCGATCGTCATCCAGCGTGTCCCAGCGACAATCCTGCGAGAACGCCTGGGTGGTACGAACGCCCGCCGGGCCGGCGCGGAACATGTTTTTCACCGCCTCATCCTGGGTCAGCATGACATCATAGCGATCCAGGGTTTGCGGCAGGGTCAACCCCAGCACGTTTTTCACATCGCGATTCAATAACTCGGCACGATCCAACTCGCCTAAAATCCCCAGCACACCGCCCGCGCGGTGAACATCTTCCATATGGTATTTCTGGGTGCTCGGCGCGACTTTACACAGCTGCGGCACTTTGCGGGACAGCTTGTCGATATCACTCATGGTGAAGTCGATTTCAGCTTCCTGTGCAGCCGCCAGCAGGTGCAGAACGGTGTTCGTGGACCCCCCCATGGCGATATCCAGGGTCATGGCATTTTCAAACGCCGCCTTGTTGGCAATATTGCGCGGCAGCGCAGAATCATCATTCTGTTCGTAATAGCGTTTGGTCAGCTCAACGATACGTGAACCCGCATTGAGGAACAGCTGTTTACGATCGGCGTGGGTGGCCAACAGCGAACCGTTACCCGGCTGCGACAGGCCCAGCGCTTCGGTCAGACAGTTCATCGAGTTAGCGGTGAACATCCCCGAACAGGAACCACAGGTCGGACAGGCGGAGCGCTCAATCTGATCGCTTTGCGAATCAGAGACTTTCGGGTCCGCACCCTGAATCATCGCATCCACCAGATCGAGTTTGATTATCTGATCTGAGAGTTTGGTTTTACCGGCTTCCATCGGGCCGCCGGACACAAAGATCACCGGGATGTTCAGGCGCAGGGAAGCCATTAACATCCCCGGGGTAATTTTGTCGCAGTTAGAGATACAGACCATCGCATCGGCGCAGTGGGCGTTCACCATGTACTCCACCGAATCGGCGATCAGCTCACGTGACGGCAGGGAATACAGCATGCCCCCGTGGCCCATGGCGATACCGTCATCCACGGCGATAGTATTAAACTCTTTGGCTACGCCGCCGGAGGCTTCGATCTGTTCGGCAACCAGCTTACCGAGATCGCGCAGATGCACGTGGCCCGGCACAAACTGGGTAAACGAGTTTACGACGGCGATAATCGGCTTACCGAAGTCATCGTCAGTCATCCCGGTGGCGCGCCACAGCGCGCGGGCTCCCGCCATATTGCGGCCATGTGTTGTTGTGGCGGAACGATACTTAGGCATGCTTTATTTACTCCCGTCTGACTATTTAAATGGGACGGTGCGTGCCGTCCCAAATTTATACTTAGTGATTAACCTGATCCAACCAGCCGTATTTATCTTCCGTTTCACCGGTGAAGAGGCCAAAGAAGGCCTGCTGAATGCGCTTGGTGACCGGGCCACAACGGCCTTCACCCACCTGGATACCGTCAACGCTGCGCACCGGGGTAATTTCTGCCGCCGTACCGGACATGAACACTTCATCGGCCAGGTACAGCGACTCACGAGACAGCACCTGTTCACGCACTTCGATATCGAGGTCTTTCGCCAGTTTGATAATCGCATCACGTGTGATGCCCGGCAGCGCGGAAGAGGTAAACGGTGGAGTAAACAGAATGCCGTCTTTAACTTCAAACAGGTTTTCACCCGCGCCTTCGGAGATGTAGCCGTTCACATCCAGCGCAATACCTTCCTGATAACCATGACGACGCGCTTCGCTACCCACCAGCAGTGAAGACAGGTAGTTACCACCCGCCTTGGCGGCGGTAGGAATGGTGTTGGGTGCGACACGGTTCCAGGAAGAAACCATCGCGTCGATCCCCTGATCCAGGGCATCAGCACCCAGGTAAGCCCCCCACGGGAACGCAGCAATGATCACATCCGTGGTGTATCCCGCCGGTGGGTTAACGCCCATGCCGACATCGCCAACAAACACCAGCGGGCGGATGTACGCACTGGTCAGGTTATTTTTACGGATCACCGCACGGCAAGCTTCCATCAACTCATCAACGCTCTGAGAAACCGGAAAACGATAAATTTTGGCTGAATCACGCAGACGCTGCATGTGCTCGCGATGACGGAACACCACCGGCCCTTTGTGAGAATCATAGCAACGGATACCTTCAAATACTGATGTACCGTAGTGCAGCGCATGGGACATCACGTGAACCTTCGCGTCTTCCCAACGAATCATCTCGCCATTAGACCAAATGAAATCAGCTTTTTTCGTCGTCATTTCTCTTCCTTTTGCGCTCAGGCGCGAATTTGTTGTGATGTGGTTGTGCTCTGGCAGATAGCAACATGTGCAACATCGACCAGTTTACTTAACTGACTAAACAGTAAGTCGACCGACCGTGGGCTGGCAACGGTCAATTCAATATTTATATTCTGCGCATCGCTGGCAGCATTCATATTCATGGAGCACACCTGAAAACCACGATGGCGTACCACGCGCAAAACACGTTCTAACGTTTCCGGATTGAAACGAGCCTCAACGGCGACCTGATGTTGCATCATGATGATTTCTCCAGCATTTCTGAGTTACTGGCACCAGGAGGTACCAGAGGCCAGACATTCTCAAGTTCGTCGATTGAGACATGAAGCAGGTATGGCCCATTACTGTTCAGCATGGTGTCGAGAGCCGCTTCAACCTGGTCTTTACGGGTGATGTGTTGGCCTGGGATGCCGAAGGCGCCGGCCAACATAAGGAAATCGGGATTATCGGTCAGGGTAGTTTCGCTATAGCGTTCCTGGAAAAACAGCTGCTGCCATTGTCGCACCATGCCTAACCGCTGGTTGTCGAGTAAGACGATTTTCAGCGGCAACTGCTTGCGTTTCACGGTGCCCAGCTCCTGCACATTCATCATGAAGGAGCCGTCACCGGAGATACAGATGACCGTATCATTCGGACGGGCCACCTGCGCCCCCACTGCTGCAGGTAAGCCAAAGCCCATCGTCCCCAGGCCGCTGGAGGTGATGAAGTTCTCCGGGCGAGTGTAGGTCATGTGTTGTGCTGACCACATCTGATGCTGACCAACATCCGTCGTCACCACGCTATCCTTATGTTTCCTTTCGGACAGCTGTTTTAACAACAGCGGAGCGTAAATAGCCTCCCCCGGATGATCATAGCGCCAGGCATGTTCTGCACGCATTTCGGCGGCATACTGGCACCATTCATTGATGGCCAGCGGTTGTTGTAATGCGGGTAACAGCGTATTTAAATCGCCTTGCAGCGCAACGTGTGCCAGGCGCAGTTTGTTCATCTCGGCCGGATCGATATCCATGTGGATCACGCTGGCATTAGGGGCGAAAGTGTTCAGCTTGCCAGTCACCCGGTCATCAAAACGCGCACCGACGGCGATCAGCAAATCGCACTCCTGCACCGCAAAGTTTGCCGCTTTGGTGCCATGCATGCCCAGCATACCCAGATAGTACGGGTAATCTGCATCCACAGTGCCAAGGCCTTTCAACGTACAAACCACCGGCACATGCGTTGCGGCAATAAACTCACGCAGCGCTGGAACTGCCTGCGCCATCCCTACGCCACCACCTACGTACAGTACGGGTTTCTGTGCCTTCGCCAACATCTTGCGGGCTTGTTCAACCTCAGCATGAGGGAAAGCAACAGCGTTTTCGACGGTGGTGAAATAGGGTTCCAGCGTACCGCTGGCTAACTGAATGTCTTTCGGGATATCAACCAGAACCGGACCCGGACGACCAGAGTTCGCCACGTCGAAGGCCTCGGCCATGATACGCGGCAGCTCTTCCAGCGACTGCACCAGGAAACTATGTTTGGTACATGACAGCGACATGCCGAGTACATCCACTTCCTGGAACGCATCGGTGCCGATAAACGGGGAAGAGACTTGACCAGTGATCGCCACAACGGGAACGGAATCTAACAGCGCATCTGCCAGGCCGGTGATCAGGTTGGTTGCACCAGGACCGGAAGTCGCGATACAGACACCGGTTTTACCGGTTGAGCGGGCATAGCCAATCGCCGCCATCGCCGCCCCCTGCTCGTGTCGACACAACAGATGTTCTACGCCGCCGTCATACAACGCATCGTAAACCGGCATAATTGCGCCACCGGGATAGCCAAAGACGGTTTTCACCCCTTGTGCACGCAACGCATGTACCACCCACTGTGCCCCATTCATAGTTACATCCCCGCCGTAAATCTTGAGAAACAGAGTTTTATGCTAGTATTCACTTTCTGCTCCTCGTTTAAGTTTTTAAGGTCAAAAAAAACCCCCGAACCTTTCGGTGCGGGGGTCTTAGTTCGTTAAGGCTTGTTTTTTAAGCCTTTCCTCGTCCAAGTGCAGCCCCGCACGGTGGGATAATAATCACCACCACGCTAATCACGACCAGGCTAATCACTCGTAGAAGGGCTGTCATTTTTGTATTTTCTTGCATCTTGTTCGAAGGAATACCTAAAGAGTTACCATAGAGTTTCACTATGGCACAAGATATTTCTGCATTCATTTTTCTGACACGGTTAACGGTTTCTATAAATCGCGTTGTTTTTTATACAAAAAATAGAAAATGAAAATATTTCACGTTATTCAGTAAACACGATCATGTGTTCCCTCTGCAGGCGGCACTTTGAGCGGCGCTTGTGAGCATTGTTCCAGAGGTTACGTAAAACATTAGCCCTTGCATAAAAATACATGAATCAGCATCTAAAAGTATCAATCAAGCAAGATATCGTCGCCATCTATTAAGACATAATACCTGCATCAGGAGGGGTTATGTCACTGTCGATAGTCCACACGCGCGCCGCATTAGGCGTCAATGCACCACCCATTACTATTGAAGTCCATATTAGTAATGGCTTGCCCGGTTTAACCATGGTTGGACTACCCGAAACCACCGTGAAAGAGGCTCGAGATCGAGTTCGCAGTGCGATTATTAATAGCGGGTATGAATTTCCGGCCAAGAAGATAACCATCAACCTTGCCCCGGCAGATCTGCCTAAAGAAGGAGGGAGATATGATTTACCTATCGCCATTGCGCTTCTGGCTGCATCAGAGCAGCTTACAACACATAATCTCGATACTTATGAGTTAGTCGGTGAACTAGCGCTTACAGGCGCTCTACGTGGCGTTCCCGGAGCAATATCCAGCGCAACTGAAGCAATTCGCGCAGGTAGGCGAATTATTGTCGCAAAAGAGAACGCTGCAGAAGTGGGGCTAATACACGGCGAGGGCTGCCTGATTGCCGATCACCTGCAAGCCGTGTGCGCATTTCTCGAAGGTAAGCATGAATTAGAAAGGCCTGTTTGCGTAGAGATGCCACCTGCAGGCTCATCTGATGACCTCAGCGACGTCATCGGCCAGGAACAGGGCAAGCGAGGGCTGGAGATTACCGCTGCAGGCGGCCACAATCTCTTGCTCATCGGCCCGCCGGGTACGGGAAAAACGATGCTTGCCAGTCGCCTTCGCGGATTGTTACCACCGTTAAGTAATGATGAGGCTCTGGAAAGCGCGGCAATTCTCAGCCTGGTCAATTCCGACACCATACAAAAACAGTGGAAGCAACGTCCCTTTCGCTCACCCCATCACAGCGCGTCCTTAACCGCAATGGTAGGAGGAGGATCGATACCGGCACCGGGTGAGATTTCTCTGGCACATAACGGCATATTATTTCTGGATGAATTGCCCGAGTTTGAACGCCGTACGCTGGATGCCCTGCGTGAGCCTATTGAATCCGGACAGATTCATTTATCACGCACCCGGGCAAAAATAACCTACCCGGCACGCTTTCAATTGATAGCAGCAATGAATCCAAGCCCAACAGGGCACTATCAGGGAAACCACAACCGTTGTACCCCAGAGCAAACGCTACGTTACCTCAATCGCTTATCTGGCCCTTTTCTCGACCGCTTCGATTTGTCCCTCGAAATACCCCTTCCACCGCCCGGTATACTCAGTCAGCGAGCAGCAAAGGGAGAAGACAGTGAGACGGTGAAGAAACGGGTTATGGCCGCGCGTGAGCGCCAGTATCAGCGGCAAAATAAGTTAAATGCGCATCTGGGCAGCCAGGATATACATCAATTCTGCGTCTTACACAGGGATGACGCACGCTGGCTGGAGGAAACGTTAGCACATCTTGGATTGTCCATCCGCGCATGGCTGCGCTTGATAAAGGTCGCTCGCACAATTGCGGATATTGAGCAATGTGACCAGATCACCCGTCAACATTTACAGGAAGCCGTTGGCTATCGGGCAATAGACAGGTTGTTAATCCATTTACAGAAACTACTGGCATAAAAAAAGGGCTTTCGCCCTTTTTTTATTAATCCTCTGACTCGGTGTAATCTTCTGCACCTTCCACCTGAGGTTTGCCGCCAGACAGCGTGTGGAAACGTTTTGGGCGCTTAATACGCGTCATGTATTTAGACCACACACGTTCCGCTTCGGTAACCGGCTCACGTTCACCACGGCATACCGCCACAAACAACTTCTCTTCTTCAGTTACCGGCTCACGCTTGCCCAGATCCAGCTCATTAAAGGCATAACCGTGACGCTCAAGCAGCTGTGCCTCTTTAATGGTGAAATCACCATGACGGGAGAATCCGCGGGGATAATATTTATTGTCGAAATATCGATTAGTCGTCGTAAAGCTTTCCGCCATCCTGCACGCTCCTAATTCTTTGGCCGAGCTATTTATGGCGCGGAGTATTAGTTACGCTTGACAGAGCGTCAAACAAAAGATTTAAATCATAACGACAAATAATTTTATGGAGTGAGTTGTGGATACGGAATTGTTAAAGACTTTCCTGGAAGTTAGCCGAACGCGCCACTTTGGCCGGGCAGCTGAAGCGCTCTATTTGACCCAATCGGCGGTCAGTTTTCGCATCAGACAACTGGAAAATCAACTGGGTGTGAACCTCTTCACCCGACACAGAAACAATATCCGTTTAACCGCTGCGGGTGAAAAATTATTGCCATATGCTGAAACGCTGATGAATACGTGGCAAGCAGCACGTAAGGAGGTCGCAAATACCTCACGCCATAATGAGTTCTCTATCGGTGCCAGCGCTTCCCTTTGGGAATGCATGCTCAATGGCTGGCTGGGTCGTTTATATCAGTCGCAGGTGCCGCAAACCAGCCTGCAGTTTGAAGCCAGGATCGCGCAGCGCCAGTCGCTAGTAAAGCAACTCCATGAACGACAGCTTGATCTGCTGATTACTACTGAATCCCCAAAAATGGACGAATTTAGCAGTCAACTACTGGGGTA
This sequence comes from Citrobacter sp. wls711, assembly GCF_005281055.1. NCBI lineage: Bacteria > Pseudomonadati > Pseudomonadota > Gammaproteobacteria > Enterobacterales > Enterobacteriaceae > Citrobacter > Citrobacter sp. wls711. The sequence goes on along the minus strand of NZ_SZXC01000058.1, from coordinate 730 downwards.
TTTCACGTTGGCGCTCTATTGCAGCGCTCCATCACAAACAAAAGATGAACTGAATTATCTGCGTCTGGAGTGGGGACCTGATTTTCAACAACACGAAGCGGGATTAGTTGCCGGCGACGAAGTACCAGTGCTAACCACCAGTTCTGCTGAGCTAGCAAGACAGCAACTTCCTGTACTGAAGGGTTTTAGTTGGCTTCCCGTGTGTTGGGCGAAAACAAAAAGCGATCTCCATATAGTTTCTGACAGCACGACACTTTCACGTCCGTTATATGCGGTCTGGCTGCAAAATAGCGATAAACATACGCTTATCTGCGATCTGCTGAAAACGAATATTCTGGATGATTAAAATGGACGCTGGCAAGGATGCCGGAAACAGGAAATAAACAGTATGAAGGTGGCGTGATTTTCAGGTAAAAAAAATCCTTAGCAAAAATGCTAAGGATTGTTTCTGGCAGGGGCGGAGAGACTCGAACTCGCGACACCCGGTTTTGGAGACCGGTGCTCTACCAACTGAGCTACGCCCCTATATTTCTTATCATTAAGCCTGCTAAGGTAGCAGGCTTAATTTTCTAATAAGTGGCGGAACGGACGGGACTCGAACCCGCGACCCCCTGCGTGACAGGCAGGTATTCTAACCAACTGAACTACCGCTCCACCGAATTTCTTTGTCACTACCCGGATTTTTCATCCCGGTTTACTGCAATTTGATGCCTGGCAGTTCCCTACTCTC
>NZ_SZXC01000011.1:0-296 GCF_005281055.1 Citrobacter sp. wls711 | reverse complement strand
TTTGCTCTTTAAAAATCTGGATCAAGCTGAAAATTGAAACGACACACTGTGTCTGTTCTCCGTAATAAGAACAGATAAATGGTGTGTTCGAGTCTCTCAAATTTTCGCAACACGATGTGTTTTACGAAACATCTTCGGGTTGTGAGGTTAAGCGACTAAGCGTACACGGTGGATGCCCTGGCAGTCAGAGGCGATGAAGGACGTGCTAATCTGCGATAAGCGTCGGTAAGGTGATATGAACCGTTATAGCCGGCGATTTCCGAATGGGGAAACCCAGTGTGTTTCGACACACTATC
>NZ_SZXC01000012.1:0-338 GCF_005281055.1 Citrobacter sp. wls711 | reverse complement strand
TTGATGGTGATACCACGTGCTTTTTCTTCTGGCGCATTATCGATCTGATCGAATGCGCGAGCAGCACCGCCGTAGGTTTTAGCCAGAACGGTAGTGATTGCAGCAGTCAGCGTTGTTTTACCATGGTCAACGTGGCCGATAGTACCGACGTTAACGTGCGGTTTAGTACGTTCAAATTTTTCTTTAGACATCGATTGTCCCTCTAAGACACGGATAAATCGGTGATATCACCACATCAACCAGGCAATATACCTGAACTGTTGAATGCTTTTAAAAGTAAACAGAGAGAAACGGGAAGGAGAAGTGAAGTGGTGCTGATACCCAGAGTCGAACTGGGG
>NZ_SZXC01000015.1:0-312 GCF_005281055.1 Citrobacter sp. wls711 | reverse complement strand
AGGTTGTACCAATGCTGCATGCAGTGAATGCGTAGCATGGTTTCCAGCGGATAAGGTCGCCGGCCATTACCAGCCTTGGGTTAAAACGGCTCGATGACTTCCACCATGTTTTGCCATGGCAGAATCTGCTCCATGCGGGACAAGAAAATCTCTTTTCTGGTCTGACGGCGCTTACTGCTGAATTCACTGTCGGCGAAGGTAAGTTGATGACTCATGATGAACCCTGTTCCATGGCTCCAGATGACAAACATGATCTCATATCAGGGACTTGTTCGCACCTTCCCTTGATAAATTCTGGCCCCGGATGACAGC
>NZ_SZXC01000016.1:0-255 GCF_005281055.1 Citrobacter sp. wls711 | reverse complement strand
AGAATTTCAGTTCTTTTTTCATAATTTATCCATGCCGTTAAGAACCATTCAACATCCGTATTAATAATAAAAAAAACAATGTGTCCCCCCTGAATAATCAAAGGGGGTACCTTTGCGCAGAGGATTTGGCGGGATCCCCGTTCGCTTCCACTCTTTTTTTCGCCGTTTATGGAGCGTTTCCAGGTTAATATCCGCCACGTTTTCCCAGCCCAGCAGGGTGAATATCTCCTCTGACAGCGTTTCTTCCGGTAACGG
>NZ_SZXC01000017.1:0-224 GCF_005281055.1 Citrobacter sp. wls711 | reverse complement strand
GACCACGCTTCCCAGTCCGTCAGGTACGGATAGTAGATATAGATATATCCCCTGCGCATCGCACGCAGCGCATAGTGATAATTTTCACTTTCTGCCGGATAAGACGACGCTCCTGGTTTTGCCCACGCCGGCAGTGCTTCCTGAATATATTCAGGAACCACCGCATAGCGTACGGGCAGTAATGCCGGTCCCTGTGACATACAGTCACATTTATGATTTTTCAT
>NZ_SZXC01000018.1:0-205 GCF_005281055.1 Citrobacter sp. wls711 | reverse complement strand
ATCAGCGTGCCTTCTCCCGAAGTTACGGCACCATTTTGCCTAGTTCCTTCACCCGAGTTCTCTCAAGCGCCTTGGTATTCTCTACCTGACCACCTGTGTCGGTTTGGGGTACGATTTCGTGTTACCTGATGCTTAGAGGCTTTTCCTGGAAGCAGGGCATTTGTTACTTCAGCACCGTAGTGCCTCGTCATCACACCTCAGCGTT
>NZ_SZXC01000013.1:0-207 GCF_005281055.1 Citrobacter sp. wls711 | reverse complement strand
AGCGACGTTCCTCCCTGAAAGGTCAGTTGATCCAGCAGTCCATTCGCGTCAAGGCAAAAAAGGATATCGTAATGGAGTAACTCTTTCTCAATCACCGGACGCATATGGGAACGCCCGGAAACCTGCATGGCAAGCTCAGTGAGTTGAGTAAAATTGGCTTTATTCGTCATTCAATAGTGCCTTCTCATTAACCAGATGGACATTACG
>NZ_SZXC01000014.1:0-201 GCF_005281055.1 Citrobacter sp. wls711 | reverse complement strand
ATAAATCCCACCCGACAGCATTCACCCCTTCAGGACCTGAAGAAATATCTGACGGTGCAACCAGATATGGTGTGCCAACAAAAGCATGTGGAAACTGAACATTGCCTATACCGTTGCTGCCCGTTGAACCGCGCCCCCATACAAACTGGAAATCCCCTAACTGGAAAAAACCAGATTCAGAAACGCTTTCTCGCAGACCAA
>NZ_SZXC01000057.1:0-43583 GCF_005281055.1 Citrobacter sp. wls711 | reverse complement strand
ACCCATTTGCACACAGAGTTATCCACAAAGCCGTCAGAATCTCTAACCTCATATTACGGAATCCCATGGAAATCGACCTGGAATTCCCTATCCTATAAAGAAGAAACTAACGCATACCCGTTTTCTACTCTATATAAGGAGAGCAAACGGCAGTAGCCCCATAATCCCCCTACCATCTTTGAATTACGTATCCCATCAGGTGATAATAACCACACAATCAGTCATTCCAGGACCGTGATGAGAAACGCTCTGCAACGTACTGCTATACGCAAACGCCCGATGAAGCTCGGCACCACCGTGATCCTCATGGTCAGTGCTGTACTTTTCTCCGTGCTGCTCGTCGTTCATCTGATTTACTTCTCACAAATTAGCAATATGACGCGTGATGCCTTAGCGGACAAAGCCCTTGCGGTGGCCCGAACGCTGGCTGACTCCCCGGAGATCCGTCAGGCTCTGCAGAAAGCGCCTCAAGAAAGTGGCATTCAAGCGATTGCCCAAGCGGTGAATAAAAGCAACGACTTCCTGTTCATCGTCGTCACGAATATGCAAAGCATCCGTTATTCACATCCCGAGGCCCAGCGAATCGGCCAGCGGTTTAAAGGCGACGATATTTTGTTGGCTCTGGAAGGGAAAGAAAACGTCGCAATTAATCGCGGCTTTCTGGCTAAAGCACTGCGTGTGTTTACCCCCATCTATGACGAAAACCACCGCCAAATTGGCGTCGTGTCGATTGGCCTTGAGCTCAGCAGAGTCACTGAACAGATTAATAACAGTCGCGACAGTATCTTCTGGTCCGTCTTATTTGGTGTTCTGGTTGGCTTGTTGGGTACCTGGGTGTTGGTCAAGGTGCTCAAACGTATTCTGTTTGGCCTCGAACCCTATGAAATCTCCAACCTGTTTGAACAGCGCCAGGCGATGCTGCACTCTATAAAGGAAGGCGTAATTGCCGTTGACGACAGTGGTGAAGTCACGCTGATAAACCAGGCGGCCCAGGAACTGCTGGATTACCGCAAGTCACAAGACGATGCACAACTCTCCACGCTCAGTCATGCCTGGTCACAGGTGGTCGATTTTTCTGAAGTCTTACGTGATGGAACACCACGGCGCGATGAAGAGATCACCGTGAAAGACCGGCTACTGCTGATCAACACTGTGCCGGTCATCAGCAACGGTAAAATCATCGGTGCTATTTCAACGTTCAGGGATAAGACGGAAGTCCGTAAACTAATGCAACGCCTTGATGGTATGGTCAACTATGCCGATGCACTTCGTGAACGATCCCACGAATTCATGAATAAGTTGCACGTGATTCTGGGATTATTGCATCTGAAAAGTTATAAGCAGTTGGAAACTTATATAATTAAGACAGCCAACAACTATCAGGAAGAAATCGGCTCATTGCTGGGAAAAATAAAGTCCCCGGTTATCGCGGGATTTTTACTCAGTAAGATTAATCGCACATCCGATTTAGGCCATACCCTTGTCATTAGTAATGAAAGTCAATTACCGGAAAACAGCAATGAAGATCAAGTAACCGTGCTGATTACCGTTCTGGGGAATTTGATTGAAAACGCACTGGAAGCGTTAGGTCAAGAAGCCGGTGGTGAGATCAGCGTATCCTTACACTATCGACACGGCTGGTTACATTGTGAAGTTAATGACGATGGTCCGGGGATCGCTCCCGATCGCATTGACCACATCTTTGAGAAAGGCGTCTCGTCAAAAGGAAGCGAACGGGGCGTTGGTTTAGCGCTTGTTAAACAGCAGGTTGAAAGTGTTGGCGGCAATATCGCCGTCGAATCTGAACCTGGGATCTTCACCCAATTTTTTGTACAGTTACCGTGGAATGGTGAGAGGGCCAGCAGATGATCAATGTCTTAATTGTCGATGACGACGCAATGGTAGCGGAGTTAAATCGCCGATATGTGGCGCAGCTCTCCGGTTTTCATTGCTGTGGGACAGCGTCTACGCTGGAGAAAGCCAAAGAAATACTCTTTCATGGCGAACATCATATCGACCTGATTTTGTTAGACATTTATATGCAAAAAGAGAACGGTCTGGATCTGCTGCCCGTTCTGCATAGCGAAGGCTGCAAATGTGACGTCATTGTCATCTCTTCCGCCGCCGATGCTACCACCATTAAGGACTCGCTCCACTACGGGGTCGTCGATTATCTGATAAAACCTTTTCAGGCTTCCCGTTTTGAAGAAGCGCTTACCGGCTGGCTGCATAAAAAGACGGAGATGGAAAAACATCAGTACTATGAACAGTCGGAGCTTGATCAGTTGATTCACGGCAGTTCCTCTACCGAGCAGGAAACACGTCGCTTACCCAAAGGATTAACGCCTCAAACGTTACGTACCTTGTGCCAGTGGATTGATGAGCACCAGGATCAAGAGTTCTCTACTGATGAGTTGGCGAACGAAGTCAATATCTCGCGTGTGTCCTGTCGCAAGTACCTCATCTGGCTGGTCAATTGTCATATCTTATTTACCAGCATTCATTACGGCGTGACTGGCAGACCGGTGTATCGTTATCGCGTTCAGGCTGAGCATTATTCGCTGCTAAAACAATACTGCCAATAAACAGCATTACGGGGATTATTCGTTATATAAAAGTAACAGTTATTAAAATAATGAAAAATCCCCCTACTGCTGTCTTAGACAGCAGAATACTGAATTTGCGTTAGATCAAATATAATTGTATCCAGCATGTTAACGCTCTATTTTATTATTGACAAACATCACACTGTTTTTAATTTCAAAATCACTAACAAAAGTTAATTAAGTATTATCTAACTCGCAGAATGTGTATTTTTACCCCTAAAGGATTAGTCTGATTTTAACCAGACATAAAAATCTATATCGGTAGCAATGGAGAACATGCTACGTACTATGGACACCGTACATTTTTGTGAGCAAATAAAAGTATCCGTTCGCCAACCTCATAGCATCATGAACTGGCGTGAGCGTGATCACATAAATAATACACTCACCTATCCTGCCGGTGGTTCACGTAATAGTAGAATACGTAAAGCTGACGATAAGTTTCCGGTTAACCGGGACAACGTACCTACACGACAACATCAGCCAATGCTCTTCATAACATGCTCTGCTTCCCATCGCCTGAGGATTCTCTCCTCAGAACAAAGTCACAGAAAAAAGTTAAATATTTCCAATAACGTTTAAAAATTTTCTAGACAGATATTTGAACATTAATCACAAATACGGACATACCGAATATTGACCGCTTTCTGATGCTTATTACAGCATAAAAGAGTGTGGCACAGATCCATTTATCAAAAATTGACTGGGTTTTTCGCGAGGGTAAATAAAATGTTATTTAGTATACAGCTTCTTATAATATTAATATGTTTGTTTTATGGTGCCAGAAAGGGCGGTATCGCGCTGGGTTTGTTAGGCGGTATCGGTCTGGTCATTCTGGTTTTCGTGTTCCATCTCCAGCCGGGTAAACCGCCAGTAGACGTCATGCTGGTCATTATTGCCGTGGTCGCTGCTTCCGCAACTTTGCAGGCCTCCGGCGGTCTTGATGTTATGCTGCAAATTGCTGAAAAGCTGCTGCGTCGTAACCCAAAATACGTTTCCATCGTGGCACCGTTTGTCACCTGCACCCTGACTATCCTGTGTGGTACAGGTCACGTGGTGTACACCATTCTGCCTATCATCTATGACGTTGCGATTAAGAACAATATTCGCCCGGAACGTCCGATGGCGGCGAGTTCTATCGGTGCGCAGATGGGTATCATTGCCAGCCCGGTTTCCGTGGCCGTCGTGTCACTGGTCGCGATGCTGGGTAACGTAACGTTTGAAGGCAAGCACCTCGAATTCCTCGACCTGCTCGCTATCACCATCCCCTCTACCCTGCTGGGTATTCTGGCGATCGGTATCTTCAGCTGGTTCCGTGGTAAAGATCTGGACAAAGACGAAGATTTTCAGAAGTTCATTTCCGTTCCTGAAAACCACCACTATGTCTATGGCGACACCGCTACGCTGTTAGACAAAAAACTGCCGAAGAGCAACTGGCTGGCAATGTGGATCTTCCTGGCCGCTATCGCTGTTGTTGCCGTCCTGGGGGCGGTATCTGAACTGCGTCCTTCTTTTGGCGGCAAACCGCTGTCAATGGTTCTGGTTATCCAGATGTTCATGCTGCTGACTGGCGCACTGATTATCATCCTGACCAAAACCAACCCCGCATCTATCTCTAAAAATGAAGTCTTCCGTTCAGGTATGATCGCGATTGTAGCGGTGTACGGTATTGCCTGGATGGCGGAAACCATGTTCGGCGCACATATGTCTGAAATTCAGGGCGTACTGGGCGAGATGGTGAAAGAATATCCGTGGGCCTATGCGGTTGTCCTGCTGTTGGTCTCCAAGTTTGTAAACTCCCAGGCTGCGGCGCTGGCGGCTATCGTGCCGGTCGCGCTGGCTATCGGCGTTGATCCAGCGTACATCGTTGCCTCTGCTCCGGCATGCTACGGTTACTACATTCTGCCGACCTACCCCAGCGATCTGGCGGCCATTCAGTTTGACCGTTCCGGCACCACCCGCATTGGCCGCTTCGTCATTAACCACAGCTTCATTCTGCCTGGTTTGATCGGCGTAAGCGTATCCTGCGTATTTGGCTGGGTGTTCGCTGCTATGTACGGTTTCCTGTAATCACACTTCGCGTGCCGTCCATTTGTGTACGGCACGCTACTCATAAAATGCAGAACAATTTACGTTTCTGATAAAAAAGAAAAGGTTGGAAGCAAATGTCAAAAGTTGAATTCACTTACCAGGCGCCTTTCCCGCTGGGGGAAGACAAAACTGAGTACTATCTGCTGACATCCGATCACGTCAGCGTCGGCGAGTTTGAAGGCGAGACAATCCTCAAGGTAGAACCAGAAGCACTGACGCTCCTGGCCCAGCAAGCCTTCCACGATGCCTCCTTCATGCTCCGCCCGGAACACCAGCAGCAAGTCGCCTCCATTCTTCACGATCCAGAAGCCAGCGAAAACGATAAGTACGTGGCGCTGCAATTCCTGAGAAACTCTGAAATCGCCGCCAAAGGCGTGCTGCCAACCTGTCAGGATACCGGCACGGCTATTATCATGGGTAAAAAAGGCCAGCGCGTCTGGACCGGTGGCGGGGACGAAGCCGCGCTCTCCAAAGGTGTCTTTAATACCTACATTGAAGATAACCTGCGCTATTCACAAAACGCCGCACTGGATATGTACAAAGAGGTCAATACCGGGACGAACCTGCCCGCGCAAATCGACCTGTACAGCGTGGATGGTGACGAATACAAATTCCTGTGTGTGGCCAAAGGCGGCGGCTCAGCAAACAAAACGTACCTCTATCAGGAAACCAAAGCACTGCTGACCCCCGGTAAGCTGAAAAATTACCTGGTCGATAAGATGCGCACGCTGGGTACGGCGGCCTGCCCGCCTTACCACATCGCCTTTGTCATTGGTGGCACCTCAGCAGAAAGCACCCTCAAAACGGTGAAACTGGCCAGCACGCACTACTACGACGCGCTGCCGACCGAAGGTAATGCCCATGGTCAGGCGTTCCGTGACGTTCAACTGGAACAAGAACTGCTTGAAGAAGCACAGAAACTGGGTCTCGGCGCACAGTTTGGCGGCAAATACTTCGCACACGATATCCGCGTGATCCGCTTGCCTCGCCACGGTGCATCTTGCCCGGTAGGCATGGGTGTATCCTGCTCTGCCGACCGTAACATCAAGGCCAAAATTAATCGCGACGGTATCTGGATTGAAAAACTGGAGCATAATCCAGCCCAGTACATTCCTGAATCACTGCGTCAGGCTGGTGAAGGTGAAGCAGTTAAGGTTGACCTGAACCGCCCGATGAAAGAGATCCTCGCCCAGCTTTCTCAATACCCGGTATCTACGCGCTTGTCGTTAAGCGGCACCATCATTGTGGGTCGCGACATTGCCCATGCGAAGCTGAAAGAGCGTATTGATTCCGGTGAAGGTCTGCCGCAGTACGTGAAAGATCACCCGATCTACTACGCGGGTCCGGCAAAAACACCAGCGGGTTATCCATCAGGCTCCTTAGGCCCAACCACCGCGGGTCGTATGGACTCCTACGTTGATCTGCTGCAATCCCACGGCGGCAGCATGATCATGCTGGCGAAAGGGAACCGCAGCCAGCAGGTGACCGACGCCTGCCATAAACACGGCGGCTTCTACTTAGGCAGCATCGGCGGTCCGGCGGCAGTACTGGCGCAGCAGAGCATTAAGCATCTGGAATGCGTGGAGTATCCGGAACTGGGTATGGAAGCTATCTGGAAAATCGAAGTCGAAGATTTCCCGGCTTTCATCCTGGTCGATGACAAAGGCAACGATTTCTTCCAGCAAATTGTCAGCAAGCAATGCGCTAACTGCGCGAAGTAACCTATCTGGCCCGGCACCGGACTGCTCCCAATCGTTGGACACCCAACCGTTGAGGGCAGCCCGGTGATCCCCCCGGGCCACTCTCCCCCTCAATAACGGGTATTGAATTTTTATCACGCCCGATAAATAGTAGCCTTTTCGACTACTCGCGAAATCACCATGATCCGCACACTGAATACTTCGATACTGAATACTGCTGCACTGGTGCTGGCACTCATTCTTGCCTATACCGGCTTCTGCGCCACAGAAAAAATCACCTGGCTGATGGAAGTCACGCCGGTCATTATTGTGGTGCCGCTACTGCTGGCCACGACCAGACGCTATCCGCTGACGCCGCTGCTCTACACGCTGATTTTCTTGCATGCCATCATTCTGATGGTGGGCGGTATGTACACCTACGCTAAGGTGCCGATTGGCTTTGACGTTCAGGAGTGGCTGAATCTGAGCCGCAACCCTTATGACAAGCTGGGCCACTTCTTCCAGGGGCTGGTACCAGCCCTCACGGCCAGAGAGATTTTAGTACGCGGCAATATTGTCCGTGGGCGTAAGATGTTGGCGTTTTTAGTCTGCTGTGTCGCGCTGGCTATCAGCGCCACCTATGAACTGCTTGAATGGTGGGCAGCGCTGGCGATGGGTCAGGGCGCAGATGATTTCCTTGGCACGCAGGGCGATCCGTGGGATACCCAGTCAGATATGTTCTGTGCCCTGCTCGGCGCATTAACCACGGTGATACTGCTGGCGCGGGTTCATTGTCGGCAGTTGCGCCGCTATGGGTTAATAACCGCAAACTGAGTCAGCAGCCCTCTGACCCCGGCAATATCACTATCAGCCAAAAAAATAATTCCCCTGTCGATAAACGACGGGGAAAAATCGCCAAATTCGCCAATCAACCATTTGTTTTTAAAAAATAAAAACACAAAATCGCCTGATTTTCACCCCCTTTACTCCCGTATTTATCAGGTAAATACTTGCCCTCGTCACACATCCTCCACTACGGGAAACAGACGATGAAAGTATTAATTGTTGAAAGCGAATTTCTGCATCAGGACACCTGGGTCGGCCACGCGGTCGAACGTCTGGCGGACGCTCTAAGTCGGCAAAATGTGACCGTCATTAAGTCCACATCATTCGATGATGGTTACGCCATCCTGGCCGCCAATGAAGCCATTGACTGCCTGATGTTCAGCTACCAAATGGAACAACAGGACGAACACCTCAACGTCAGGCAATTGATCGGCAAGCTTCACGAACGCCAGCAAAATGTTCCCGTTTTCCTGCTGGGCGATCGGGAAAAAGCTACCGCATCGCTGGATCGCGATCTGCTGGAGCTTGTCGATGAATTCGCCTGGATTCTGGAAGATACTGCCGACTTTATCGCCGGGCGCGCCGTTGCGGCAATGACCCGTTATCGCCAGCAGCTTCTGCCGCCACTGTTCAGCGCATTGATGAAATACGGCGACATCCATGAATATTCCTGGGCCGCACCGGGCCACCAGGGCGGCGTCGGATTTACCAAAACCCCTGCGGGTCGTTTCTACCATGATTACTACGGCGAAAATCTGTTCCGTAGCGATATGGGTATCGAACGCGCCTCTCTCGGCTCACTGCTTGACCACACCGGCGCATTTGGCGAGAGTGAAAAATATGCCGCCCGCGTCTTTGGCGCTGACCGTTCGTGGTCCGTAGTGGTCGGCACATCCGGCTCTAACCGCACCATCATGCAGGCCTGCATGACCGACAACGACGTGGTCGTTCTGGATCGAAACTGCCATAAATCGATCGAGCAGGGGCTGATCCTCACCGGGGCAAAACCGGTGTATATGGTGCCAAGCCGTAACCGTTACGGCATTATCGGGCCTATCTACCCGCAGGAAATGCAGCCGGAAACGTTGCAGAAAAAAATCAGCGAAAGCCCGCTGACACAAGGTAAAGCCGGGCAAAAGCCATCTTACAGCGTGGTCACTAACTGTACCTACGACGGCGTCTGCTACAACGCGAAAGAAGCGCAAGACCTGCTGGCACAAACCAGCGATCGTATACACTTCGATGAAGCCTGGTACGGCTATGCGCGCTTCAACCCGATTTACAACGACCACTACGCCATGCGTGGAGAGCCGGGCGACCATAACGGCCCCACCGTATTTGCCACGCACTCCACCCACAAACTGCTGAATGCGCTGTCACAGGCCTCTTACATCCACGTGCGTGAAGGCCGTGGAGCGGTGAATTTCTCCCGCTTTAACCAGGCGTATATGATGCACGCCACCACCTCACCGCTGTATGCCATCTGCGCCTCAAACGACGTGGCGGTCTCAATGATGGACGGTAATAGCGGCCTGTCGCTCACTCAGGAAGTGATCGACGAAGCGGTTGATTTCCGCCAGGCAATGGCGCGGTTATACAAAGAATTCACCGCCGAGGGCGACTGGTTCTTCAAACCATGGAACAAAGAGGTGGTCACCGATCCACAAACCGGCAAAACCTACGACTTCGCGGATGCACCGACCCAACTGCTGACCACCAACCAGAATTGCTGGGTGATGCGCCCGGGTGAATCCTGGCACGGCTTTAAAGACCTGCCGGATAACTGGAGCATGCTGGACCCGATTAAGGTCAGCATTCTGGCACCAGGAATGGGCGACGACGGCGAGCTGGAAGAAAATGGCGTGCCGGCCGCGCTGGTCACCGCCTGGCTTGGTCGTCACGGTATCGTACCGACCCGCACCACCGACTTCCAGATTATGTTCCTGTTCTCAATGGGGATCACCCGCGGGAAATGGGGCACGCTTATCAACACGCTGTGTTCCTTCAAGCACCATTACGATGCCAATACCCCGCTGTCACAGGTGATGCCGGAACTGGTAGAGGAACATCCTGACACTTACGCCAACATGGGCATTCACGATCTGGGCGACACCATGTTCGCCTGGCTGAAAGAAAATAACCCAGGTAGCCGCCTCAATGCGGCTTACTCCGGCCTGCCTGTCGCTGAAATCACCCCGCGCGAAGCCTATAACGCAATCGTGAGCAACAACGTTGAGATGGTAGCCATCGAAAATCTGCCGGGCCGTATTGCCGCCAATTCCGTTATCCCTTACCCACCGGGAATCCCGATGCTGCTGTCCGGGGAAAACTTTGGCGATGCCAATAGCCCACAGATAAGTTACCTGCGTTCGTTGCAATCCTGGGACCATAACTTCCCTGGCTTTGAACATGAAACCGAAGGAACGGAAATTATCGACGGCATGTATCACGTCATGTGCGTGAAAGCATAATGTCGCTTTATAGATAGTCCGATGTTTAAGGTAGACATGTCATGCTTGAGTAATTCCTGAGTATTGCTGCAAAACAATAACATTGTCATACCTTTTGCGCGGGGCCACCCCGCGCTTTTTTTATGCAGCGAAAACACGTTGCCACTCGCGTAAATTATTATGTACACCCCAATAATCCCCACAGATATTGTAATTCCTATGAATCACGCTATTTTATCGCAGGTTTTGATTCATCATACAATTCCATTTAACCGGTATTACTCACCCTTCGGCGAGCGACGGTATTTTATATTCATATTCCAGGAGTTCGGGTATGAGGGTTTGCAGCAAAGAAGCTTGTGTTGTTGTATTAACGGAGAAAGATGTTTGGTTAAGGATTAACGGTAAAGAAGCCATCAGTTTAAAAGCCAACCACATGGCACTGGTGGCATGTGATAATAATATTATCGACTTCTCTTCACTCAATAACGCCCTGGTGGTTCACATCAGTCGCGACATTATTAAAGATTACTTACGATTTTTAAATAAAGATCTCTCACAAATCCCCCTCTGGCAACGCAGTGCCAGCCCGGTAATGACCGCTGCCTGCCTGACGCCGGATGTGTTTCGGGTCGCCGCCCAGCACAGCGTGATGGAAACGCTGAACGAAGGGGAGGCAGAACGGACGCGTGCACTGCTGTTCACCGTGCTATCACGCTTTCTCGACAGCAAAAAGTTTCTCCCGCTGCTGATGCATATGTTACGCAGTCGTATTAGCGACAGCGTTTATCACATCATTGAGAGTGATATTCATAAAGACTGGAACTTGAGTCTGGTCGCCAGTTGCCTGTGCCTGAGCCCCAGTTTGTTAAAGAAAAAGCTCAAAAATGAAAATACAAGTTACAGCCAAATAATTACCACCTGTCGCATGCGTTATGCCGTCAATCAATTATTGATGGACGGAAAAAACATATCTCAGGTGTCACAACTGTGCGGATATAACAGTACGTCATACTTCATCTCTGTATTCAAAGAGTTCTACGGGATGACCCCACTGCATTATGTTAGCCTGCACCGGGAACAAACGGCCGCCTGATTTTTAATCATTTAGCAATAAGCCATAATAATATCAGCATTGGCGATACTCCCCTTTCGCCATAATTCAATCATCTTCTGCGGAGGTATGATACGTCGTCATTTATCCTTATCAGGAGTTAAGAAATATGTCGACGGATGCTGATGCTCACAAAGTGGGCTTAATCCCCGTCACCTTAATGGTGTCGGGGAATATTATGGGTTCCGGTGTATTCCTGTTACCCGCCAATCTGGCGTCAACTGGCGGGATTGCAATCTACGGATGGCTAGTCACGATTATCGGCGCGCTGGCGCTGTCGATGGTGTATGCCAAAATGTCGTCCTTAGACTCCAGTCCCGGTGGTTCTTACGCGTATGCCCGCCGCTGCTTCGGTCCCTTCTTAGGCTATCAAACCAACGTCCTGTACTGGCTGGCCTGCTGGATCGGTAACATCGCGATGGTGGTCATTGGCGTGGGTTACCTGAGCTACTTTTTCCCCATCTTAAAAGATCCGCTGGTGTTAACGCTGACCTGCGTCGCCGTACTGTGGGTCTTCGTGTTGCTGAATATCGTCGGGCCGAAAATGATCACCCGCGTGCAGGCCATTGCTACCGTGCTGGCACTGGTGCCCATTGTCGGGATTGCCGTCTTCGGCTGGTTCTGGTTTCGCGGTGAAACCTATATGGCAGCCTGGAACGTCAGCGGCATGAACACCTTCGGCGCGATCCAAAGCACCTTGAACGTCACCCTGTGGTCATTCATCGGGGTAGAAAGTGCTTCTGTGGCTGCGGGCGTGGTCAAAAACCCTAAACGTAACGTGCCTATCGCCACCATTGGCGGGGTACTGATTGCCGCCGTCTGCTACGTACTTTCCACCACCGCGATTATGGGTATGATCCCTAACGCGGCGCTGCGCGTTTCGGCTTCACCATTCGGCGATGCGGCACGCATGGCATTGGGCGACACCGCAGGCGCGATTGTCTCCTTCTGCGCAGCGGCCGGGTGTCTCGGCTCACTGGGTGGCTGGACGTTACTTGCCGGACAAACCGCAAAAGCGGCGGCCGACGACGGTCTGTTCCCACCGATTTTCGCCCGTGTCAACAAAGCCGGTACACCGGTTGCCGGGTTAATTATCGTCGGGATCCTGATGACTCTCTTCCAGTTCAGCAGCATGTCACCGAACGCCGCCAAAGAGTTTGGCCTGGTCTCTTCTGTCTCGGTCATCTTCACGCTGGTGCCTTACCTGTATACCTGTGCCGCCCTGCTGCTGCTGGGCCATGGTCACTTTGGTAAAGCACGTCCCCTGTACTTGCTGGTCACCTTCGTGGCATTTATCTACTGCATCTGGGCGGTGGTCGGCTCGGGCGCCAAAGAGGTGATGTGGTCATTCGTGATGCTGATGATCATCACCGCGCTGTATGCCCTTAATTACAACCGGATCCATAAAAATCCGTATCCACTGGATGCCCCAGTTAACAATAATTAATGTAAGCAGCAGGGGTGCATATAGGCCGGACAAGGCATCGCAGCCATCCGGTATTAAGCCAATCTTAAGTTCTTAAGGTTGGCTTAACTTTACTTTGCGAGGATCTGCCCCACTTAGTCGATGGAATTTCCTCTTCATGTTAAAGCACCTGTTTAAAAGACCGACTCTCGGGCACATCAGCTGGCTGCTGCTGATCTCTTTTTATCTGGCCACCTTTCTGAACGTTGCGTTCTATAAGCAGGTGCTGCAAGAGCTCCCGCTGGATTCCCTGCGCAACGTGCTGGTGTTTTTGTCGATGCCGGTGGTGGCCTTCAGCGTCATGAACATTGTGCTGACGCTGGCTTCATTCCTGTGGCTTAACCGCCCGTTGGCCTGCATTTTCATTCTGCTGGGCGCTTCTGCCCAGTATTTCATCATGACCTACGGCATCATCATCGACCGTTCGATGATCGCCAATATGATGGATACCACGCCCGCTGAAACCTTCGCTCTGCTGACGCCGCAAATGATCGTCACGCTCGGGGTGAGCGGTATTCTGGCGGCGATCATCGCCTGCTGGATCAAAGTTAAACCAACGACGCCGGTATTGCGTAGCGTGCTGTACCGGGGGGCAAATATCCTGGTCTCGGTACTGCTGATCGTGCTGGTCGCCGCCTTCTTCTACAAAGATTACGCCTCGCTGTTTCGCAATAACAAAGAGCTGGTTAAATCCCTCAGCCCGTCCAACAGCATCGTCGCCACCTCGTCCTGGTATTCACACCAGCGCCTGGCCGATTTGCCACTGGTGCGTATTGGCGAAGATGCCCACCGCAATCCGTTAATGCTGAAAGAAAAGCGTAAAAATCTCACCATCGTGGTGCTGGGAGAAACCTCGCGCGGGGATAACTTCTCGCTGTCGGGGTATTCACACCAGACCAACCCGCGGCTGGAAAAAGATGACGTGGTCTATTTCCCGCGCACCACGTCCTGCGGGACGGCGACGGCGGTGTCCGTCCCCTGCATGTTCTCCGACATGCCGCGCGCACACTACGATGAAGAGCTGGCACACCACCAGGAAGGCGTACTTGATGTCATTCAGCGGGCGGGAATCAACGTGCTGTGGAATGATAACGACGGCGGCTGCAAAGGCGCATGCGACCGCGTACCGCATCAGAATATGACCAAGCTAAATCTGCCGGGGCAGTGCATCGACGGTGAATGCTACGACGACGTTCTGTTCCACGGGCTGGAAGAGTACATTAACCATCTTCAGGGCGACGGCGTGATTGTGCTGCATACCATCGGCAGCCACGGCCCGACCTATTACAACCGCTATCCGCCGCAGTTCAAGAAATTTACCCCAACCTGCGACACCAATGAGATCCAAACCTGCTCGCAGCAACAACTGGTGAATACCTACGACAATACCATCCTGTATGTTGACTATATTGTTGATAAAGCAATCAATATACTGAAAGCACATCAGGACAATTTCACCACCAGCCTGGTCTATCTTTCCGATCACGGTGAATCGTTAGGGGAAAACGGCGTCTATTTACACGGCCTGCCGTATTCCATTGCGCCAGCAACACAAAAGCATGTACCGATGCTGCTGTGGTTGTCAGAGGACTACCAGCAGCGCTACCAGATCTCGCAAACATGTTTGCAAAAACGGGCCAGCGCAGAAGATTTCTCCCAGGATAATTTATTCTCAACCCTGCTGGGATTAACGGGCGTACAAACCAGGAATTACCAGGCGGCAGATGATATTCTGCACCCGTGCCGGGGAGGCTAACTGAATGAAAATTCTGATTGTTGAAGACGATACGCTGTTATTACAGGGACTGATCCTTGCCGCCCAAACGGAAGGCTATGCCTGCGACGGCGTGTCAACCGCCCGTGCCGCAGAGCAGTGCCTGGAGACTGCGCATTATAGTCTGGTGGTACTGGATCTCGGTTTACCTGATGAAGACGGCCTGCACTTTCTCAACCGCATCAGGCAGAAAAAATACACGATTCCGGTGCTGATCCTCACCGCCCGCGACACGCTCAAAGACCGGGTTGCCGGGCTGGACGTCGGTGCCGATGACTATCTGGTCAAACCGTTCGCGCTGGAAGAACTGCATGCCCGTATTCGGGCCTTGCTGCGCCGCCATAACAATCAGGGCGAGAGCGAGTTGACTGTCGGTAACCTGATGCTGAACATTGGTCGTCGCCAGGTATGGATGGACGGGCAAGAGGTTATCTTAACGCCGAAAGAGTACGCGCTGCTGTCGCGCTTGATGCTCAAAGCGGGCAGCCCGGTACACCGGGAAATCCTGTATAACGATATCTACAGTTGGGAGAACGAACCGTCGACAAATACGCTGGAAGTTCACATTCATAACCTGCGCGATAAAGTGGGTAAAGCCCGTATTCGCACGGTCAGGGGATTTGGCTACATGCTGGTCGCCACTGAGGAAAACTAAGTGAAGCTGATACGTTATTTAAAACAGCCGCTGCCGCTGCGCCATCGTTTGATGATAACGATCGGCCTGATTCTGGTGGTCTTTCAGCTGATTAGCACCTTCTGGCTGTGGCATGAAAGCACCGAACAAATACAGCTGTTCGAACAGGCGTTGCGCGAAAACCGTAACAACGATCGCCACATCATGCATGAGATCCGCGAGGCTATCGCCAGCCTGATCGTCCCCGGTCTCTTTATGGTCAGCCTGACGCTGCTGATTTGCTATCAGGCAGTGCGACGGATCACCCGCCCGCTTGCCAACCTGCAAAAAGAGTTAGAAGCGCGCACGGCCGATAACCTGACCCCTATAGAGATCCGCAGCTCTACCGTTGAGATACAGGCGGTCGTCACGGCACTGAATCAGCTGGTGACGCGACTCACCAACACTCTCGACAATGAGCGTCTGTTTACTGCCGACGTCGCTCACGAGCTGCGCACACCGTTATCTGGCGTTCGCCTGCACCTGGAATTACTGTCAAAAACCCACAACGTGGACGTTTCACCGCTTATTGCCCGCTTAGACCAAATGATGGACTGCGTGTCGCAGCTGCTGCAGCTTGCCCGCGTGGGTCAGTCGTTTTCAGCGGGGAATTACCAGCATGTCAAACTGCTGGAGGACGTCATACTGCCTGCCTACGATGAACTCAGCACTATGCTGGATCAGCGGCAACAAACGCTTCTATTACCCGAGAGCGCTGCCGATGTCGTGGTGCGTGGCGACGTTACGCTGTTGCGTATGCTGCTGCGTAACTTAGTCGAAAACGCGCATCGTTACAGCCCGGAGGGCAGTAATATTAGGATTAGCCTGAATACTAGCCCGGAAGCGCGGATGGTCGTTGAAGACGAAGGGCCGGGCATTGATGAAAGTAAATGCGGGGAGTTAAGCAAAGCGTTTGTGCGCATGGACAGTCGTTTTGGCGGTATTGGACTGGGGCTGAGCATTGTCAGCCGCATCACCCAGCTCCATCGCGGGCAATTCTTTTTGCAAAATCGCACGGGAGCCACCGGCACCCGAGCCAGCGTAGTACTGGAGCAAGATCAGTAAGAGCTCACCCACACGTACACAAAGCTGCTCACAATCAGCAGGCTGCACACGGTGGTTAAACTTTCATAGATACGGGTTTTCATGACACTCTCCTCCGATAGTATGGAGGAGAGTTTGCCTGACAGAGATTAAGCCAACCTTAAGGCCACGCGCCGGATGGCGGCTAACGCCTTATCCGGCCTACTGACTACAACGCTACCCGTAGGCCTGAAAGCGGCGCGCCGTCAGGCAGTAACACGATTACTCATCAATACGCGGATGCTGCTGGACCAGGCGTGAACGCTTAACCTGCAAATCCGCAATTTCCTGATCGATATCTTCAATCTTCTGCTCGATATTATCGTAGTGCTCGCCGAGGATTTCTTTCGCTTCCTGAATATCCGAAGCAGCAGGCGTCGCCCCTTTCAGCGGCTGGTTAGCGGTCTCTTTCATGGTTATACCGGTAATTAAACCGACCACCGCAACCACCATCAGATAGTAAGCCGGCATCATCAGGTTCTGCGAACTTTCCACCAGCCAGGCGGCCAGCGTCGGTGTCAGACCAGCAATCAGTACCGAAATATTAAATGCCGCAGCCAGCGCACTGTAACGAATGTGCGTCGGGAACATTGCCGGTAACGTTGACGCCATCACCCCGGTAAAGCAGTTGAGGATCACCGCCAGCATCAGTAAACCGGCAAAAATCAGGCCGATGACGTTACTGTTAATCAGGATGAAGGCCGGGATGGCCAGCACAAACAGCGCAATACTGCCCATGATCACAAACGGTCGACGCCCGAAACGGTCACTCAGCAGCCCCATTATCGGTTGCACAAACAGCATACCAATCATAATGGCGATAATAATCAGCACACCGTGATCTTCAGAGTAATGCAGGTTATGCGACAGATAGCTCGGCATGTAGGTGAGCAGCATGTAATAGGTGACGTTGGTGGCAATCACCAGACCGGTACACGCCAGCAGACTACGCCAGTGTTTAGTGGCGATTTCTTTAAACGAAACCTTCGGCCCTTCCTGCAGCCCCTGGCGATCGCCCTGTTCCAGCTTATCGACATGCTGCTGAAACGCCGGGGTTTCTTCCAGCGCGTGGCGCAGATACAGACCAATCAGTCCTAACGGCAGCGCGATGAAGAACGGAATACGCCAGCCCCACTCAAGGAAGTTTTCCTCACCGACGACGGTCGAGATCAGCACGACTACGCCCGCACCCAGCACAAACCCGGCAATCGAGCCAAAGTCCAGCCAGCTGCCCATAAATCCGCGCTTACGGTCCGGGGAGTATTCCGCGACGAAAATCGAAGCACCGGTGTATTCCCCGCCCACCGAGAATCCCTGCGCCATCTTACACAGCAGCAGCAATATTGGCGCCCAGATACCAATCGAGGCATACGACGGGATAAGCCCAATACAGAAGGTGCTTATCGACATAATGACAATGGTGATAGCGAGGATCTTCTGGCGACCGTATTTATCGCCGAGCATACCGAAGAACAGTCCGCCAAGCGGTCGAATCAGAAAGGGAACGGAGAAGGTGGCGAGTGCAGCAACCATCTGCACGCTGGGGTCAGCCCCCGGAAAGAACACTTTACCTAATGCGTAAGCAACAAATCCATAAACGCCAAAATCGAACCATTCCATCGCATTACCCAGCGACGCTGCGGTAATGGCTTTTCGCAGTTTACCGTCATCAATAATGGTGACGTCGCGAAGCGTAATGGGTTTTATTTTTTTCCTTTTTAGCATACCAGTCCTCATAGACTTAGCCCTGTCGCGCACGAGACTCTCCCAACGCAGCATGCGCTAAGGTCATCGCCGAGCGGGGAATGCACAGGCGCAATCCCTGTAACAAGCGTAGCAGGTTTACTTACACTGAACGGCAATGCGCAGTACAACCGAACCTGTTGACGCCTGATTGGGCGGTTAATGACCTCTTTACCCTAACAGTGTTTAAATCTGTGATCAACTTCACACATAGTATTTCATTTCGTCAACCTGCGTAAATAAGGTCATTCTTAGTCAACTTTTTTACACACCAGGGTTGCGATTAATTCCCTATTTACTACAAGTAAAAATCGATTTTCAGCATCAACAATCACGAACGTCATTATTACCCTGCCAGGTAAAAAAACACCTAATCCCGTTACAACTTATTCACAGGTTTTTTAATAATCGGAAGCTTTAGGAATTTTTGCGTGAAATATGTGATGAAGATAACTAAAACGCTGTTTTATTTTGATTGAATCATCGTTCTTATGAATGCACACTAATTCCAGACGCACTATCCCTGGGGGCAATGACATGCTCAACGTATGCCGCGTTAGATTTTAAAAAACAAAGAGATAGCTATTTTTCTTTGTTAAGACTTACGAATAACCTGTTGAATTTAAATAATATTTTGTTTTATTGCGCATTTATCATCGGCGATAAGATATGAGGACGTTTATGAAAATTAAGGCCACGATTGAACGCATCCCCGGCGGAATGATGTTGATTCCTCTGTTATTAGGTGCGGTGTTAAATACGTTAGCTCCCGATACCGGTGCGTATTTCGGTTCATTTACTAAAGGGATGATTAGCGGCACCGTTCCCATTCTGGCCGTGTGGTTCTTTTGTATTGGTGCTTCTATTGATTTACGGGCAACCGGCACGGTATTACGCAAGTCCGGTACGCTGGTATTAACCAAAATCGCCGTGGCCTGGGCAGTGGCAATGATCGCCGCATCATTCATTCCTGATACCGGTATTCAAACAGGATTCTTTGCGGGTCTTTCCGTGCTGGCAATTGTCTCTGCAATGGACATGACCAACGGCGGTCTGTACGCCAGCCTGATGAACCAGTACGGCACTAAAGAAGAGTCCGGCGCATTTGTCCTGATGTCTCTGGAATCCGGCCCGCTGATGACCATGGTCATTCTGGGTTCTGCAGGTCTCGCCTCCTTTGAGCCACACCATTTCGTTGGCGCCGTATTACCATTCCTGATTGGTTTTACGTTGGGTAACCTGGATCACGACCTGCGTACCTTCTTCAGCAAAGCGACGCCGGTACTGATTCCGTTCTTCGGTTTCGCACTGGGGAACACCATTAACCTGAGCGTTATCGTTGATACCGGTCTGCTGGGTATCCTGCTGGGTGTCGCGGTCATCGTGATTACCGGTATCCCGCTGATTATTGCTGACCGTGTGATTGGTGGCGGGAACGGTACGGCGGGCGTAGCGGCGTCTTCTGCAGCCGGTGCTGCGGTAGCAAACCCGGTCATTATCGCCCAGATTAACCCGGCATTTGAACCGGTTGCCGCCTCCGCTACCGCGTTGGTTGCCGCCAGCGTGATTGTCACGGCGATTCTGGTCCCGATTATCACCGCCCTGTACGCCAAACGTTTTAACAAAACACCGGTCGTCACAGAATCGACAACCGCGCCGGCTGACTCGTTACATCACTAAGTCTGCTGCGTACTCACCGTCCCTTCTCAGCCTCTGCGAGGGGACGGTGCAAAAATCTCCTCAACCATCGCATCCACCAGTCGCTTCGCCGAACACAGTCGCGGCATCCCCAGCGCCACATTTTGCCAACGCTGCGTCACCGACCCGCTCACCGGATGCTGCTCCATATCACACCAGTCGCCCAACCAACTCAGCATATCGTTATGCTCGCGTGATCCCCCTGCGGTAGGTGAACTGAGCCATTGATGATAATAATGACGCGTGGTGGGTGCGGCATTCACACTGTGCGCCAGCGCCTGGGTCGCCATAGTGCGTAGATTATCTTTGAGCATCGCCACCACATCGGCATTGCCCAGCCGACAAGCATCACCAAACGCGCCCCAGCGCAGCTCTTCCAGCGCGACAAAACAACGCCCCGGCAGCGACCAGCCGTCATACGCCCCTGCCCGCCAACGGGTAAAAATTTGTTCGCTGTGTTCACCCGCCTGAACGGTCAGCCCGCGCTGCGTCAGCGCCTTCTCTTTATAAGCACTGCGTTGGCTAAACCAGCTGGAGAGCGTATTGATCTGCTGCATAATGCCGGGCGTGGATTGCCCGCGCGGACGTTCCGTCTCTTGCAGGAACGCCAATCCTTCGGTAATACGCACCAGCGCCAGATGACCGGGGTCAATCATGCTCGCCAGTTTTTCCACCAGCTTCAGGCGCATCATCAGATTCTCGCTGGAGACGCCCGCCAGAACCCACGCCCGCAGCTGTGTCTGGGATAACACTTCCTGCGTCAGGCGCGCGCGCAGACGCTGCTGCTGTTGCAGAAAACCGCCGGAACGTTTGGTTTCATCTCCCTGAACCAGATCGACCATAAACTTTGGGTAGACGCACTCCAGCGCCCGCCCGGGGCCTTCCAGTAACACGTTAGTCATGTATGCTCAGCTGCAAAAAGAGTATGGATATCATCACGTAGCAAGCGGGAGTCTTCATAAATCCATGACGCAATCGTAATACGGTGCTGCAGTTGTTCACTCAATGCGCTCACAGCAGATTCATTTTGCTGACGCAGGATCAGACTCTCACGCAGGCTCGCCTGCAATTGCGTCAGACACAGCGAAAAATCGGCAAAAAACGTCGCCATGCCTGCCGTAACAGAAATATCGACCTGCGCCACTAAAGCTTTACGAATTTGTTGGCAAAACAGCGTAACGTACTGCCCAAGGCTGTTGTGCAGTGCGTTGATATCAATCAGGTACCGCGTTTTTGCGGCGACATCATCATTCCATCCCCAGTTCGGCTGATTCAGCCAACGTGAGAACGTATCCCGCACTCCGCCTGCGGAGGATGTGCCTTCATCCAACGGCGTATCCTGCTCAATCGCTTCGTTAAACAACTGGCGGGTATTGAAGTTAAACATCGCCGAATGAAACGCCGGAAAGCGGATCCGGGCACGGAATCCGGCATGGCTCAACTCTTCTTTCACCCGCTGCTCAATGGGTCGTATGGCGTCATTTAACGCCCGCGACAACGTCGACTCAAGTTGCTCAAAGCGCAGGGCTAAATCGCGGCTGATACTCTCCTGTGCCGCCAGCAGGACGACTTCACAGGCGGAACGAATTTTATCTAACACAATTTTCGCTTGCCCTTCATCATGCAGCACCAGCATTTCTCCGGCCATTTCCGCCGCCGCAACGCCCGATCCCATACCGTGTCGTGACATCCTCAGCACGCTTTCTTTTTCAAACAGCCTATCGATACTGCCCAGGATCTCAGCCTGCTGCTGATTGAGAAACGCGGTGGTCGCCTCCAGTGCCAGATCAACTTCGTGTTTAACCTCATCGCTGACCTGCTCCTGACCCACCTGGATCTGCTGCATATCCTCTTCAATATGGTCGATGTTCAGCTGCAGCTTGTCACACGCGACCGTTAATCCGTGATAGCGAAATTCAAGGTATTCGTGTGCGCTTTGCGCATAATTCAACAGCTTATGGGACGCGGAGCGGAGCGCATAGAGCGAGGCATTCGCGTAGGCGGCATAAATAACATTCTGAATCGGCTGCTCAAACAGCGAGTCTTGCCACAGTAAATCGGCAGCATGCCGAATATGCTCGGTATCATCCAGATCGGCGGTACGCCAACGCCGACCCAGCGCCGCTTCGGCAAAATCCTGTACCCAGCGTTGTTGCTGGTGATCCGGCAGCCGCCCGTGAGTCATCAGTTCATGACGTGCGCGATTCGCCAGATACCCCCACATGGAAGACACCGGATAAATACGCTCAGGCGTAATACCGCCCTTCATCAACGTGCCAGAAATCAGCGCCCGCACCTGCTCTTCATCATCGCTATTACGGTCTTTTTGATCGAATTTATTAACCAGGGCATACAGCGGTACCGATTTACCCACCGCGGTGATCGCCTGGCGCACTTCCTCATCCGAAATCGACTTCAGTTGGGTATAGTCCATCACCGCCAGTACCGCAGACGCCCGCGCCAGCTGTTCCTTCAGCATCTTTTGTAAGTGCGGCTGTCCGGCTTCATTCGGCCCCGGCGTATCCAGCAGGGTTAACTGCCCCGGATAATTTGTCTGCCCGGCCAAATGCACAAACTCGACCTCAATCACCGGAATATGCTCAATGGCGGCGTACGCAGAAAAAGGAAAATCAACCTCCAGCGCTTTTGACAGACGCACCAGATCGTTCAGGCTCTTGAGGCACTGGAAAATAGGTTCGGCACCTAAATAGGTGCGCTCGAACGCCACACCGTTTTCAATACGCAGCAGCAGCGTATTCATATCTTTATCAATTTCCAGCTCATGGCTAAGAGACTGGCGATCGCACTCGCGCACACGCTGCTGCAAAGTTTTCATTAAGGCATCAATCGGCGCGACATGAGAAAAATACAACACCGGATCTTTCTGGCCTGGCGTATGGCGGATCAACGTCGGCAGGGCCGTCATCGGACGATTACGATTGGGTAACACTTCCGTCCCCACAATCGCATTAATCGTCGTCGACTTTCCCGCTTTCATCGTGCCGACAATGGCCAGTACCATTTCCAGACGCGTGACCTTCCGTAGCTCATTATTGAGCGTTGCTTGCTGGACATCCATGCCACGCGCAGTGAAATGCAGGGGCTGTACGTGCCCGCTATGCTCACCTTTTTTCAGCGCGACATCATCCAACGACGTCGTCGGCAATTTTTGCAACTGCCTGAGATGGTCAAGAGAGAGCATCAGCAAGCGTTCAGCTTCCTGACTTAATTCATATATTGTCTGTGTGTACATGGAAAATTCTTCCTTAACGCAAATAATCTTACTTTTATTTAGCCAAATCTTTTTATTTATGGACTTTCGGCTTTTATCATTACGTGTAGAAATAATTAAAATCAAAACAACCAATTGATATTATTAGAATAAATTTTATTTTATAACCGTTGGCCTGATGCCTCTCCCTTACTGTAATAAGCAAGGAAGATAAACAGAGTAGTTCAGTTTTAAAAAATGCCAGCTTAATCCCCCTACCTAAATTAAGGGGTATGCGGTATCCACTCACAATAACTCAGCTTGGCTGACAAGTCATGATACCGATGAATATTAGGTGGTTCGCCTCACCTTAACTTAAATAACAAAGCGGAGCAATTTCCCTTAAAAAATATTCCGCCAAACGTGCAAGTAGTGGAAAGTACAGGTATTGAGACCTTTATCTGCGCCGTGCCTCAGAGCTTAGTCAGACAGTAGTCCCGACAACCGCAGGGATTTTATGTATAATTGCGGCCTTTTTCGGCAATCTGCCATTTTTTGGGCGCTTTTGCCCCTGCTGACTTTTGAGGAAATCCACATGTCATTACCACACTGCCCACAATGCAACTCCGAATACACCTACGAAGATAACGGCATGTTCATCTGCCCGGAATGCGCTCACGAATGGAACGATGCTGAACCCGCGCATGACAGCGACGAACTGATCGTGAAAGACGCTAACGGTAACCTGCTGGCCGACGGCGACAGCGTAACCGTCGTGAAAGATCTGAAGGTCAAAGGTAGCTCTTCCATGCTGAAGATCGGTACCAAAGTGAAAAACATCCGCCTGGTGGAAGGCGACCACAACATCGATTGCAAGATTGATGGATTCGGACCGATGAAACTGAAATCCGAGTTTGTGAAAAAGAACTAATTTTGTTGGCCGGATAAGGCGTTAGTCGCCATCCGGCTTTTATTGCCCGGTGGCGCTTCGCTTACCAGGCCTACGCTAACTACACTTAACGGGCTTCTTTTACCTGAGGTAAAGATCATGTCGTTAAGTCCCTACATCTCTTTTGCAGGCAACTGCGCTGACGCCATTGCGTACTACCAACAGACGCTGGGCGCAGAACTGCTCTACAAAATCAACTTCGGTGAAATGCCCCAGTCGGCGCAGGACAGTGAAGAGGGTTGCCCTTCTGGAATGAAATTCCCTGATACCGCCATCGCCCACGCCAACCTGCGCGTTGCGGGCAGCGACATCATGATGAGCGACGGCGTCGCGACGGGAAAAGCCCATTACTCCGGCTTCACGCTGGTCCTCGACACGCAGGATGTCAACGAAGGGAAGCGCTGGTTTGACAACCTGGCAGCAACAGGTCAAATCGAAATGGACTGGCAGGAAACATTCTGGGCGCACGGTTTCGGTAAAGTCACCGACCAGTACGGTGTGCCGTGGATGATCAACGTCGTCAAACAGCAGCAGCCCCCCACGGAGTAATCCTACGGGAGGCTTGTCCTCCCGTACTGTCATCAAATATCGCTCAACTCTTCATCTTCGAGTAACCATCCCTTAACGAAAATGTCACATTAATCCGCCACGATGGGGCCACTTTTTTAGGGAGGCCGCATCATGCAAACGGTTATTCGCGTCGAGAAACTCTCCAAATCATTCAATCATCATCAGGCGCTGAATGCGGTTGATCTGACTATCCATTCCGGTGAGATGGTGGCTCTGCTTGGGCCATCTGGTTCCGGCAAATCCACCCTTTTACGTCATTTAAGCGGGTTGATTACCGGTGATAAATCGCCAGGTAGCCACGTCGAGCTATTAGGCCGCACGGTACAACGTGAAGGCCGACTGGCGCGTGACATCCGCAAAAGCCGTGCCCACACGGGCTATATCTTCCAACAGTTCAATCTGGTGAACCGTCTCACCGTGCTGGAGAACGTGCTGATTGGCGCGCTCGGCAGCACGCCGTTCTGGCGCACCGGTTTTAGCTGGTTTACGCCACAGCAGAAGCAACGGGCGTTACAGGCGCTGACCCGCGTTGGCATGGCGCACTTTGCCTACCAGCGCGTTTCTACGCTCTCCGGCGGACAGCAGCAGCGCGTCGCCATCGCCCGCGCCCTGATGCAACAGGCAAAAGTGATCCTCGCCGATGAGCCGATTGCCTCGCTGGACCCGGAATCTGCACGCATCGTGATGGACACCCTGCGCGACATTAACCAGACCGACGGCATCACCGTCGTGGTCACGCTGCATCAGGTGGATTACGCCCTGCGTTACTGCGAACGCATTGTTGCGCTGCGCCAGGGACACGTCTTCTACGACGGCAGCAGCCAACAGTTTGATAACGATCGTTTTGACCATCTCTACCGCAGCATGAACCGCGTCGACCAGAACGCACAGGCTGCCTGACATCCCCACAATGAGGAATGGAAATGAGTTATAAGACAGTTGCCGCGCTGGCCTTCACCAGCATGTTTAGTCTCAGCACCTTCTTAAGCCCGGCATATGCCGAAGAACAGGAAAAAGCGCTGAACTTTGGCATTATTTCGACCGAATCACAGCAAAACCTGAAGCCACAGTGGGAACCGTTCCTGAAGGACATGGAAAAATCGCTGGGCGTAAAAGTGAATGCCTTCTTCGCCCCGGACTACGCCGGGATCATCCAGGGCATGCGCTTTAACAAAGTCGATATCGCCTGGTACGGCAACCTCTCGGCGATGGAAGCGGTGGATCGCGCCAATGGGCAGGTCTTCGCCCAGACCGTCGCGGCAGACGGATCGCCGGGTTACTGGAGCGTATTGATCGTCAATAAAGACAGCCCGATCAACAACCTGAACGATCTGATCGCCAAACGTAAGGATCTCACCTTCGGCAACGGCGATCCAAACTCCACCTCGGGCTACCTCGTCCCTGGTTACTACGTCTTCGCAAAAAACAACATTGCTGCCAGCGACTTCAAGCGCACCGTTAACGCCGGGCATGAAACTAACGCCCTGGCCGTCGCCAACAAGCAGGTGGATGTTGCCACCAACAACACCGAAAACCTCGACAAGTTAAAAACCTCCGCACCGGAAAAATTGAAAGCACTGAAGGTGATCTGGAAATCGCCGCTGATCCCTGGCGATCCGATCGTCTGGCGCAAAAACCTCTCCGAAACCACCAAGGACAAGGTGTACGACTTCTTCATGAGCTATGGCAAAACGCCGGAAGAGAAAGCCACGTTGGAACGCCTGGGCTGGGCGCCGTTCCGTGCCTCCAGCGATCTGCAACTGGTACCGATTCGCCAGCTGGCGCTGTTTAAAGAGATGCAGGGCGTGAAGGATAACAAGGGCCTGAACGCGGAAGAGAAAACCAGCAAAACCTCGGTGATTAAAGCACAACTGGATGACCTCGACCGCCTGACCGCCGCGCTGGGTGCCATGACCAGCGTAAATAAAGCGGTGCAGTGATTTGTAGGCCTGATAAGCGCAGCGCCATCAGGCAATCGCGTAAATGCCGGATGGCGCTGCAAACACCTTATCCGGCCTACAACGCAAACACCTGTTCCAACGGAGCCAAATATGCAAACCATCACCGTCGCCCCGCCCAAGCGTAGCTGGTTCTCGCTGCTGAGCTGGGCCATTCTTCTCGCCGTGCTGGTCGTCTCGTGGAAAGGGGCCGAAATGGCTCCACTCACGCTGATCGAGGATTCCGGCAATATGGCGACCTTCGCCGCTGACTTCTTCCCGCCGGACTTCAGCCAGTGGCAGGACTATCTCAGCGAAATGGCCATCACCCTGCAAATCGCCGTCTGGGGGACCGCCCTCGCCGTGGTGCTGTCGATTCCTTTCGGCCTGATGTGCGCCGACAACCTGGTGCCGTGGTGGATTTACCAGCCAATGCGTCGCCTGATGGACGCCTGCCGCGCCATCAACGAAATGGTCTTCGCCATGCTGTTTGTGGTTGCGGTCGGTCTCGGGCCGTTCGCCGGGGTGATGGCGCTGTTTATCCACACCACCGGGGTGCTCTCCAAACTGCTTTCCGAGGCGGTAGAAGCCATTGAGCCGGGTCCGGTCGAAGGCATTCGCGCCACGGGTGCTAACAAGATTGAAGAAATCCTCTACGGCGTACTGCCACAGGTCATGCCGCTGCTCATCTCCTACTCGCTGTACCGCTTTGAGTCCAACGTCCGCTCCGCCACGGTGGTCGGCATGGTTGGCGCAGGCGGCATCGGCGTGACGTTATGGGAGGCGATTCGCGGCTTTCAGTTCCAGCAAACCTGCGCCCTGATGGTGTTAATCATCGTCACCGTCAGCCTGCTGGATTTCCTCTCTCAGCGTTTGCGTAAGCACTTCATCTAATCAGCGAGGCATTGATTGCTATGCACTTGTCTACACATCCGACCAGTTATCCGACGCGTTATCAGGAAATTGCCGCCAGACTTGAGCAGGAGCTTCGTCAACATTATCGCTGCGGTGACTACCTTCCGGCCGAGCATCAGCTTGCCGCCCGCTACGCGGTCAACCGCCACACGCTGCGCCGCGCCATTGACCAGTTGGTCGAACGCGGCTGGGTGCAGCGTCGTCAGGGCATCGGCGTACTGGTGCTGATGCGCCCGTTCGATTACCCACTGAATGCCCAGGCGCGCTTCAGTCAGAACCTGCTGGACCAGGGCAGCCATCCCACCAGCGAGAAGTTGCTGGCGGTGCTGCGCCCGGCCTCGAGCCATATTGCCGACGCGCTCAGCGTCACCGAGGGCGACAACGTCATCCATTTGCGCACCCTGCGCCGGGTGAACGGCATCGCGCTCTGTCTTATCGACCACTATTTTTCCGACCTCACCCTCTGGCCGCTGTTGCAGGGCTTTAACCACGGCTCACTGCACGACTACCTGCGCGAGCAGTTAGGTCTGATGTTACTGCGCACGCAAACACGCATCAGCGCCCGCCGCGCGCAGGCCAAAGAGAGCAAGGTACTGGAAATCCCCAACATGGCGCCGCTGCTGTGCGTGCGCACCCTGAACCACCGTGAAGGCGAAGAACACGCGACGGAATACTCCGTCAGCCTGACCCGCGCCGACATGATCGAATTCACCATGGAGCACTGAATGCACCCTGATACCGCCCCCCGCCAGCGCTGGATGCGCGCGCTGGCTTACAGCAACGCTGAAGACCTGAATGCGCGCGTCAACGCGCTGAAACTGACACCAGAATATGAACTTATCCGCGCACCGGAAAGCGGGCTGATGCAGATCCAGGCCCGCATGGGCGGCACCGGCAACCGTTTTTTTGCCGGTGATACCACGATAACGCGCGCCGTCGTACGCCTGAAGAGCGGCACGCTGGGTTATAGCTACCTGCTGGGACGCAACAAACCCCACGCCGAGCAGTGCGCCGTGATTGACGCACTGCTGCAGGAACAGACGTATTTCCAGAGCGTAATGGAAACCTTAATTACCCCGCTGGAAGCGGAACGCGATGCACTAATTAACGCTCGCCGTGCCGAAGTCAACGCCAGCCGGGTCGACTTCTTCACACTGGTACGCGGAGATAACGCATGACACGATCTACGGCACTACAGAGCGCCTTTAATTTACCCGTCCAGGATGCGCAGCAGTGCTTTCGTCGCCTGCTGAAAGCCATGAGCGAACCGGGGGTGATTGTCGCCCTGCATCAGCTGAAACACGGCTGGCAGCCGCTGGGTCTGGCAACCACCAGCGTGCTGCTGACCCTGGTCGACGGTGACACCCCGGTGTGGCTGGCTCCAGCCATGGATAACGACATTGCCCGACAGAACCTGCGTTTTCACACCAATGCCCCACTGGTAGAACAACCGCAGCAGGCGGCCTTTGCCATCGCCGACAATCGTATTAGCAGCGAACAGCTCAACGCCCTCTCTTCCGGTTCCGCCGTAGCACCAGAGACCAGCGCGACCCTGATTGTGCAGATCGCGGGCTTAAGCGGTGGACGCATGCTGCGCCTGACCGGGGCCGGTATCGCCGAAGAACGGATGATCGCCCCGCAATTACCGGAATGCCTGATTCATGAACTGACCGAGCGCCCGCATCCGTTCCCGCTGGGGATTGATCTGATCCTCACCTGTGGCGAACGGCTGCTGGCTATTCCGCGAACCACCCACGTGGAGGTGTGCTGATGTACGTTGCCGTCAAAGGGGGCGAGAAGGCAATAGCCAACGCCCACGCGCTGCAGGAGAACCGACGCCGGGGCGATGCGCACATTGCCGAACTGAGCGTGGCGCAAATCGAACAGCAGATGAACCTCGCCGTTGACCGGGTCATGACTGAAGGCGGTATCGCCGACCGTGAACTGGCGGCACTGGCGCTCAAGCAGGCCAGCGGCGACAACATTGAAGCCATCTTTTTGCTACGCGCTTACCGCACGACGCTGGCAAAACTGGCGGTGAGCGAGCCGGTAAACAGCGCGGAGATGCGCCTGGAACGGCGTATTTCCGCCGTCTACAAGGATATTCCCGGCGGGCAGTTGCTGGGTTCAACTTACGACTATACCCACCGCCTGCTTGATTTCACTCTGCTGGCCAACGGCGAGACGCCGCCGCTGCGCGCCGCGGAGAGTGAACAGGATGCCGCCCCGCACGTCTTCTCCCTGCTGGCAAATCAGGGGCTGGCGAAGCACGAAGAGGACGACGGCGCTCAGCCCGATGACATCACCCGCACGCCGCCGGTGTACCCCTGCTCGCGCGCCTCGCGCCTGCAACAACTAATGCGCGGCGACGAAGGGTATCTGCTGGCGCTGGCTTACTCCACCCAACGCGGCTACGGGCGCAATCACCCGTTTGCCGCCGAGATCCGCAGCGGCTATGTGGCGCTGGAAATAGTAGCGGAAGAGCTGGGATTTGCGGTAAACGTCGGCGAACTGCTGATGACCGAATGCGAAATGGTGAACGGCTTTGTCGCGCCAGAAAATGACTCTCCCCATTTTACCCGCGGCTACGGGCTGGTGTTCGGCATGAGCGAACGCAAAGCGATGGCAATGGCGCTGGTAGACCGCGCCCTACAGGCACCCGACTACGATGAAACGGTCACGGGACCGGCGCAGGACGAAGAGTTCGTGCTGGCGCATGCGGATAACGTCGAGGCGGCGGGTTTTGTTTCCCACCTCAAACTCCCCCACTACGTCGATTTCCAGGCCGAGCTGGAACTGCTCAAACGCCTGCAACAGGAGGCCGTCCGTGACCGCTAATCTTTCCGGCTACAATTTTGCTTATCTCGATGAACAAACAAAACGCATGATCCGCCGGGCACTGCTGAAAGCGGTCGCCATTCCGGGGTATCAGGTACCGTTCGGCGGGCGTGAAATGCCCATGCCCTACGGCTGGGGCACCGGCGGTATTCAGCTTACCGCCAGCGTGATAGGTGAAGCTGACGTGCTGAAGGTCATCGACCAGGGCGCGGATGACACCACCAACGCGGTGTCCATTCGCAACTTCTTCAGGCACGTAACCGGGGTAAACACCACCGACGCGACCTGCGACGCGACGCTTATTCAGACCCGTCACCGCATCCCGGAAACGCCGCTCACGGAAGATCAGATTATTATTTTCCAGGTGCCGATCCCCGAACCGCTGCGCTTTATCGAGCCACGCGAGACGGAAACCCGCACCATGCACGCGCTGGAAGAGTACGGCGTGATGCAGGTGAAGCTGTATGAGGATATCGCCCGCTTCGGCCATATCGCCACCACCTACGCCTATCCGGTCAAGGTCAACGGGCGCTACGTGATGGATCCGTCACCCATCCCAAAATTCGACAACCCGAAAATGGACAGGATGCCCGCGCTGCAGCTGTTCGGGGCCGGGCGTGAAAAACGCATCTACGCCGTACCGCCGTATACCCGAGTCGAGAGCCTCGATTTCGACGATCACCCGTTTACCGTGCAGAGCTGGGATGAACCCTGCGCCATCTGCGGTTCCACCCACAGCTATCTCGACGAAGTGGTGCTCGACGACAGCGGCAAACGGATGTTTGTCTGCTCCGACACCGACTACTGCCGCCAACAGAGCGAGGCCCTTAGCCAATGACGCAACCGCTGCTTTCCGTCAATAACCTGACCCATCTCTACGCGCCGGGCAAAGGCTTCAGCGATGTCTCTTTTGACCTGTGGCCTGGCGAAGTGCTGGGCATTGTAGGCGAGTCCGGTTCCGGCAAAACAACCCTACTGAAGTCGATTTCCTCGCGCCTGACGCCGCAGTATGGCGAAATTGTGTATCAGAACCGTTCGCTGTACGGCATGAGCGAAGCCGACCGTCGCCGCCTGCTGCGCACCGAATGGGGCGTGGTACATCAGCACCCGATGGACGGCCTGCGCCGTCAGGTTTCGGCGGGCGGTAATATCGGCGAACGCCTGATGGCCACCGGCGCACGCCACTATGGCGACATCCGCGCTACCGCGCAGCGCTGGCTGACCGACGTCGAAATTCCCGCCTCGCGCATCGACGATCTGCCCACCACCTTCTCCGGCGGCATGCAGCAACGTTTACAGATTGCCCGCAACCTCGTCACCCATCCCAGGCTGGTATTTATGGATGAACCCACTGGTGGGCTGGACGTCTCGGTACAGGCCAAACTGCTGGACCTGCTGCGCGGCCTGGTGGTGGAACTGGATCTGGCCGTGGTGATTGTCACCCATGATTTGGGCGTGGCGCGCCTGCTGGCAGACCGTTTACTGGTGATGAAACAGGGTCAGGTGGTGGAAAGTGGATTAACTGACCGCGTGCTCGACGATCCGCATCATCCGTACACCCAACTGCTGGTGTCGTCGGTGTTGCAGAACTGATTTTTTGTTGTGCCGGATGGCGGCTGCGCCTTATCCGGCCTACAGGTGCGTTTTTTGTAGGCCGGATAAGCGCAGCGCCATCCGGCAATAAGAACCATGAGGCTCAAATGATCCGCGTAGAAAATGTCAGTAAAACCTTTGTACTGCACCAGCAAAACGGCGTACGCCTGCCGGTGTTGCACAACGCCACTCTGGACGTAAAAAGCGGTGAGTGCGTGGTACTGCACGGTCACTCGGGCAGTGGGAAATCAACGCTGCTGCGTTCGCTGTACGCCAACTATCTGCCGGACACCGGCCATATTCATATTCAGCACGGCGACGAGTGGGTGGATCTGGTGCAGGCTCCGGCGCGGAAAGTGCTGGAAGTGCGCCGCTCCACCATCGGCTGGGTCAGCCAGTTCCTGCGCGTGATCCCCAGGGTCTCGGCGCTCGACGTGGTGATGCAACCGCTGCTGGATCTGGGCGTCTCCCGCGACGTGTGTGCGGCGAA
Source organism: Citrobacter sp. wls711 (assembly GCF_005281055.1). Classification (NCBI taxonomy): domain Bacteria; kingdom Pseudomonadati; phylum Pseudomonadota; class Gammaproteobacteria; order Enterobacterales; family Enterobacteriaceae; genus Citrobacter; species Citrobacter sp. wls711. The sequence goes on along the minus strand of NZ_SZXC01000057.1, from coordinate 11,858 downwards.
AGCGGCGCGCCTGCTGGAACGTCTGAACGTCCCGGAAACGCTGTGGCATCTCGCCCCATCGACCTTTTCCGGCGGTGAGCAGCAGCGCGTCAACATTGCGCGCGGGTTTATCGTCGATTACCCAATTTTACTGCTCGATGAGCCCACCGCGTCGCTGGATGCCAAAAACAGCGCCGCCGTAGTGGCACTGATAGAAGAAGCCAAAGCGCGCGGCGCGGCAATTGTCGGTATTTTTCACGATCAAACCGTTCGCGACCGCGTGGCGGACCGTTTGCACCTGATGGGAACCACAGCATGATTATCAATAACGTAAAGCTGGTGCTGGAAGACGAAGTGGTACAGGGATCGCTGGAAATGGAGGGCGGCGTGATTCGCGCCTTTACCGAAAGCCAGAGCCGTCTGCCCGAGGCGCTGGACGGTGAAGGTGGCTGGCTGCTGCCGGGGCTTATCGAACTGCACACCGATAATCTCGACAAATTCTTCACCCCGCGCCCGAAGGTGGATTGGCCCGCGCATTCGGCGATGAGCAGCCATGACGCGCTGATGGTCGCCAGCGGCATCACCACCGTGCTGGATGCAGTGGCGATTGGCGATGTTCGCGACGGCGGCGATCGCCTGGAAAATCTGGAAAAGATGATCAATGCGGTGGAAGAAACGCAGAAGCGCGGGGTCAACCGCGCCGAGCATCGTCTGCATCTGCGTTGCGAACTGCCGCATCACACCACCCTGCCGCTGTTTGAAAAACTAGTCGGGCGCGAACCAGTGACGCTGGTTTCACTGATGGATCACTCGCCGGGCCAGCGCCAGTTCGCCAACCGCGAAAAATACCGGGAATATTATCAGGGCAAATATTCGCTCACCGACGAGCAGATGGCCCGCTATGAAGAAGAACAGTTGGCCCTCGCCGCACGCTGGTCGCAGCCCAACCGAACCGCCATCGCGCAGATGTGCCGCGAACGCCATATTGCGCTGGCAAGCCACGACGACGCTACCCATGACCATGTTCTCGAATCACATCAACTTGGCAGCGTGATCGCCGAGTTTCCCACCACCTTTGCAGCCGCAGAGGCTTCACGCCAGCACGGCATGAACGTGCTGATGGGCGCACCCAATATCGTGCGCGGCGGCTCGCACTCCGGCAACGTCGCGGCGCATAAGCTGGCTGAACTGGGGCTGTTGGATATTCTCTCCTCTGATTACTACCCCGCCAGCCTGCTCGACGCAGCGTTTCGTGTAGCGGACGACGATGCCAACCGCTTCACGCTGGCGCAGGCGATTCATCTGGTGACCCGTAATCCGGCGCGGGCGCTGAATCTCGACGATCGCGGTGTTATCGCCGAAGGTAAACGCGCGGATCTGGTGCTGGCGCACCGCAAAGGCGATCACGTGCATATCGACCACGTCTGGCGGCAGGGAAAAAGGGTGTTCTGACTATGGGAAAACTGATCTGGCTGATGGGGCCGTCCGGCTCCGGTAAGGACAGCCTGCTGGCCGAACTCCGCCAGCAGGAACAGGCGCAACTGCTGGTGGCGCATCGTTACATTACCCGGGCCGCCAACGCCGGGAATGAAAACCATATTGCGCTGAGCGAACAAGAGTTTTTTACCCGCGCCGGACAGAACCTGCTGGCGCTGAGCTGGCATGCCAACGGCTTGTACTACGGCGTCGGCGTGGAGATTGACCTCTGGCTGCACGCCGGGTTTGATGTGGTGGTCAACGGCTCCCGCGCCCATCTGCCACAGGCGAAATCACGCTACGGCGCGGCGCTGCTGCCGGTCTGTTTGCAGGTATCACAAGACGTGTTGCGCCAGCGCTTACTGGCGCGCGGGCGAGAAAATGAAACGGAGATTGTCGCCCGTCTTGAACGTGCAGCCCGCTATGCGCCAGAGGACTGCCATACGCTAAACAATGACGGTAGTCTGCTACAGTCCGTGAATACATTGCTCACACTGATGGGACGTAAGCATTCTTATGCCTGAGAGCGCACGGACCCGTAGGCCGGATAAGACGCCTGCGTCGCCATCCGGCTATACATGACCTGGGGAGCAACAATGAGCTTAACGATCACTTTAAGCGGCACCGGCGGCGCGCAGCTGGTGCCGGTTTTTGGCTGCGACTGCCCCGCCTGTCAGCGAGCGCGTATCCAATCGCAATATCGCCGCCGACCCTGCAGCGGCGTGGTCAAATTCAACCATGCCGTGACGCTGCTTGACGCGGGGATCCCGCACCTGGTGGACGACTGGCCGGCGGGCAGCTTCCGCCAGTTTCTGCTCACCCACTACCACATGGATCATGTTCAGGGACTGTTTCCGCTGCGCTGGGGCGTGGGGAAAACGATCCCGGTATACGGGCCGCCGGATGAACAGGGCTGCGACGATCTGTTTAAGCATCCCGGCATTCTCGACTTCAGCCACACCGTCGAACCGTTTGTGGTGTTTGATTTGCAGGGGTTACAGGTGACACCGCTGCCGCTCAACCACTCAAAGCTGACGTTTGGCTATCTGCTGGAAACCGCGCACAGCCGCGTGGCGTGGCTCTCTGATACCGCCGGGCTGCCCGACAAAACGCTGACGTTTCTGGGCAACAATCAGCCGCAGGCGATGATCATCGACTGTAGCCATGCCCCGCGCACGCAACCACCGCGCAATCACTGCGATGTAAATACCGTGATTGCGCTCAATGAAGTTATCCGCTGCCCACGGGTGATTCTGACCCACATCAGCCATCAGTTCGACGAGTGGATGATGAACAACCCGCTACCGACAGGCATCGAAGCCGGGTATGACGGCATGGAGATTGTGCTGGATTAAGCGGAGACACTTCATAATAAGACTTGTTAACAGGTCTTTCCCATCCTATATTAAGACCAGTTAAATGGTCTTAAGGAGCGATTATGCCACATATCATTTTAAGCGACACCACCGCCAGCGTGAGTGAGCTAAAAAAGAACCCGATGGCGACTGTTAGCGCAGGGGATGGGTTTCCGGTCGCAATCCTGAACCGTAACCAGCCCGCCTTTTATTGTGTTCCCGCTGAGCTTTACGAAAAAATGCTTGATGCGCTGGACGATCAGCAACTGGTTAAATTAGTCCATGAACGGAGCCAACAGCCACTGGTGGATGTTGATCTGGACAGCTATTTATGAGTTATACGGTAAAGTTCAGGGAAGATGCGCTGAAAGAATGGCAAAAACTGGATAAAACCATTCAGCAGCAGTTTGCCAAAAAACTCAAGAAATGCTGTGAAAATCCGCATGTCCCCTCCGAGAAGCTCGGGGGAATAAAAGATTGCTATAAAATCAAACTACGCACTTCAGGGTTCCGTCTTGTTTATCAAGTTATTGACGAAACACTGGTCATCGCTGTCGTTGCCGTCGGTAAACGCGAGCGTAGTGAAGTTTATAATCTTGCCAGCGAAAGACTACGTTAACGATCGTAATCGTCTTCCATTCTACGTTCTTCATCTTCCAGCTGACGCCGTTCCTGATCGAGCCGACGCTGGCGGTCATCCAGCTGCCGACGGCGGTCTTCAAACTGGCGGCGACGATCGTCATATTGCCTGCGGCGATCGTCGCTTACCTGGCGTTGCCAGCTTTCGTCGCGCGAGTCATCGTAATCCCGATTATTATCAGGCTTATAGGCGTCGCTGACGGCGCGTTGAATATTGCCGATGGCGTCATCAATAATATCCGCCTGCGCCGACACGGTGGTCAGCATCAGCAAACTGAAAAAAAAGATCGTCGGGGAGCGTGTCATAAACCAGCCTCAAAAAGAAACTCGCCCCACGGTAATCAAAGCGCTTGCTCACGAGTAGCGGAGGAATCTCAATTGCGCGGATGACGCAGCGCCTGCGCCAGCTCCCCGCGGGTAAACGGTTTTCGCAGTAGCGCCACCTCCGGCAGAGCCGGGTTGTGTGCCGGACGCAAATCCTGACCGCTGATCAGAAGGATACTCAACTGCGGGTAATGCTTTAGCGCATGGTTAACCACATCCACGCCGCTTAATCCACCGGGCAGCATGAGGTCGCTGATCAGAATGTCGATCTCTGAAGATGCGGCAAGCAAGTGCATCGCCTGCTCGCCGTTGGCGGCCTCCAGCGTCAGATAACCCAGCAGGTGGAGCTGCTCACACAACGTCTGGCGCACATCGGCCTCATCTTCGAGCACCAACACCAGTTTCTCACCGCTGTTCGCCGCATGTTCCACCACAGGGATGTCCTGAGGCTGCACCGGTACAATGGCGCGCGGAAGCTGTAACCGGACCGTGGTCCCTTGCCCCGGCGCGCTCTCAATTTCCACCCGACCACCAGACTGACGCACAAAACCGTACACCATCGACAGCCCCAGTCCGCTGCCGCTGCCGGTCTGTTTGGTGGTGAAGAACGGTTCAAAGACCTGCGCTTTGATCTCCTGCGACATCCCACAGCCTTGGTCGGCCACCTCCAGCATCACCATGTCCTGCTTGCGTCCGTCGCTGCGCGTGACCCGCTGATTCCAGCTGCGAATTTTAATCGTACCCGCCTGCCCATCCATCGCATCACGGGCGTTCATCACCAGATTAATAATGGCGTTTTCCAGCTGGCTGACGTCGATCCACGCCGGCCAGGCGGGTGACTGCGCTTCAATCTCCAGCGTCATCGTCGCCGGTAGCGAATGGCGCATCAGTTCCCCCAGGTTCTCCAGCAACGTTTTCAGCTCCACCGCATGTGGGTGCAACGATTGCTTACGCGAAAAAGCCAGCAGTCGCTGAGTCAGTAGCGCCCCGCGCTCGGCGGCTTTTAGCGCCCGGTTGATACGCGGCGCATCGGGCGAGTCCGGACTGACCAAATCCAGGCTGCCAATGATCACTGCCAGCAAGTTATTGAAATCATGCGCTAATCCACCCGTTAACTGCCCCACCGCCTTCAGCTTTTGGCTGTGCAGTAACGCTTCTTCCAGCCCCTGACGCTCGGTGCGGTCGATTTCCATTTGCGTCGTTTTTTCTTTCAGCAGCCGAGTGGTGTGTTCAAGCGACGCCGTATTGCGGGCAAACACGCTAAAGGCGCGCGCCAACTCTCCCAGCTCATCGCGCCGCTGCAGGGCTGGCACGCTGACGTCCGATTCGCCATGCGCCAGCCGGGTCATCGCCCGCGAGATAGCCGTCAGGTTCGAGCCTAAGTTGCGGTAGATATACCAGCCGGCAAAGCCGGTGATCACCACCGCCAGCAGCGCAAAAATCATGATAAACAGCACGCCAGACTGCAGTTCCTGATGGCTTTGCGCCACCCGCTGCTCGGAGATACTCGCCACCTGTGAGACATACTGGTTGATATCGCTGTTGAGGATCGCCACCAGCGCTTTGATATGGAACATATACCAGCTGATCGCCAGGTCACTCTGCTCCAGCGCGGACGAAAGCGGCTCCAGCTTATGCAGTTCGAGGTTGAAGTCGCTAAGAATACGACTCACCAACTGGCTGGGGTTTTGCAGAACAAGCGCGGGCATCACGCCGCCCAACTGTTTGATTACCGAACGCGGCGTCGGCGTTTCAATGGCGGCAACGATCAGGCGGTCCATCTGCCTCAGCAGCGCATCATCCTGCGCGCCGGTGAGTTTTTGCAGATGGCGTAAATAACTTTGATTCTGGTACAACGAACTGAGCAGAGCATTACGTTCCTGATGCCGCAACTGCCCGCGCTGCAGCATGCCTTCCACACTGCTTTGCAGCTCGTTACTGCGCTGGATAATGCGCTCGACCAGCCCCGGTTCCTGCTGCGCCAGCGGGGCGCTGGCCAGCTGTTCCAGCGAATGCTTGAGCGCGCGCTGGGTCTCCTGTAGCCGTTCCGCTTCACCTTTGTATTCCAGCGCCCCCACGACCTGTGAGAGCCGCACCGCCGCCGTCGCGACGTTCGCCGTGTCGCGCGCCAGATTCATGCTGCCGGTCATGTCATCAACGGTTTGCTGTTGCACCTGTTCCTGGATCTGGCTGGCGTGCTGAAACCCCAGCACCGCCACCCCGCTGACCATCAGCGTGACCGCCACCACCAGCAGATTGAAGAACAGCAATCGCCCGCGCGCACTGGCGAAAAAGTGACGTCCGGGTTGCGGCATATCACGCTCCATGAAGAAAAATCGCAATATGACAAATATGAACGGCTTCTGACATTTTGCATTTACATTCCTGTGATGGACTGCTGATATCGGCCACCCCGCAGGAGATCCGTTATGAGCAAGACACCGGTTCTGGAGATGCGCAACATTGCCAAAGCATTCGGCAAATTTTACGCGCTGAAAGGGGTCGATTTAACGGTGTGGTCCGGCGAAATCCACGCCCTGATGGGTGAAAACGGCGCCGGGAAAAGTACCCTGATGAAGATCCTCGCCGGGGCCTATACCGCCACCAGCGGTGAGATCTTAATTGACGGTCAGCCCTTTCATATTCGCGGACCCAAGGATGCGCTGAGCGCTGGCATCACGCTGATTTATCAGGAGATGCAGCTCGCGCCAAATCTGACGGTAGCGGAAAATATCTTTCTTGGCAGCGAACTGTCGCGCGGTGGTCTGGTACAGCGCAAAGAGATGGTGATGCAGGCGCAAAAGGTCATCGACCGGCTCGGGGCACAGTTTAAGGCCAGCGATCGGGTCATGACGCTGACCATCGCCGAGCAGCAGCAGGTCGAAATCGCCCGCGCCCTGCACCGTAACAGCCGCATCCTGGTCATGGATGAACCCACCGCCGCCCTCTCTTCACGTGAAACCCACCGCCTGTTTGAGCTGATCATGCGCCTGCGTGATGAGGGAATGGCGATTATCTACATCAGCCACCGCATGGCGGAAGTATATGAACTTTCGGATCGCGTCAGCGTGTTGCGCGACGGGCAGTACGTCGGCAGCCTGACCCGCGACAAGCTTAACGCCTCTGAACTGGTGCGCATGATGGTCGGCCGCCCGTTAAGCGATCTGTTCAACAAAGAACGCGATATCCCTTTAGGCAAGGCGCGCCTGAACGTGCATCACCTGACCGATGGCAACAAAGTCCAGCCGTGCAGTTTACTGGTACGTTCCGGGGAGATTGTCGGCCTGGCCGGGCTGGTCGGCGCCGGTCGCTCCGAGCTGGCGCAGCTGATATTTGGCGTGCGCAAAGCCATCAGCGGCATGATTGAAGTCGACGGCGAGCCGGTGGTGATCCACTCCCCGCGTGAGGCCATCGATCACGGTATCGGCTTTCTGACCGAGAACCGCAAAGAACAGGGGCTGTTTTTAGAGCTGGCGGCGGCTGAAAACATCACCATGGCCACGCTGGAGCGTGACGCCAACTGGGGCATGCTGAACCGCAAAAAAGCGCAGACCATCTCCGATGACGCCATTCAGTTGCTCAACATCCGCGTACCCCACGCGCAGGTCCGCGCGGGCGGACTGTCCGGCGGCAATCAGCAAAAATTACTTATCTCTCGCTGGGTCGCGATTGGCCCACGCATTTTGATCCTCGACGAACCCACGCGCGGCGTGGACGTCGGTGCCAAAAGCGAGATCTACCGGATCATGAACGAGATGGCGCGCAAAGGTGTGGCGATCTTAATGATCTCCAGCGAACTGCCGGAAGTGGTCGGCATGAGTGACCGGGTGTACGTGATGCGCGAAGGCAGTATTGCCGGTGAGCTGAACGGACAAAGCATTACTCAGGAAAATATTATGACGCTGGCAACCGGCGTGAACGACTCCCATCATCAGGCGGTGTCCCATGAATAATCCAACCCCTTCCCAGCCGGTGGCCAAATCCGCCTCGGCGAAAAAAATGTTGATGGGCGATCTGATGCAAACGGTCGGTATCTTGCCCATTTTAATCCTGATTGTGGCGGTATTTGGTTTTATCGCACCCAACTTTTTTACCGAAAGTAACCTGCTCAACATCACCCGTCAGGCGTCGATCAACATCGTGCTGGCAGCGGGGATGACCTTCATCATTCTCACCGGTGGGATCGACCTTTCCGTCGGTTCCATTCTCGGCACCACCGCGGTGGCGGCGATGGTCGTGTCGCTGATCCCGGAGCTGGCAATGTTGTCGATCCCGGCGGCATTGATGCTTGGCCTGGCACTGGGGCTGTTTAACGGCGCACTGGTCGCCTTTGCCGGACTGCCACCGTTTATCGTCACCCTCGGCACCTATACCGCGCTGCGCGGCGCGGCTTACCTGCTGGCGGACGGCACCACGGTTATCAACTCCAATATCAGCTTCGAGTGGATTGGTAACAACTACCTCGGCCCGATCCCGTGGCTGGTGGTGATTGCGTTGGCGGTCATTGCGGTGTGCTGGTTCATTCTGCGTCGCACCACGTTGGGCGTTCATATTTACGCGGTGGGCGGCAACATGCAGGCCGCACGGTTAACCGGTATCAAAGTGTGGCTGGTGCTGCTGTTCGTCTACGGCATGAGCGGGCTGCTTTCCGGCCTCGGCGGGGTGATGAGCGCCTCGCGACTGTACAGCGCCAACGGCAACCTGGGCATGGGCTATGAGCTGGACGCCATCGCCGCGGTGATCCTCGGCGGCACCAGTTTTGTCGGCGGGATCGGCACCATCACCGGCACGCTGGTGGGGGCGTTGATTATCGCTACGCTCAATAACGGCATGACGCTAATGGGCGTGTCTTATTTCTGGCAACTGGTGATCAAAGGGGCGGTGATCATCATAGCGGTGCTCATCGACAAATACCGTACCCGACACCATCAAAGTGCATAGACAAGCTTACTGGCCTACATATTCGTAGGCCTGATAAGCGCAGCGCCATCAGGCGTATAACAACAATACCCTACGTGAGGAAACGAGTATGCGTTTGAAGCCATTAGTTACCGCGCTCTGTGCTGGCGCACTGCTTGCCGCGACGCCGTATGTGCAGGCAAAAGAACTGAAATCCATCGGCGTAACGGTCGGCGATCTTGCCAACCCGTTCTTCGTGCAGATAACCAAAGGTGCGGAGCTGGAAGCGCGCAAGCTGGCGGGGGATAACGTCAAAGTGACGCTGGTGTCCAGCGGCTACGATCTCGGTCAACAGGTGTCGCAGATAGACAACTTTATTGCCGCTAAAGTCGACATGATCATTCTTAACGCGGCGGATTCCAAAGGCATCGGCCCGGCGGTAAAACGGGCGAAAGACGCGGGGATTGTGGTCGTCGCCGTTGACGTGGCAGCGGAAGGCGCTGACGCCACCATCACCTCCGACAACACCCAGGCCGGCGAAATGGCCTGTAAATACATCACCGACCGCCTGAAAGGGAAAGGCAACGTCGTTATCATCAACGGGCCGCCGGTTTCCGCCGTGCAGAACCGCGTAGAAGGCTGCCAGACCGAGTTCAAACGCCACCCGGACATCAAGGTGCTGTCGCATAATCAGAACGCGAAGGGCAGCCGTGAAGGCGGGTTGGAGATCATGACCGCTCTGCTGGCGGCCAATCCGAAGATCGACGGCGTGTTCGCCATAAACGATCCGACAGCGATCGGGGCCGATCTGGCTGCAAAACAGGCGCAGCGTAGTGAATTCTTTATTGTCGGCGTCGACGGATCGCCGGACGGCGAAGAGGCGCTGAAGCGGGAAAACTCATTATTTGTGGCGACGCCAGCACAAGATCCGCAGGTAATGGCTGCCAAAGCGGTCGAAATCGGCTATGACATATTGCAGGGTAAACCCGCACCGAAAGAGCCCGTGCTGATCCCAGTGACGATGATCGATAAGAACAACGTCGGCAGCTATAAGGGTTGGACGGTGAAATAAGTCCTGAATTGACTGATACCCACCTCCGCAAGAGAGTAAACGAAGCAAGAGCGCCCGTCAGGGCGCTTACCTCATAAAAACTGCGAGTAATAAATATTCATTTTCTGCTCTATATTATGAGTCAGTATAAAAGAAAAAATCATCACCGCCGTATAAATAACCAGAATACCAATAACTAAAGGAATAAACGTATACCCTGGGTGACTTTTGAACAGTTCCAGTGGTACGAGACTTACAAACCCGATACACCATAAAGTAATTGCGCACAATTTTATGATTCTCCAATAATCATGGAAATCCAGCTTATCAAGTGCAGGGCAACATCCTGGATATTTAGCAGCTATTATGCCGGATTGAATAGTATCTGCGGATGTACTGGCGAATAACTGATGCCCTTGCCCATATTTTGCTGCATCCGCAGCCAACGCTAATATAACCCAGCGCTGAACCTCTGAGCTTTTCCCAGTGACGGCCTCCAGTTCATATCGACTATCGGCTAAAATACTCGTTGTTGCGCTTTCTATCCCACTAAACAATACGAATTTTGACTGCTTATCCAGTGAGTTGAACCACAGTTTTTTAATTTTGCTAACATCCACTTGTTGTGCAGAAAGATATGTACTTACGATTTCATCAAGATAATAGGGAGTACTGTCCATCATGCGTAATAAATATAAAGGCGTGTCTTTATCTGCAAGCAGTTTTGTATTGGTAAAAATAAAAGCATTAGCACTCTCGAAAAAATCAGAATCACTTTCATCGTGCAATTCAATAGTAATAACCAGGTTGTTTTCAGAGTTATTTAAATCAATCCAGCCATTGATTAAGAAATAATCAGGACATTCGTCAAGAATATTAATTTTCCCGACCTTATCGTTGGGGATGCTCAGGCTTGCCAGCACCGCCTTGAAACTATTGCCGATAGTGTCATCCGCTCCCTTAACGTACAGCCAGGTATTAAATGGACGATAATCCCTGACAAGGGATTTTTTTAGAGGTTCTATCAACTGTCTTAGCACGTTCTCAACTCTGACGTCATCCATTGAGTCAACTTCAATATCAATTCGTAACGGAGTTGCAGAACCTGCTGGCGCTTCACCCTCTAGTTTCTGAATTTTTAATGCCAGTTCAGGCACCGGGAGAATGGATGAATAGTCTAAAAGAGGCAATGCCTGTTTTGCCCAGTTTTTCCACTTATTCATACCATACTGTTCAAGATAACCCGCATAGTAACATGGAAAAGATATAACACCGTAGGTGATGACTACCACACACCAGATTGCTAACACGATTAGCGATGGGATACCTATTGCATTCCATATCAAACAATCAGGAACTTTATTGTCCTGCAACCAGCTGAATATATTGTACGTTATAAAAAACAGAAATATAGCACAGCTAATAATCAGCATAATATTCAGCGGGAATTTTTCTGATTCTTGCTAGGGATTCTTGTTTGGTATCTTCCATTTACTCATTTACTTGTCCCCGCCGTTGGCAGAGTGGTTTTTATTGCACAGCCGCATGCAGCCCTGCAACCATCCACAACGACGCCTTTGCCGTCCATTGTCCAGGTTGGCTCAAAATCAAGTATGGGAAAGGTGCCTTTGTGCGGAATACAAACAACAGTATCCCCCTGCAAAGCAACAGGAATCCCCATAAATAGGCTACCGGAAGCTCTATTAACATACCCGCCGTTCTCCAGTGGGTCATTTAACCTGATAACACCTTTCATTTTATTTCCCCGCATTCATATCGCAGCGCATCCGGGTCCAGCCCTTATAGCCCACCACTTCCGGTTCTTTGTCCGGCAGATTTTGATAATTCGCCTTATATCCTTCCGTTAGATGGGCTAAAGATGCTTTCATAAACACCACCGTTCCCCAGGCGGCACCTGGAAAATCAGGACTGGTATGACCGTCTACATACTCGCCACTGGATTTATGCTTGCCTGGTCTGTAGAGATAATACGTATCATCGAAGTATTGATAATCTATACCCGGCCCCCCCGGCGCCAGACGCGGGTCGTCAAAAGGGTATGAACTCATATATAAATGTCCTTGTGCAGTGGAAATAAATGCCTGGTTATTGACCACCACCACTCTTTTTATTTC
>NZ_SZXC01000049.1:0-75613 GCF_005281055.1 Citrobacter sp. wls711 | reverse complement strand
AAGGAGGGAGTGACCATCTCATTAAATAATCGCACGACAGCCGTCATCAACAGTAATACGGCCACGCGGCCTGCCGCTCGGGCGGTGAGCAACAATAATGGCGATAAAGTGGTCATTGCGATTGATGCCGGGCACGGTGGACAGGATCCTGGCGCGATTGGCCCTGGCGGCACGCGTGAGAAAAATGTCACCATCGCCGTCGCGCGTAAACTGCGCAGTCTGCTCAATGACGATCCGATGTTTAAGGGCGTACTCACTCGCGACGGCGATTACTTCATCTCGGTGATGGGCCGTTCTGACGTGGCACGTAAACAAAATGCCAACTTCCTGGTCTCCATTCATGCTGATGCGGCACCCAACCGGGATGCCACGGGCGCTTCCGTGTGGGTGCTGTCAAACCGTCGGGCCAACACTGAAATGGCTGGCTGGCTGGAACAGCACGAGAAGCAATCGGAGCTGTTGGGTGGCGCGGGTGATGTGCTGGCCAACAGTCAGTCCGACCCGTATTTGAGTCAGGCGGTGCTGGACCTGCAGTTCGGTCATTCACAGCGTGTAGGGTATGATGTGGCAACCAGTATGATCGGCCAGCTGGAGCGCATTGGTTCGATGCATAAGCGTCGTCCGGAGCACGCCAGTCTTGGTGTATTGCGTTCGCCGGATATCCCGTCAGTGCTGGTTGAAACCGGCTTTATCAGTAACAACAGCGAAGAACGTTTGTTGGCGAGCGATGATTATCAGCAGCAGCTGGCTGAGGCGATTTACAAAGGATTGCGTAATTACTTCCAGTCGCATCCGATGCAAACCGGGCCACAGGGCGCACCGGCGCAAACTGCCAGTGCCATTTCGCCGGACGACACGTTAACCAATTAAGGATTAGCCATGCCGATTCAGGTTCTACCGCCACAGCTGGCGAACCAAATTGCCGCAGGTGAAGTGGTAGAACGGCCTGCGTCAGTGGTTAAAGAACTGGTAGAAAACAGTATCGATGCGGGTGCAACGCGCATTGATATTGATATCGAACGTGGTGGCGCCAAACTGATCCGTATTCGTGACAACGGCTGCGGCATTAAAAAAGACGAGCTGGCGCTCGCGCTGGCGCGTCATGCGACCAGTAAAATTGCCTCCCTTGACGATCTCGAAGCTATTGTTAGCCTCGGATTTCGCGGGGAAGCGCTGGCCAGCATCAGCTCGGTCTCTCGTTTAACCCTGACGTCACGTACGCAAGAACAATCCGAAGCCTGGCAGGCCTATGCCGAAGGGCGCGATATGGATGTGACGATTAAACCTGCCGCACATCCGGTGGGCACCACGCTGGAAGTGTTGGATCTGTTCTACAACACGCCAGCACGGCGTAAGTTCATGCGCACCGAGAAAACCGAATTTAACCATATCGACGAGATTATCCGCCGCATTGCGCTGGCGCGTTTTGATGTGACCATAAATTTGTCGCATAACGGTAAAATGGTGCGTCAGTACCGCGCAGTCGCCGCCGATGGGCAGAAAGAGCGTCGTCTGGGCGCGATTTGCGGCACGCCGTTTCTGGAGCATGCGCTGGCGATTGAGTGGCAGCATGGAGATTTAACGCTGCGTGGCTGGGTCGCTGACCCGAATCACACCACGACGGCACTGGCCGAAATACAGTACTGCTATGTGAATGGCCGTATGATGCGCGATCGGCTGATCAACCATGCTATCCGTCAGGCCTGTGAAGACAAACTTGGGGCCGATCAACAGCCTGCGTTTGTCCTGTACCTGGAAATCGACCCGCATCAGGTGGACGTAAACGTGCATCCTGCCAAGCATGAAGTCCGTTTCCATCAGTCCCGACTGGTGCATGACTTTATCTATCAGGGGGTGTTGAGCGTATTGCAACAGCAGCTTGAAACGTCGCTGCCGTTGGCCGATGACGACACGCCTGCGCCAAGGCATATCCCGGAGAACCGGATTGCGGCTGGACGAAACCACTTTGCCGAACCTGCCCCCGCGCGTGAACCGGCTACGCCGCGTTATTCCGTATCGGCAGGCGGTGGTGGTGGCCGTCAGGCGAGAGCCAGTTGGCCACATGCTCAGCCTGGGTATCAAAAGCAGCAGGGGGAAGTTTATCAGCAACTGCTGCAGACACCTGCGCTAACGCATAAAACCACGATGCCTGAAACACCCGCGGCACCGCTTACCGGAAATAGCCAAAGTTTTGGTCGTGTATTGACGATCGTGGGGGCTGACTGTGCATTACTGGAATGTGACGGTCATATTCGCCTGCTGGCGTTGCCGGTGGCCGAGCGCTGGCTGCGTCAGGCGCAGTTAACGCCAGCGCAAGGACCCGTTTGCGCCCAGCCGTTACTGATCCCCTTGCGTTTGAAAGTGACCGATGATGAGAAGACGGCACTGGAAAAAGCACAGAGTCAGCTGGCTGAGTTGGGCATTGAATTTCAACTGGATGCGCAGCATGTGACCATCCGAGCGGTGCCTTTACCCTTACGCCAACAAAATTTACAAATCTTGATTCCTGAACTGATAGGCTACCTGGCGCTGCAGTCCGTATCCGAACCTGGCGATATTGCACAGTGGATTGCGCGAAACGTCATGAGTGAACATCCGCAGTGGAGCATGGCTCAGGCCATTACGCTGTTAACGGATGTTGAGCGGCTATGCCCACAATTAGTGAAGGCGCCGCCGGGTGGTCTGTTACAACCTGTTGACTTACATTCGGTAATGAACGCCCTGAAACATGAGTGATATCAGTAAGGCGAGCCTGCCAAAGGCACTATTTTTGATGGGGCCGACGGCCTCCGGTAAAACGGCATTAGCAATTGAATTGCGTAAAGTTTTGCCAGTAGAGTTGATAAGCGTTGATTCCGCCCTTATCTACAAGGGGATGGATATCGGTACAGCTAAGCCGGATGCTGAAGAGTTAAAGGCTGCGCCGCATCGATTGCTGGATATTCGCGATCCAGCGCAGGCGTATTCTGCGGCGGATTTTCGTCGCGATGCGCTAGCGGAGATGGCCGATATCACCGCGGCGGGACGAATTCCGCTGTTAGTGGGTGGCACAATGTTATATTTCAAAGCCTTGCTGGAAGGGTTGTCGCCGTTACCGTCGGCGGACCCGGAGGTCAGAGCCAGCATTGAGCAGCAGGCGGCAGAGCGTGGATGGGATGCGTTACACCGACAGCTTCAGGAGATCGATCCGGTTGCTGCGGCGCGGATTCATCCAAATGATCCGCAAAGACTTTCCCGGGCACTGGAAGTTTTTTTCATTTCGGGTAAAACTTTAACGGAGCTGACGCAAACGTCAGGAGATGCTTTGCCGTATCAGGTGCATCAGTTTGCAATCGCCCCGGCGAGCCGTGAACTGCTCCATCAGCGAATTGAGCAGCGTTTTCATCAGATGTTAGCTTCAGGTTTTGAAGCAGAAGTCCGGGCGCTTTTTGCCCGAGGAGATTTGCATACGGATTTGCCTTCCATTCGTTGTGTTGGGTATCGCCAGATGTGGTCGTACATTGAAGGCGAAATTTCATACGATGAAATGGTTTATAGAGGTGTTTGCGCCACGAGGCAATTGGCGAAGCGGCAGGTAACCTGGTTACGTGGTTGGGAAGGGGTGCACTGGCTTGACAGTGAAAAGCCTGACCAGGCGCGAAACGAAGTATTACAGGTTGTTGGTGCTATCGCGAATTGAATGTGTACAATTGAAACGTATCGTGCGCAATTTTTCAGAATCGAAAGGTTCAAAGTACAAATAAGCATATAAGGAAAAGAGAGAATGGCTAAGGGGCAATCTTTACAAGATCCGTTCCTGAACGCATTGCGTCGGGAACGTGTTCCAGTTTCTATTTATTTGGTGAATGGTATTAAACTGCAAGGTCAAATCGAGTCTTTTGATCAGTTCGTGATCCTGTTGAAAAACACGGTCAGCCAGATGGTTTACAAGCACGCGATTTCTACTGTTGTCCCGTCTCGCCCGGTATCTCATCACAGCAATAATGCCACCGGCGGCACAGGTAGCAGTAACTACCATCATGGTAGCAGCGCGCAGGGTTCTTCTGCGCAACAGGACAGCGAAGAAACCGAATAAGGTTTTGGGCTGTTTTACACACGGGGAGCCAGAGATCCTGCGTTCCCCGTTGATATATATTAAGGGGTTGACGCTTGTTTGACCGTTATGATGCCGGTGAGCAGGCGGTACTGGTACACATCTATTTTTCGCAAGACAAAGATATGGAAGACCTCCAGGAGTTTGAATCTCTGGTTTCTTCCGCCGGTGTCGAAGCAATGCAGGTGATTACCGGGAGCCGTAAAGCACCGCACCCGAAGTTTTTTGTTGGTGAAGGTAAGGCAATCGAAATTGCGGAAGCCGTAAAAGCGACTGGCGCTGCGGTGGTGATTTTTGATCATGCTTTGAGCCCTGCCCAGGAACGTAACCTGGAACAGTTATGCCAGTGTCTTGTTATCGACAGGACCGGTCTCATTTTAGATATTTTTGCCCAACGTGCGCGTACCCATGAAGGTAAGTTGCAGGTTGAGCTGGCGCAGTTGCGCCATATGGCTACGCGTCTGGTCCGTGGCTGGACCCACCTTGAAAGACAAAAAGGCGGGATTGGTTTGCGCGGTCCGGGTGAAACCCAGCTCGAAACCGACCGTCGTTTGCTGCGTAATCGTATTTTGCAGATCCAGTCGCGCCTGCAAAAAGTTGAAAAGCAACGTGAGCAGGGGCGGCAGTCGCGCAAGAAAGCGGATGTCCCAACCGTATCACTGGTGGGATATACCAACGCCGGAAAATCCACCCTGTTCAACCAGATAACCGAAGCCCGGGTTTATGCAGCAGATCAACTGTTTGCGACCCTGGATCCGACGCTACGTCGTATCGACGTGGCGGACGTCGGCGAAACCGTGCTGGCGGATACCGTAGGGTTTATCCGTCATTTACCGCATGACCTGGTAGCGGCATTTAAAGCCACTTTGCAGGAAACTCGTCAGGCGACATTGCTGCTGCACGTTATTGATGCGGCAGATTTTCGTGTGCAGGAAAACATTGAGGCCGTCGATACGGTACTCGAAGAGATCGATGCGCATGAGATCCCGACTCTGCTGGTAATGAATAAAATCGATATGCTGGACGATTTTGAACCGCGTATCGACAGAGATGAAGAAAATAAACCAATCCGCGTTTGGGTTTCAGCGCAAACCGGTATTGGCATACCACAGCTTTTTCAGGCTTTAACAGAGCGTCTTTCTGGTGAGGTTGCGCAGCATACGTTGCGTTTGCCGCCGCAGGAAGGGCGTCTGAGAAGCCGGTTTTACCAACTTCAGGCAATAGAAAGAGAGTGGATGGAGGAGGACGGCAGCGTAGGTCTGCAAGTACGTATGCCGATCGTTGACTGGCGTCGCCTCTGTAAACAAGAACCGGCACTGGAAGACTATGTTGTCTGACCTGTCGGATATGGCCTGAAGATTTTTTCGCCTCTATACCTCGTGGATTTTGTACGGTAGGAAGGCGGCAAGTCCCGGCATCCCCAAACGCATAGTCAACTATGTGACTGGGGGTGAAGGGCGTAGCCAACGCATCTGCAACGCAAAAGACGCAGGTATAGCATCGCATAACAAATATGGAGCACAAACATGGCGTGGAATCAGCCCGGTAATAACGGACAAGACCGCGACCCCTGGGGAAGCAGCAAACCTGGCGGCAACCCTGAGGGAAATGGAAACAAAGGTGGTCGCGAGCAGGGGCCTCCCGATCTTGATGATATCTTCCGCAAGCTGAGTAAAAAACTCGGTGGTCTGGGTGGCGGTAAAGGTACAGGCTCTGGTGGTGGCGGTAGTTCATCGCAAGGCCCGCGTCCGCAACTGGGCGGTCGAGTCTTTACTATTGCTGCAGCCGCTATTGTCATTATCTGGGCAGCCAGCGGTTTCTACACCATTAAAGAAGCGGAACGCGGCGTAGTGACACGCTTCGGTAAATTCAGCCATTTGGTTGAGCCGGGTCTGAACTGGAAACCGACATTTGTGGATACCGTTACGCCGGTAAACGTTGAAGCCGTGCGTGAACTGGCAGCCTCCGGTGTGATGCTGACTTCTGACGAAAACGTCGTGCGCGTTGAGATGAACGTGCAGTACCGCGTGACCGATCCGCAGAAATATCT
This sequence comes from Citrobacter sp. wls711, assembly GCF_005281055.1. NCBI lineage: Bacteria > Pseudomonadati > Pseudomonadota > Gammaproteobacteria > Enterobacterales > Enterobacteriaceae > Citrobacter > Citrobacter sp. wls711. The sequence continues at coordinate 69,470 of NZ_SZXC01000049.1, read as the reverse complement.
GTTTAGCGTGACCAGTCCTGATGACAGCCTGCGTCAGGCAACCGACAGTGCACTGCGTGGGGTTATCGGTAAATACACCATGGACCGTATCCTGACCGAAGGGCGTACCGTTATTCGTAGCGATACCCAGCGTGAACTGGAAGAGACCATTCGTCCATACAACATGGGTATCACCCTGCTGGACGTCAACTTCCAGGCTGCTCGTCCGCCGGAAGAGGTGAAAGCGGCATTTGACGATGCCATTGCGGCGCGTGAAAACGAGCAGCAGTACATTCGTGAAGCAGAAGCGTACACCAACGAAGTACAGCCGCGTGCTAATGGTCAGGCGCAGCGTATTCTTGAAGAAGCGCGTGCATACAAAACACGAACCATCCTAGAAGCTCAGGGTGAAGTGGCGCGTTTTGCCAAAATCCTGCCGGAATATAAAGCCGCACCGCAAATTACTCGCGAGCGTCTGTATATCGAGACCATGGAAAAAGTGCTGAGCCATACCCGTAAGGTGTTGGTTAACGACAAGGGTGGCAATCTGATGGTTCTGCCGTTGGATCAAATGCTAAAAGGCGGCAACGCTCCGGCAGCCAAGAGTCAGAGTAGCTCAAACCTGCTGACTCTGCCGCCAGCATCCTCTTCCAGCACGGGAGCAAGTAACACCTCGTCCACCAGTCAGGGCGATATTATGGACCAACGCCGCGTTAACGCGCAGCGTAACGACTACCAGCGTCAGGGGGAATAACGATGCGTAAGTCAGTTATTGCGATTATCATCATCGTTCTGGTAGTGCTGTTCATGTCTCTCTTTGTGGTCAAAGAAGGCGAGCGTGGTATTACTCTGCGCTTTGGCAAAGTTTTACGTGACGATGACAACAAACCATTGGTTGTTGCACCGGGTCTGCACTTCAAGATTCCATTTATTGAATCCGTGAAGATGCTTGATGCGCGTATTCAGACCATGGACAACCAGGCCGATCGCTTTGTCACCAAAGAGAAGAAAGACCTGATCGTTGATTCCTACATCAAGTGGCGTATCAGTGACTTCAGCCGTTACTACCTGGCAACGGGCGGTGGCGATGTTTCTCAGGCAGAAGTTCTGCTGAAACGTAAGTTCTCTGACCGTCTGCGTTCTGAAATTGGTCGTCTGGACGTAAAAGACATCGTTACCGACTCTCGTGGTCGCTTAACGCTGGAAGTCCGTGACGCGTTGAATTCGGGTTCTGCAGGGACGGAAGACGAAGTCGCAACGCCGGCAGCGGATAGCGCGATTGCCGAAGCGGCTGAGCGTGTTCAGGTTGAAACCAACGGTAAAGTACCGGTCATCAACCCGAACAGTATGGCGGCGTTGGGGATTGAAGTGGTTGACGTGCGTATTAAGCAAATCAACCTGCCTGCTGAAGTGTCTGAGGCGATCTACAACCGTATGCGTGCTGAGCGTGAAGCCGTAGCGCGTCGCCATCGTTCACAGGGTCAGGAAGAAGCGGAAAAACTGCGTGCAACAGCGGACTATGAAGTCACCAAAACGTTGGCAGAATCTGAGCGTCAGGGCCGTATTATGCGCGGTGAAGGCGATGCAGAAGCCGCTAAACTGTTTGCTGATGCATTCAGTCAGGATCCTGACTTCTACGCCTTCATCCGTAGCCTGCGTGCTTATGAGAAGAGCTTCGAAGGTAATCAGGACGTGATGATCATGAGCCCGGACAGCGATTTCTTCCGCTACATGAAGACGCCGAGCAACGCAACACGCTAAACTCGCCCCCGCGGTTTTAAACCAGCAAAACCACCAGCATCCCCAAGGATGCGGTGGTTTTCTTTTTAGATAAGGACAACGGATGAACTCAACAATTTTGTTGGCACTCGCGCTGGTTTTGGTGCTGGAAGGGCTGGGTCCGATGCTTTATCCCAGTGCCTGGAAGAAAATGATCGGGGCAATGGCGCAACTTCCTGAAAATATTTTGCGGCGTTTTGGTGGAGGTCTTGTGGTTGCAGGCGTGGTGGTCTACTACATGTTGAAGAAAACGATTGGCTGACCAATAAGTAGACTAATTTACGGATTTCCGCATGCAAAAAGTGCTGTATATCTGAAAAAGCGGTGGTAGAATCCATTTTTAAGCAAACGGTGATTTTGAAAAATGGGTAACAACGTCGTCGTACTGGGCACCCAATGGGGTGACGAAGGTAAAGGGAAGATCGTCGATCTCCTGACTGAACGGGCTAAATATGTTGTGCGCTACCAGGGTGGTCACAACGCAGGCCATACTCTCGTAATCAACGGTGAAAAAACCGTCCTCCATCTTATTCCATCAGGTATTCTTCGCGAAAACGTCATCAGCATCATCGGTAACGGTGTTGTGCTGTCTCCGTCCGCGCTGATGAAAGAGATGAAAGGACTGGAAGACCGCGGGATTCCTGTCCGTGAGCGCCTGCTGCTGTCTGAAGCGTGTCCGTTGATCCTTGATTATCATGTTGCGTTAGATAATGCGCGTGAGAAAGCACGTGGCGCGAAAGCGATCGGCACCACCGGTCGTGGCATCGGGCCAGCTTATGAAGACAAGGTAGCACGTCGCGGTCTGCGCGTTGGCGATCTGTTTGATAAAGCAACCTTCGCTGAAAAACTGAAAGAAGTGATGGAATATCACAACTTCCAGCTGGTGAATTTCTATAAAGTTGAAGCCGTTGACTACCAGAAAGTGCTGGATGATGTGATGGCGATTGCCGACATCCTGACCTCTATGGTTGTTGATGTCTCCGATCTGCTGGACCAGGCGCGTAAGCGTGGCGATTTCGTCATGTTTGAAGGTGCGCAAGGTACGCTGCTGGATATCGACCACGGTACCTATCCGTACGTAACATCCTCCAACACCACCGCAGGTGGCGTGGCGACCGGCTCCGGCCTGGGCCCGCGTTATGTGGACTACGTTCTGGGTATCATCAAAGCCTACTCTACTCGTGTAGGTGCGGGTCCGTTCCCGACCGAACTGTTTGATGATGTCGGCGAGTTCCTGTGCAAGCAGGGTAACGAATATGGCGCAACCACCGGTCGTCGTCGTCGTACCGGCTGGCTGGACTCCGTTGCTGTGCGTCGTGCAGTACAGATTAACTCCCTGTCTGGCTTCTGCCTGACCAAACTGGACGTCCTGGACGGTTTGAAAGAAGTGAAAATCTGTGTCGCTTACCGTATGCCGGATGGCCGTGAAGTCACGACTACCCCGCTGGCAGCTGACGACTGGAAAGGCATCGAGCCGATCTACGAAACCATGCCTGGCTGGTCTGAGTCCACCTTCGGTGTGAAAGAGCGTAGCGGTCTGCCGCAGGCAGCGCTGAACTACGTCAAGCGTATTGAAGAGCTGACCGGTGTGCCGATTGATATCATTTCAACTGGCCCAGACCGTACTGAAACCATGATTCTGCGCGACCCGTTCGACGCATAATGTAGGTTGTAGCGTAGCGTCAGATGGCGCTGCGCTTGCTTTAAAGCAAGCCGGATGCAAGGCTTTGTATCAGTATCTGGCTTAAAATCATGTAGGTTCCTCGCTTTTTTCCTTCCCGAATTGAAATAAATTAGCGACCTGGCTGGTGGCTGGTTTATCATCAATATAATTAATACTACCAGGCTTATCCGTTTTATCCTTTTTCCAGAGGTTGATGTGCAGTTAACGAGTTTCACCGATTACGGATTACGTGCGCTAATCTACATGGCGTCGCTACCCGAAGGACGTATGACCAGTATTTCTGAGGTGACAGAAGTCTACGGCGTGTCCCGTAATCATATGGTCAAAATAATTAACCAACTTAGCCGGGCTGGCTTCGTTACTGCTATCCGTGGAAAAAATGGCGGTATCCGCTTGGGCAAAGCGGCAAAGGATATTGGTATTGGTGATGTGGTCCGCGAGCTGGAGCCGTTGACGTTGGTCAACTGCAGCAGCGAGTTTTGCCACATTACCCCTGCCTGTCGACTCAAACAGGCGCTTTCTAAGGCAGTGCAAAGTTTTCTCACGGAACTGGACAACTACACACTTGCTGATTTGGTTGAAAAGAATCAACCGCTATATAAATTATTGCTGGTGGAGTGACGAAAATCTTCATCAGAGCTGACAATGGAGGAACCTCGATGTCACATGATCCTTTCCAGGAACGCGAAGCAGAAAAATACGCGAATCCCATCCCGAGCCGGGAATTTATCCTCGAACATTTAACTAAACGTGAAAAACCGGCCAACCGCGATGAGCTGGCCGTTGAACTCAACATTGAAGGCGAAGAGCAGCTCGAAGCGCTTCGTCGCCGCCTGCGCGCGATGGAGCGTGATGGGCAACTGGTCTTCACCCGCCGGCAGTGTTACGCACTGCCGGAGCGTCTTGACCTGCTGAAAGGTACCGTTATTGGCCACCGTGATGGCTACGGCTTTCTGCGCGTCGAAGGACGTAAAGACGATCTGTATCTCTCCAGTGAGCAGATGAAAACCTGCATCCATGGCGATCAGGTACTGGCGCAACCGCTGGGCGCGGATCGTAAAGGCCGCCGCGAAGCGCGTATTGTGCGTGTACTGGTGCCGAAAACCAGTCAGATTGTCGGTCGTTACTTTACCGATGCGGGCGTAGGTTTTGTCGTTCCGGACGACAGCCGTCTCAGCTTTGATATCCTGATCCCACCAGAAGAGGTGATGGGCGCCCGCATGGGCTTTGTGGTGGTGGTTGAACTGACCCAGCGCCCAACTCGTCGCACTAAAGCAGTGGGTAAAATTGTTGAAGTGCTGGGTGACAACATGGGTACCAGCATGGCCGTTGATATGGCCCTGCGTACGCACGAAATCCCTTATATCTGGCCTGATGCAGTCGTTAAACAGGTCGCCGGGCTGAAAGAAGAAGTACCGGAAGAGGCCAAAATCGGTCGTGTTGACCTGCGTGATTTGCCGTTGGTGACAATTGATGGTGAGGATGCGCGTGACTTTGATGACGCAGTCTACTGTGAGAAGAAACGCGGCGGTGGCTGGCGTTTGTGGGTTGCTATCGCTGACGTCAGTTATTACGTGCGTCCGCCTACCCCGCTGGACCAGGAAGCGCGCAGCCGCGGGACTTCCGTCTACTTCCCGTCGCAGGTTGTACCGATGCTACCGGAAGTCCTTTCCAACGGGTTATGCTCGCTGAACCCGCAGGTAGACAGGCTGTGCATGGTTTGTGAGATGACCATCTCCACGAAAGGGCGTCTGACGGGCTACAAATTCTATGAAGCGGTGATGAGCTCCCACGCGCGTTTGACCTACACCAAGGTCTGGCACATGCTGCAGGGTGATGAGGAACTGCGTGAGCAATACGCACCGTTGGTGAAACACATTGAAGAGCTGCACAATCTCTACAAAGTGTTGGATAAAGCCCGTGAAGAGCGCGGTGGTATCTCGTTTGAGAGCGAAGAAGCGAAGTTTATCTTCAATGCCGAACGCCGTATTGAACGCATTGAGCAGACTCAGCGTAACGACGCACACAAGCTGATCGAAGAGTGCATGATCCTGGCGAACATCTCAGCGGCACGTTTTGTTGAGAAAGCCAAAGAGCCGGCACTGTTCCGTATCCATGACAAGCCGACGACTGAAGCGATTACCTCCTTCCGTTCCGTGCTGGCGGAGTTGGGACTGGAGCTGCCGGGCGGTAACAAACCCGAGCCGCGCGATTACGCCGAGTTGTTGGAGTCGATTGCCGATCGACCTGACGCAGAAATGCTGCAAACTATGCTGCTGCGCTCGATGAAGCAGGCGATTTACGATCCCGAAAATCGCGGTCACTTTGGTCTGGCGCTGCAGTCTTATGCCCACTTTACCTCGCCGATCCGTCGTTACCCGGACCTCTCTTTGCACCGTGCGATCAAGTATCTGCTGGCGCAGGAGCAGGGCCACAAAGGCAATACCACGGAAACCGGTGGCTACCACTATTCGATGGAAGAGATGCTGCAACTGGGTCAGCACTGTTCTATGGCAGAACGTCGTGCTGATGAAGCTACGCGCGATGTATCTGACTGGCTGAAGTGTGACTTCATGCTGGATCAGGTCGGTAATGTCTTTAAGGGCGTCATTGCCAGTGTGACCGGTTTTGGCTTCTTTGTCCGCCTGGATGAACTGTTTATTGACGGCCTGGTGCATGTCTCCTCGCTGGATAACGACTACTATCGCTTCGATCAGGTTGGGCAACGCCTGACCGGTGAATCAAGCGGTCAGATGTATCGCCTGGGCGATCGCGTCGAAGTGCGTGTGGAAGCCGTCAACATGGACGAGCGTAAAATCGACTTTAGCCTGATCTCCAGCGAACGTGCCCCGCGCAACGAGGGTAAAACTGCGCGTGAAAAGGCGAAGAAAGGCGATACGGGTAAAAGCACCGGCCGACGTCGTCAGGCGGGAAAAAAGGTGAATTTCGAGCCGGATAGCGCATTCCGCGGCGAGAAAAAAGGCAAAGCTAAACCTCAGGCGGATAAAAAAACGGCTGAGAAAAAAGGCGATAAAAAAGCGAAAAAGCCCTCGACAAAAACGCTTAAAATCGCGGCCGCCACCAAAGCCAAACGCGCGGCGAAAAAGAACGTCGCGCAATAACAGCCATAAACCGTAAGCCGGGCGGCCACGCGTTGCCCGGCGTTACACTTAAACTATCTTAACGAGTACATTCATGAGTGAAATGATTTACGGCATCCATGCGGTGCAGGCCCTGCTTGAGCGTGCGCCTGAGCGCTTTCAGGAGGTCTTTATTCTCAAAGGGCGTGAAGACAAACGCCTGCTGCCGCTGATCCATGCCCTGGAAGCCCAGGGTGTTGTCATCCAGTTGGCGAATCGCCAGTTCCTGGATGAGAAAAGTGAGGGTGCAGTTCATCAGGGAATCATTGCCCGCGTGAAACCGGGTCGTCAGTATCAGGAGAACGATCTGCCGGATCTGATTGCCTCACTTGATCAACCGTTTTTTTTGATCCTCGATGGTGTCACCGATCCGCACAACCTTGGTGCTTGCTTGCGTAGCGCAGACGCTGCCGGTGTGCACGCGGTTATCGTACCGAAAGATCGTTCTGCGCTGCTGAATGCCACGGCGAAAAAAGTAGCCTGCGGTGCTGCTGAAAACGTACCGCTGATCCGCGTGACCAATCTGGCACGTACCATGCGTATGCTGCAGGAAGAGAATATCTGGATCGTCGGAACCGCCGGTGAAGCGGACCATACTCTGTTCCAGAGCAAAATGACCGGTCGTCTGGCATTGGTGATGGGCGCAGAAGGCGAAGGTATGCGTCGTCTGACCCGCGAACATTGTGATGAGCTGATCAGTATTCCGATGGCGGGGAGCGTTTCATCGCTTAACGTTTCTGTTGCGACGGGGATTTGCCTGTTTGAGGCCGTCCGCCAGCGTGGATAAACGTTAATTTTCAGAAAAAGCCATCCAATTTCGGATGGTTTTTTTTTATCTAAAACTGATATTCTAATAAGAGAAGGAAAATATTTTTATATTTATTTAAGTATAACATACAGGATTTATATATGGCATGGACCCCGCAGGTGCTGACTAAAGCGCTCACTAATTTTCATGGTTTAAATATAGATATTATAAGTAATGAGCAGTCATTGATTATTAAAATGAATGATTATGGAGACTTACTTCTCAGTATTCTATTTACCTCCCGCCAGATGATTATCGAAACTGTTATTTGCCCAGTGAATAATATTCAGCATCAGGACGCATTTAATCTTTTCTTATTACGCAATCAAAAGCTGCTTCCACTGTCGTCTGTAGGCATTTCTCGTGTGCGGCAGGATGAATACTACGTCGCATTTGGTGCGCTGTCGCTGAACTCCACATTAGAGGACGTGGTGCTTGAAATGACAACGCTCGTGGATAACGCGCTAGATCTGGCGGAAATCACTGAAGAATATACTCACGAATAACAAGGAACGCTGTTGATGGGAATCTTGAAAAGCCTGTTTACCCTCGGCAAATCTGTGCTTTCTCAGGCAGAAGAGTCAATCGAAGAAGCACAGGGCGTCAGAATGCTGGAGCAACACATTCGTGACGCAAGAAATGAACTGGAAAAAGCCGGGAAATCGCGAGTTGACCTGTTGGCACGCGTGAAACTGAGCAATGACAAACTGAAAGATCTGCGCGAACGTCAGTCCACTCTTGAAGCGCGGGCGCTGGAAGCGCTAAGTAAAAACGTCAATCCGTCGTTAATTAACGAAGTCGCCGAAGAGATCGCGCGTCTGGAGAACGTGATTGCGGCTGAACAGCAAGTGCTTACTAACTTAGAAATCTCACGTGATGGCGTTGAAAAGGCCGTTACCGCAACGGGTCAGCGGATTGCTCAGTTTGAACAGCAGCTTGAGGTGGTTAAGGCAACGGAAGCGATGCAGCGCGCTCAACAGGCCGTGACAACATCTACAGTCGGGGCTTCTTCCAGCGTATCGACGGCAGCAGAGTCACTTAAACGTCTGCAAACACGTCAGGCAGAGCGACAGGCCCGGCTGGATGCGGCAACACAGCTGGAGAAAGTGGCTGACGGACGTGATCTGGACGAGAAACTGGCTGAAGTCGGCATTGGCGCTGCCAACAAAAGTTCTGCCCAGGATGTGCTGGCGCGACTACAACGCCAGCAAGGCGAGTAATTATACGGCAAAGCCTGCCCGCAAAGATTGCTAGCTGGCAGGTTAGTAAGGGATAACGATGTCGACTTTTTTACAGCGTATATTTGGCACTGCAGAGGCCGCTACGCCTGTTCGTGGCCCATTGGGCCTACATTTGAGCGCAGGGTTTACGCTCGACACACTGGCGTTTCGCCTGTTAGAAGAGGATTTGTTGGTGGTTTTGCCCGGCGAGGAGTATACCGTTGCGGCAATCAGCCATATTAATTTGGGCGGTGGAAGCCAGATTTTCCGCTACTACACCTCGGGCGAGGAATTTCTGCAAATCAATACTACCGGCGGGTCAGATATGGATGATATCGACGATATCAAACTGTTTGTGTATGAAGAAAGCTATGGCTTAACTCAGAAAAAACACTGGCAGTCCGCCATTAGCCCGGCAGAGATCGGCATGCCAGCGCTTTTCTGGCAGGGTCAGCACTGGCAGCGTTTTTTTAATGACGAAGAACCGGGGAATATTGAGCCAGTCTACATGCTGGAAAAAGTCGAGAATCAGCAGCATGCAAAGTGGGAAGTGCATAACTTTACCATGGGCTACCAACGACAGGTAACAGCAGATACCTGGGAATATCTGCTGTTGAACGGCGAAGAGTCGTTTAATGAGCAAGGCGAGCCAGAGTGGATATTCTCACGGGCGCTGGGTGTCGATATCCCATTAACATCTCTTAATATTATTGGTTAACGTCAGGGACGAAAACAATGCATATCCTGGAATCATTACTGGCCTTTTGTGCCTATTTTTTTATTGGTGCGGCCATGGTGATAATTTTTCTTATTATCTATTCAAAGATAACACCGCACAATGAATGGCAGTTGATTAAAAATAATAATACGGCAGCCTCTCTGGCATTTAGCGGCACGCTGCTGGGCTATGTTATTCCTTTATCCAGCGCAGCAATCAATGCGGTCAGTATTCCTGATTATTTTGCCTGGGGCGGTATTGCGTTGGTGATACAGCTTATTATCTACGGTGGTGTACGCTTATATATGCCAGCATTGAGTGAAAAAATTATTAACCACAATACCGCTGCGGGACTGTTTATGGGAACCGCTGCGCTGGCTGGCGGGATTTTTAATGCCGCCTGTATGACATGGTAATGGACGATCATGGCTAGAAAACGTAAATCCGGACAAAAGAAATTGGGAACAGGTCATTCGGCGATCGCCCGAATGAATCGCCCGGTGAATCCCTTTGAGAAAAAACGCAGTCGCTACAGTGGAAAGTATCTGACGCTGGCGATTATGGGCGGCGCAGCATTTTTTATCCTCAAGGGATGCGGGGATGATACAGGCTCGGACAACGACGGCGACGGCCGGTTTTACTCCATGGTGAGCGAATGTATTGATGACGGTAATACCGCTACCGTGTGTGCGGACGGCTGGAACAATGCCAAGACAGAGTTCTATGGCAAAGTGCCAACGCAATTAAGTAAGGCGAGTTGTCAGACCCAGTTTGGCGATTGCTACCTCGATAGCACCGATCAGAGCTGGGTGCCGGTGTTTACCGGGTTTTTGCTCAGTCGGGTGATTCGCAAAGATCGTGACGAGCAGTATGTTTACAGCAGTGGCGGCTCATCATACGTTTCCCGCCCCGTCTGGCGTACGACCTCAGGCGACTATGCCTGGCGTTCCGGTAGCGGAAAAAACGATACCGCCACGACGCATGCCTACACGACGAAGAAAGTCTCGACGGTTTCTCGCGGGGGTTACGGGCGTTCGTCCAGCGCGCGCGGGCACTGGGGAGGATAACGATGTTACGACATGATATTCCTGTTCGCCAGGATCTGGACCAGATCGCCTACGATCATGGTTTTGATTTTCACATTATCGACAACGAAATCTACTGGGATGAAAGCCGGGCTTATCGCTTTACGCTACGGCAAATTGAAGAGCAGATCGAAAAGCCTACTGCTGAGTTGCATCAAATGTGTCTGGACGTCGTTGAGCGAGCAGTTAAGGACGAGCAGATTCTTCAGCAATTGGCCATTCCCCCACTGTACTGGGATGTTATTGCTGAGAGCTGGCGCAATCGCGATCCTTCGCTGTATGGGCGAATGGATTTTGTCTGGTGTGGCAACAATGCGCCGGTCAAGCTGCTGGAATACAACGCTGATACACCAACGTCGTTGTACGAGTCGGCGTATTTCCAGTGGCTATGGCTGGAAGATGCTCGCCGCAGTGGGGCGATCCCGCGTGACACCGACCAGTACAACGCTATCCAGGAACGTCTGATCGCCCGTTTTAGTGAGCTTTACAGTCCGGAGCCGTTTTACTTCTGCTGCTGCGAAGATTCCGACGAAGATCGCACCACCGTGCTGTATTTGCAGGATTGTGCGCAGCAGGCAGGTCAAGCGTCGCGGTTTATTTATGTTGAGGATCTGGGGCTTGGCGTCGGCGGTGTGCTGACGGATCTTGATGACAACGTCATTCGTCGCGCCTTTAAGCTCTATCCTCTGGAGTGGATGATGCGTGACGATAACGGTCCGTTGCTACGTCATCGCCGGGAACAGTGGGTCGAACCACTGTGGAAGAGCGTGCTCAGTAACAAAGGGTTGATGCCTCTGCTGTGGCGATACTTCCCCAACCATCCAAACCTCCTGCCAGCCTGGTTCGAAGGTGAAACGTCAAAAATTGCACCCGGCGAAAGCTATGTACGCAAACCGATATTTTCCCGTGAGGGGGGCAACGTCACCATTTTTAATGGTCAGCAGCAGATTGTTGAACATGCTGATGGCGACTACGCAGAAGAACCGATGATCTATCAGGCGTTTCAGCCGCTGCCGCGTTTTGGCGATAGCTACACGCTGATTGGTAGTTGGATCGTCGACGATGAAGCCTGCGGCATGGGGATCCGTGAAGACAATACGTTGATTACGAAAGATACTTCTCGTTTTATTCCTCATTACATTGCTGGCTAAACGTACTTTTGTGATCTCCCTCCTTCGCAGAGAGTGTGGTTCTGACCATACTTAAGGCGATGGCCATTGATGGAGGGAGACACAATGCACTGGCAAACGCATACCGTTTTTAACCAACCTGTACCACTCAATAACAGCAACTTATACCTGTCGGATGGAGCACTGTGTGAAGCAGTCAACCGCGAAGGCGCTGCCTGGGACAGCGATCTCCTTGCCAGTATTGGTCAGCAATTAGGCACCGCAGAATCGCTTGAACTGGGTAGGTTGGCTAACGCGTATCCGCCTGAATTGCTGCGATACGATCCGCAGGGGCAGCGGTTGGATGATGTGCGCTTTCATCCCGCCTGGCATTTACTGATGCAGGGATTGTGCGCCAACCGCGTGCATAATCTTGCCTGGGAGGAGGATGCGCGGCAGGGAACGTTTGTTGCCCGAGCTGCACGTTTTATGCTGCATGCACAAGTGGAAGCGGGAACCTTATGCCCGGTGACCATGACCTTTGCCGCTACGCCGTTGTTACTCCAGATGCTACCTTCGCAATTTCATGACTGGCTGACGCCGCTGCGTAGCGATCGCTACGATTCTCATCTTCTGCCCGGCGGGCAAAAACGCGGCCTGCTGATTGGTATGGGGATGACGGAAAAGCAGGGTGGCTCGGATGTGCTGAGCAATACCACTCAGGCAGAACGGCTGGCGGATGGCGCGTATCGGCTGGTGGGGCATAAATGGTTCTTCTCGGTACCGCAAAGTGACGCCCATCTGGTGCTGGCGCAGGCCAGGGGCGGCTTATCCTGCTTTTTTGTGCCGCGATTTTTACCTGATGGCCAGCGTAACTCCATCCGTCTTGAGCGCCTGAAAGATAAGCTAGGCAATCGCTCTAATGCCAGCTGTGAGGTTGAATTTCAGGACGCGATGGGCTGGCTGCTGGGAGAAGAAGGTGAAGGTATTCGCCATATTCTGAAAATGGGCGGCATGACGCGTTTTGACTGTGCGCTGGGGAGCCACAGTATGATGCGACGCGCTTTTTCTGTCGCCATTTATCATGCGCATCAACGCCAGGTATTTAGCAAGCCGTTGATTGAGCAACCGATGATGAGACAGGTATTAAGCCGCATGGCGCTTCAACTGGAAGGTCAAACCGCGCTACTGTTTCGCCTGGCGCGGGCCTGGGATCGTCGAACGGATGCGAAAGAAGCGTTGTGGGCCCGGTTGTTCACCCCGGCAGCCAAGTTTTCCATCTGCAAAGGCGGTATGCCATTTGTTGCAGAGGCCATGGAGGTGCTCGGCGGTGCAGGCTATTGCGAAGAGAGTGAGCTGCCGCGTTTATACCGTGAAATGCCGGTCAACAGCATCTGGGAAGGGTCTGGCAACATCATGTGCCTTGATGTGCTGCGGGTGTTGGCGAAAAAACCTGGTATGGTCGACATGCTCAGCGAGGCCTTTGCTGAGGTCAAAGGGCAAGACAGGCATTACGATCGAATGGTGCGTAAGCTACAGCCGCATTTACACAAACCCAGTGAAGCGCTGGGACGGGAAATTACCCAGCAGCTGTTCCTGCTCGGCTGCGGGACGCAGATGTTGCGTTATGCGTCTCCGCCCGTGGCGCAGGCCTGGTGTCAGATGATGCTGGATACGCGCGGCGGGATGAAGTTGTCTGAACAGGTACAGAATGATTTGCTACTGCGGGCAACGGGGGGATTACGGTAATAATATGCCTGATGGCGACGCTGGCGCGTCTTATCCTGCCTACGTTCGTTGTAGCCAGGATAAGTTTACGCCATCCGGCAATCTGTTATGCATAAAGTATGGCCTGTACGCGCCAGTTATCGGGCTGCTGTTCTTCGTACATCTGAATAATCCGGTACCATGAGGCACCTTGCTCATCCGCTTTTAACGCCACAACACGCTCCACATCCTGCGGATTTCCCGCAATGTTACTGACAGATATCTGGCCAATTTCGTTGAGACCCGTTACGCAGTCAGCGCTGGCGAACTCGGCAGACTGTGCCGTGGTATCCACCATTCCAGCAGAAAGCAGCAGTGAGGATAAGGCTAGTGATTGTTTCATCGTCAGCTCCATTATTCGTACCCCTACACGTGGCAGGGCATTCCATCGCGAGAATAAACCTCCAGCTCCCTGCTGTTGGTTTATTGTGCACAGGAAAACGCATAGGGGCGCAAAGCAATGTAAAACTGACTAAATTTCAACCCAATGTTATTTACGATACAAAATGGCTTGTGAATACCATTGGCCTGTTACGATGGTCTCATCGACTAATAAGACAACGTAATAATCAGCTTTAGCCGCAGCGGCTTTGGCGCGGATCTCTGCCAGCGCATCATCTGGAGAACCTCTTACCAACGCGCTCACAACCCCCAATCGCTGTAACCCATTACTCTGGTCACGGCGGATTTCTTGTGGGTGATCGGCGACGGGCGGTGCCGGTTGTGGCGTGCCCTGCAGCACGCTACAGGCGCTTAACAACATCACCAGCATCAAAGAGGCAAACCGACGCATAACTCTATCTCGTTTCCTGATAGCCATAGTGTAGTGCCTTATTAATTTCCCTTTAGGGGGAATGTTCCCGAATTGTTATCTCTCACGCGATTTTCGAATGAAAATGTTGCGAAAGCGTAACCCAGTTCTCAACATTATGAATCATTGCCGCACACATTCACTTGCGTTAAGTATTTCGCCATGGCATACCAGAAAAAAAGAGGCGACATATGATAGAAATTGAAACACGACAGTTGGCGGGGATCCCTGTCCTGCACGCATTTCCCACGAATAAACACGACCTTTCACTCCCCTGCGTTATCGTCTATCACGGGTTTACCTCTTCCAGTCTGGTCTACAGCTATTTTGCCGTTGCACTGGCACAGGCCGGGTTTCGGGTCATCATGCCCGATGCGCCCGATCATGGCACGCGCTTCCACGGTAATGCGCAGGAAAGAATGCACCGCTTCTGGCAGATATTGCAGCAAAACATGCAGGAATTTAAGGCGTTACGTGCGGCGCTGGTGGCTGAAAATTGGCTGTTGGATGAACGTCTTGCCGTGGCAGGGGCATCTATGGGGGGCATGACAACGCTGGGCATTATGGCGCGCCATCCCGAGGTGAAATGTGCAGCCTGCCTGATGGGATCGGGCTATTTTACCCGACTTGCCCATACGCTTTTTCCGCCAGTATTGGTACAGACGACGGAGCAGCAGGCGGAATTTGATGCGATTGTCGCGCCACTGGCTGACTGGGAGGTAACGCATCAACTGGAGCGCCTTGCCGACAGACCGCTGCTGTTGTGGCATGGCCAGGATGACGACGTGGTGCCGGCAGTGGAAACCTTCCGCTTACAACAGGCGCTAATCCAGGCTGGTCTGGACAACTCGCTGACCTGCCTGTGGGAAGCAGGCGTACGGCATCGCATCACGCCAGAAGCGCTGGCGGCGACAGTCGCGTTTTTCCGCCAACACCTCTAAACGCGCAGAATAGTCACGCCCTGTGCTTCCAGCTGTTGCAGGATCTCAGGGTTCGCATTTTTGCCGGTAATCAGCATGTCGATTTGATCGGCACGGCTGAACAGCATGCCCGCGCGCTCACCGACCTTGCTGCTATCAACCAGCACCACCAGTTTGCCGACCACGTTAAGCATCTTTTGTTCAGCCATCGCGGTGAGCATATCGGTTTTATACAGTCCGTCAGCGGTCAGTCCTTTACCGCTGGTAAACATCCAGTGTCCGGCATAAAGGCTATTTTCGCTGCCTTGTGGGCTCAGCGTGATGGACTGACTTTTGTTGTACTGTCCCCCCATGATGATCACGCTTTCATGCTCCTGGTCGATCAGAAAATTCGCCAGCGGCAGGTAGTTGGTGATGATTTGCACCGGTTTGCCACACATTTCGCGGCCAAGCAGGAACGCCGTTGATCCACAGTTGATCACGACACTTTCACCCGCGTTCACTAACTGGGAAGCGGCTTTGGCAATCCGCACTTTTTCGTCGTGGTTTTGCGCCTGATGCAGATTCATTGGGGTCCAGCGCGGGCGCTGCTGGGTAATGGCTTCTGCACCGTTACGGACTTTCTTGAGCTTGCCGCTTTCGTCGAGTTTATTGATATCCCGGCGCGCTGTGGCGGGTGAGATTCCCAAACGTTCAATCACGTTCTCAACGGTAACAAAGCCCAATTGCGCCAGCATATCCAGCAATATTTGATGTCTTTGTGCTTCAGTCATGAGCTATTCCGATACAAATTGATTTGAAAAGATGATATTTGAAATAGCCTGAAAATACTAAGATAAATGGGTAAAAATGCCGGGAAGACCCGGCATTTTAACTGCAATCACAGGAAGGATTTAAACGGTAAATCCGGTTCAATGGTAAAGCAGTCTTCAAAGCCGCGCGGGTAGTGATACTCAAAATTATCTTTGTCCAGCGGCCAGGTGAATTTGCCGCCAACCTGCCAGATAAACGGTTTGAAGCCATACTTCAGCCGGTCTTTTTTCATCTCCCAAAGAACACGGATCTCCTGTGGATCGGCCTGGAAGTTTGACCAGATATCATGGTGGAAGGGGATAACCACCTGGGTGTTCAGCGCTTCTGCCATACGCAGCATATCGGAACTGGTCATTTTGTCGGTGATACCGCGCGGGTTCTCACCGTAGGAGCCCAGTGCGACGTCGATGTGATGCTCGTTGCCGTGCTTTGCATAATAGTTGGAGTAGTGAGAATCACCGCTGTGATATAGCGTACCGCCCGGCGTTTTGAACAGGTAGTTAACCGCACGTGCATCCATGCCGTCAGGCAGGATACCTGCCGCTTTTTGATCCGCAGGCAAGGTGATCAATGCCGTACGATCAAACGCGTCGAGCGCATGAATTTCAATATCTTTTACTTTAACGACGTCGCCTGGCTTCACCACGATGCAGCGTTCTTTTGGCACGCCCCAACCCACCCACAGATCCACACAGGTTTGTGGTCCGATAAACGGCACATCGTCGGCACAGTTCTGCATGACGGCGGCAGCAACGTTCACGTCGATATGGTCGTTATGATCGTGCGTGGCGAGAACGGCATCGATCTGGCGAATGGCGAAAGGATCGAGAACAAACGGCGTGGTGCGCAGGTTTGGCTGGAGTTTCTTCACGCCTGCCATACGCTGCATCTGATGGCCCGTTTTCATCAGTGGATTACCGTGGCTCTGCTTGCCTGTTCCGCACCAAAAATCAACGCAGACGTTAGTCCCGCCTTCCGATTTCAGCCAAATTCCGGTACAGCCCAGCCACCACATCGCAAAGGTACCTGGTGCAACCTGTTCTTGTTCGATCTCTTCGTTTAGCCAGCTGCCCCACTCCGGGAATGTGCTCAGGATCCATGATTCACGCGTGATACTTTTTACTTTACTCATCGCATTTACCTTCATGTTTGTTCAAGTTGAATCAAATTGTGACTTGTTTTGATTAATCCTGACACCATTTTATCAAAATGGCAATGCGTGTTTTTTCAACGAAAAGAGACGTTCTCGATAAATATTGCAATAAGATAAAGTGCATCTTCATTAATTAATAATCATATTTAATTGTTTTTATTGATTTTATTTTCATTTGATTGAATGTGGGAAAAACCATTTCATTCGTAAGTGAATAATTTGCGTACTGCATCACATTTAATCAAATTCAATCTTGATGTGATTACTTTTGAAAACTAAAGTGAGGGCACAATATCCTGGGCATCTGTAATGAATGTTCAGCAACTTCGTCTACTGGAGATCGTTATGGAGATCCTCTACAACATCTTTACCGTGTTCTTTAATCAGGTCATGACCAACGCCCCGCTGCTGTTGGGTATTGTGACCTGCCTCGGTTACATCCTGCTGCGTAAAAGTGTCAGCGTTATCATCAAGGGCACTATCAAAACGATCATCGGCTTTATGCTGCTGCAGGCCGGGTCCGGCATTCTCACCAGCACGTTCAAACCGGTAGTGGCGAAGATGTCTGAGGTTTATGGCATCAACGGGGCGATTTCCGATACCTACGCCTCAATGATGGCAACCATCGAACGTATGGGCGATGCTTATAGCTGGGTGGGCTATGCGGTGCTGTTAGCGCTGGCGCTGAATATCTGTTACGTGTTGCTACGACGGATTACCGGGATTCGCACCATCATGCTGACCGGGCACATCATGTTTCAGCAGGCGGGATTGATTGCGGTCTCGTTCTATATCTTCGGCTATTCCATGTGGACCACCATTATCTGCACTGCGGTGCTGGTGTCGCTTTACTGGGGCATCACTTCAAACATGATGTACAAGCCGACGCAGGAAGTGACTGATGGCTGCGGCTTCTCTATCGGGCACCAGCAGCAGTTTGCGTCGTGGATTGCTTATAAAATCGCACCGTATCTGGGCAAAAAAGAGGAAAGCGTTGAAGACCTCAAGCTGCCAGGCTGGCTGAATATCTTCCACGACAATATCGTCTCGACAGCGATTGTGATGACCATTTTCTTCGGTGCGATCCTGCTCTCTTTCGGTATCGATGTGGTGCAGGCGATGGCGGGGAAAACCCACTGGACGGTCTATATCCTGCAAACCGGCTTCTCGTTTGCGGTGGCTATTTTCATTATTACTCAGGGCGTGCGCATGTTTGTCGCCGAACTCTCTGAGGCCTTTAACGGTATCTCCCAACGCCTGATCCCTGGGGCGGTACTGGCCATCGACTGTGCGGCCATTTATAGCTTCGCGCCGAATGCTGTGGTCTGGGGCTTTATGTGGGGCACTATCGGTCAGCTGATCGCCGTCGGCATCCTTGTCGGCGTAGGTTCCTCCATTCTGATCATTCCGGGCTTTATCCCGATGTTCTTCTCTAACGCCACTATCGGCGTGTTTGCTAATCACTTTGGCGGCTGGCGTGCTGCGCTCAAGATTTGCCTGGTGATGGGAATGATTGAAATCTTCGGCTGCGTTTGGGCGGTGAAACTCACCGGTATGAGCGCCTGGATGGGCATGGCGGACTGGTCAATTCTGGCACCGCCGATGATGCAGGGCTTCGCCTCCATAGGGCTGATATTTATGGCCGTCATTATTGTGATTGCACTGGCTTATATGTTTTTCGCAGGACGCTCATTGCGCGCTGAGGAAGACGCAGAAAAACAACTGGCAGAACAGTCTGCTTAATAAGGAGTTCCGATTATGACCGTACGTATTCTGGCTGTATGTGGTAATGGGCAAGGCAGCTCCATGATTATGAAAATGAAAGTGGACCAGTTTTTAACCCAGTCAAATATCGACCACACGGTGAACAGCTGCGCGGTGGGGGAATACAAAAGCGAATTGAGCGGCGCGGATATCATCATCGCCTCCACCCACATCGCCGGTGAGATTACCGTTACCGGCAATAAATACGTGGTGGGTGTACGTAACATGCTGTCGCCCGCTGACTTTGGTCCAAAGCTGCTGGAAGTGATCAACGCGCATTTCCCACAAGATGTGAAGTAAGGACGCCATATGAAATTACGAGATTCATTGGCGGACAATAACGCGATCCTGTTACAGGCCGAGGCCAGCACCTGGCAGGAGGCGGTCAAGCTGGGCGTTGATCTGCTGGTTAAGGCTGATGTGGTTGAGCCGCGCTACTACCAGGCCATTCTGGATGGCGTTGCCCAACATGGTCCCTATTTTGTGATAGCGCCGGGTCTGGCGATGCCGCACGGGCGCCCAGAAGAAGGTGTGAAGAAAACCGGTTTTGCGCTGGTGACCCTGAAAACGCCGCTGGTCTTCAACCATGAAGATAACGACCCTGTCGATATCCTGATAACGATGGCGGCGGTTGACGCCAACACCCATCAAGAAGTGGGCATCATGCAGATCGTTAACCTGTTTGACGATGAAGCTAACTTCGACCGTTTACGTGCCTGCCGCACCGCGCAGGAAGTGCTGGATTTAATTGATAACGCCACCGCGGCGGCTGTTTAAAAGGAACACCAAAATGTCATTACCTATGTTGCAGGTTGCGCTGGATAACCAATCCATGTCTTCCGCGTATGAAACGACACGCTTGATTGCCGATGAAGTAGACATTATTGAAGTGGGTACCATTCTTTGCGTTGCCGAAGGCGTGCGTGCGGTTCGCGACCTGAAAGCGCTGTATCCGCATAAAATCGTGCTGGCAGACGCCAAAATCGCCGACGCGGGAAAAATTCTCTCCCGCATGTGTTTTGAAGCCAACGCGGATTGGGTGACAGTTATCTGCTGTGCAGATATCAATACCACCAAAGGTGCGCTGGACGTGGCGAAAGAGTTCAATGGCGACGTGCAGATTGAACTGACCGGCTACTGGACCTGGGAGCAAGCGCAGGAGTGGCGTGAAGCGGGCATTCAACAGGTGGTGTATCACCGCAGCCGTGATGCGCAGGCCGCTGGTGTGGCGTGGGGTGACGCGGATATCAGCGCGATCAAACGTCTGTCTGATATGGGCTTTAAGGTCACGGTGACCGGTGGCCTGGCGCTGGAAGATCTGCCGCTGTTCAAAGGCATCCCGATTCACGTCTTTATCGCGGGTCGCAGCATTCGCGATGCCGCTTCCCCGGTTGAAGCCGCGCGTCAGTTTAAACGCTCTATTGCCCAGCTGTGGGGCTAAGGAGCAATTATGCTGTCGAAACAAATTCCGCTCGGCATCTACGAGAAAGCACTCCCCGCCGGAGAGTGCTGGATGGAGCGGCTACAGCTTGCGAAAACGCTGGGTTTTGACTTCGTTGAGATGTCAGTAGATGAAACCGACGCTCGCCTGGCTCGTCTCGACTGGAGCCGTGAGCAGCGTCTGGCGCTGGTTAACGCCGTTGCCGAAACCGGTGTGCGGGTACCGTCGATGTGCCTGAGCGCCCATCGTCGCTTCCCGCTCGGCAGTGAAGATGACGTGGTACGTGCGCAGGGGCTGGAGATCATGCGTAAAGCGATCCACTTCGCCCAGGACGTCGGCATTCGAGTCATCCAACTGGCGGGCTATGACGTTTACTATCAAGAAGCCAACAACGAGACGCGTCGGCGTTTTCGCGACGGGCTGAAAGAGAGCGTTGAGATGGCGAGCCGCGCACAGGTGACGCTGGCGATGGAAATCATGGATTACCCATTGATGAACTCGATCAGCAAGGCGCTGGGCTATGCGCACTATCTGAATAACCCGTGGTTCCAGCTCTACCCAGACATCGGCAACCTGTCGGCGTGGGATAACGACGTGCAGATGGAGCTACAGGCCGGAATCGGACACATCGTCGCCGTACATGTGAAAGACACTAAACCTGGCGTATTCAAGAACGTACCGTTTGGTGAAGGCGTTGTCGATTTTGAACGCTGTTTCGAAACACTCAAGCAAAGCGGCTATTGCGGGCCATACCTGATTGAGATGTGGAGTGAAACGTCAGATGACCCTGCGACTGAAGTAGCGAAAGCGCGTGATTGGGTGAAAGCGCGTATGGCAAACGTAGGTCTGGTGGAGGCGGCGTAATGCAAAAACTCAAACAGCAGGTGTTCGAAGCCAATATGGATCTGCCGCGCTATGGCCTCGTGACCTTTACCTGGGGCAACGTCAGCGCTATCGACCGTGAACGCGGGCAGGTGGTAATCAAGCCCAGCGGTGTCGCCTATACGCATATGACAGTAGACGATATGGTGGTGGTGGATATGTCAGGGAACGTGGTGGAGGGTGGCTATCGCCCTTCCTCTGATACCGCGACTCATCTGGCGCTGTATCAGCGTTATCCATCGCTTGGCGGCGTAGTGCATACCCACTCTACCCACGCCACAGCATGGGCGCAGGCGGGGCAGGCGATCCCGGCGCTGGGAACCACCCATGCGGATTACTTTTTTGGCGATATTCCCTGCACCAGGGCATTAACGGCAGAAGAAGTGCAGGGCGAATATGAGCTGAACACAGGAAAGGTGATCATAGAAACGCTAGCCGACGTTGAGCCGTTACATACGCCGGGCATTGTGGTCTATCAGCATGGCCCGTTTGCCTGGGGCAAAGATGCCGAGGATGCGGTGCATAATGCGGTGGTGATGGAGGAGGTGGCAAAGATGGCGTGGATTGCGCGCGGCATTAACCCCGGGCTTAACCCCATCGACGATTACCTGATGAATAAACACTTCATGCGTAAGCACGGTCCGAACGCCTATTACGGGCAGAAGTAAGAAAAATGCCCCGGAGCTAAATCTTTAAGGGGATGTTATCGGTCTGGCTTCGGCGGCGTTTTACTGCAAAAAAAAGCCCCCAATCAAGGGGGCAAGTCAAACTGTGGCAATGTTCTCGTTGGTTATTTCTGGGTAGCTAGCGATAAATATCCGCGCTGGCGTGCATATTTCCGTTACTTCCGGGTTCCCTGGTGAGGATCACGTGGTAGTAGGTGGCGCCTTGCGCATCTGTTTCTTCATTCAGGGCCTGATTTGCTTCACTTTCAGTGGCGAAGTTATGGTTTATGTAAATCACGCCTAAGCTCTGCACATCATCCATATTCCTGGCCTGACGGTGGGTAATTTCAATGGCTGCCATTGCATTTGCACTGAGCAATAGCACGGCCAAAAGGGTCAACACACGGGTTCGCATAGGTACCTCCTCGATCGCGGTCTCTGGTTAGCGCTCTCCTGTGAGTGGATAACTTCTGATTTAATTTTAACCACAACCGACAGAGTCGATAGCGACCATTTCTGATGCAGTTGTTCAAAAAATTACCGCATAGCCGTCTTTTCTTTAATTAACAATCAACTGATGCCTTCCGCTACGGTTAAAAAATTCCTGTTTCCCCGGCATAAGCTCTTACCAAATGGTCAATTTAACCGGAAGGGTACGCCGTTTATAGTGAGCTGAAAAAGAATATAACTTCATGATTATAAGGCAAAAACTTATGGATACTTCATTCATGGATTTCAGCTACTTCGTGATTATGTTTATGGTTGCGCTGGTGGCGGGTTTTATTAATGTGGTTTCAGGGGGCGGTGGGTTTCTTTCAATTGGCGCATTGTTGATCTCCGGTTTACCGCCGGCCAATGCGCTGGCGACCAATAAAATTCAGGCTCTGGGTAGTTCACTCACCTCTGGGATTTACTTTTTGCGCCGGGGGCATATCAACGTGCAGGAACACAAGTATGTGTTCTTATCTGCCTTTATCGGTTCCGCGCTGGGTACCACACTGATTCAGTTCATTGAGCCGGACCTGCTAAAAAAGCTGCTGCCGGTGCTGATAATTACCGTCGCCATCTACTTTATTTTTGCCCCTAACCTGAGCGAACCAAAAAGAAAGCAGCAGGTATCGCTGTTTCTCTTTTCACTTATCGGCGGTGGGTGCGTAGGTTTTTATGACGGTTTTCTCGGCGCAGGGGCCGGTTCCTTGTATACGCTCTGCTATATCACGTTATGGGGATACGGCATCGATAAGGCGCAAATTCACTCCAACTTTATTAACCTGGCGTCGAACATCGCCTCGATTCTGTTCTTCATTTTCGGCGGTAAAATGATCTGGTCGCTGGGACTGGTGATGTTCGTTGGGCAATCTCTCGGTGCGCGTCTTGGAGCCTCGGTGGTGCTGACGCGTGGGAAGAAAGTCATCCGACCGATGATTGTGATTGTCTCGATTTGCATCAGTGTCAAAATGCTGGTGGATATGTATTAATGACGGTTTGATAAATATTCATACAATCACCTTGAGTTTACCTGCTACCGCCAGTATTATGACGCGTCATTTTTCAGCCGACCTTTAACACGTTCCTTGCCTCCATGGGCCTCGGCTGACCCAGACAGGAGGCTGAATAATCCGTAAGGAGCAATTCGATGCGTCATTACGAAATCGTTTTTATGGTCCATCCTGACCAGAGCGAACAGGTTCCGGGTATGATCGAACGCTACACTGGTGCAATCACTGCAGCAGAAGGCACGATCCACCGTCTGGAAGACTGGGGCCGCCGTCAGCTGGCTTACCCGATCAACAAACTGCACAAAGCTCACTACGTTCTGCTGAACGTTGAAGCGCCGCAGGAAGTTATCGATGAGCTGGAAACAAACTTCCGCTTCAACGATGCCGTTATCCGTAGCATGGTAATGCGTACTAAGCACGCTGTTACCGAAGCATCTCCGATGGTTAAAGCGAAAGACGAGCGTCGTGAACGTCGCGATGATTTCGCTAACGAAACCGCAGATGATGCTGAAGCTGGGGATTCTGAAGAGTAATTTCTGATGACCAACCGTCTGGTGTTATCTGGCACAGTGTGCAGGACGCCGCTTCGCAAGGTCAGCCCATCAGGAATTCCTCATTGCCAGTTCGTGCTTGAGCATCGTTCTGTGCAGGAGGAAGCCGGTTTCCACCGGCAGGCGTGGTGCCAAATGCCCGTTATTATTAGCGGACACGAAAACCAGGCCATTACTCACAGTATAACGGTCGGTAGCGCAGTAACTGTTCAGGGGTTCATTTCTTGCCACAAGGCAAAGAACGGCCTGAGCAAAATGGTTCTGCATGCCGAGCAGATTGAATTGATAGATTCTGGAGACTAGCCATATGGCACGTTATTTCCGTCGTCGCAAGTTCTGCCGTTTCACCGCGGAAGGCGTTGTTGAGATTGATTACAAAGACATCGCAACGTTGAAAAACTACATTACCGAAAGCGGTAAAATTGTCCCGAGCCGTATCACCGGTACTCGTGCAAAATACCAGCGTCAGCTGGCTCGCTGCATCAAGCGCGCTCGCTACCTGTCCCTGCTGCCGTATACCGATCGTCATCAGTAATCGGCCGCTGTCTATTAACGACTTTAAGAGGATAAGGTAATGCAAGTTATTCTGCTTGATAAAGTAGCAAACCTGGGTAGCCTGGGTGATCAGGTTAACGTTAAAGCGGGCTACGCTCGTAACTTCCTGGTACCACAGGGTAAAGCTGTTCCTGCTACCAAGAAAAACGTTGAATTCTTCGAAGCACGTCGCGCTGAACTGGAAGCCAAACTGGCTGACGTTCTGTCTGCTGCTGAAGCTCGCGCTGAGAAAATCAATGCACTGGAAACCGTAACCATCGCGTCTAAAGCAGGCGACGAAGGTAAACTGTTCGGTTCCATCGGTACTCGCGACATCGCTGACGCTGTAACTGCAGCTGGCGTTGAAGTGGCTAAGAGTGAAGTTCGTCTGCCGAACGGCGTTCTGCGTACCACTGGCGAGCACGAAGTGAGCTTCCAGGTTCACAGCGAAGTGTTTGCTAAGCTGACTGTAAACGTAGTTGCAGAATAAGTTTTTATTCTAAAAACCGCGTAAAAGCGCCGGCCTTGTGCCGGCGTTTTGCTTTTCTGCCCTCCTGTTTTTCGCTCTGGCTATTCTTTATCCTTTTCGCGATAATCATAAAAATAAAACACAATTTCAAAGTGGTGATGGCATGGACACAACGCACCAACCTCTGTTCGCGCGTAAAAACGTGGTCTACCTGAGCGCGGCATTTTGCTGCCTGCTGTGGGGGAGCGCCTATCCGGCGATTAAAAGCGGATATGAGATTTTCCAGATTGCCACCGATGATATTCCGTCAAAGATTGTTTTTGCCGGATACCGATTTTTGTTTGCGGGGTTATTGCTGCTACTGCTGGCGATGGCGCAGCGCAAACCCATTGGCAGGTTAAGTCCGCGTCAATTTGGTCAGCTTACGCTGCTGGGGCTGACGCAAACCTCGCTGCAATACATCTTCTTCTATATTGGTCTGGCCTTCACCACGGGTGTGAAAGGCTCAATCATGAACGCCACCGGAACGTTCTTTAGCGTGCTGCTGGCCCACTTTATCTATCAGAACGACAAGCTGAGCTACAACAAAGCGTTGGGCTGCATTCTGGGCTTTGCTGGCGTGATGGTGGTGAATTTTAACAGTGGGCTGATGGATTTTAGCTTTACCCTGTTAGGAGACGGTTCAGTGGTATTGGCGGCCTTTATTCTCTCTGCCGCTACGCTGTACGGAAAACGTATTTCGCAGACGGTTGACCCGACGGTAATGACGGGGTATCAGCTGGGGATGGGCGGTCTGGCTCTGGTTATCGGTGGCTACGCTTTTGGCGGAACACTTACCGTCCACGGCTCTGCATCGGTGGCGATTCTGGGCTACCTGACGCTGCTCTCCTCAGTGGCGTTCGCACTGTGGAGTATTCTGCTCAAATACAACCGCGTGGGAATGATCGCGCCGTTTAACTTCCTGATCCCGGTCTCTGGTGCGGTGCTGTCGTCGATTTTTCTTGGTGAGAACATTCTCGAATGGAAATACGCAGTGGCGCTGGTGCTGGTCTGTTCGGGGATTTGGTGGGTGAATAAGGTGAAGCGGTAACGCCTGATGGCACTACCGCTTATCAGGCCTACAATCGCGGGAGCCGTAGGCCGGGTAAGGCGAAGCCGCCACCCGGCAATCAGTACATTTAACGTGCGCGAATAAAGCTGCCGTTAGGCTGGCGGGTAAACAGCACCTGCTGGCCGTTGCCGGTATCGATGGTTAACCCCGTGACCACGCCATTGGCATTCTGCCTGATTTGTATCATCTGACCGTCTTTCAGGTTGCTCAGCGGTTTTCCGGTACCTTCAACCTGCGCCATGGCATACACATCGGTCGGTGGAAGATTATGGTCACGGAACACCTGGGCGAGCGTTTTTCCGGAGTCTACACGGTAGGTACGCCATTGTTGGTCAATCCCGCTATCGGGCTGAAAAGGCTGCGTCTGAGGCTGGGACTGCTGGGCTTGCGGCTGCGCATCGGGATCGCCTTCCTGGATGGGTTCCGGTGCGACCGGTGCCATCTGACCCGGATCGTTTTGCGGGGCGACCAGCTGCGCCTGCAGCTGAGCTTCAGTGGGTGGCTGCGATTGCGACTGGAGATCCAACTGGGCATCACGTGTGACCGCAGGAGTATCGCTGGTATCGTTGGAAGGGAGCAGGAAACCTATCACCAGCACGATAGCGGCAGCAATAATGCCGCGGCGATGCATAGGCGGTAGCGGGTCCATAATGCGAAAATTGTCCGGTGCATGCCAGATTTTCGCCAGGGTTGGTTTTAATTCAAAGCGCCCGGGCATGGCTTTCCTCCTGCTCCGCGTCTCGTTCCTGAATCATAGAGTATAGATGCCTGATTCTATGATATTTGCCTTCATGCCCGCTTTCGTGACGTCAACGCGGGATATTCCTATTGTTTATGTTTCCTCGCGATTTGTCATCTGTTCCCGAGACAAAGTTTTACCGGATGCGGCATGGCTGCTATGCTGCCCGCTACTTTACCTCCGATGAAAGGAAATATGATGGCCACCCCGACTTTTGACACTATCGAAGCGCAAGCAAGCTACGGCATTGGTTTGCAGGTAGGACAGCAGCTGAGCGAATCCGGTCTGGAAGGGCTGTTGCCTGAAGCGCTGGTTGCGGGTATCGCTGATGCGCTGGAAGGCAAACATCCAGCTGTGCCGGTTGACGTTGTGCACCGTGCGCTGCGTGAAATCCATGAACGTGCTGATGCGGTCCGTCGTGAGCGTTTCCAGTCTATGGCTGCTGATGGCGTCAAATATCTGGAAGAAAACCGTGAGAAAGACGGTGTAAACAGCACTGAATCCGGTCTGCAGTTCCGCGTTCTGACGCAGGGCGAAGGGGCTATCCCGGCACGTACCGACCGTGTACGCGTACACTACACCGGTAAACTGATCGACGGTACCGTGTTCGACAGCTCCGTTGCCCGTGGTGAACCGGCTGAATTCCCGGTTAACGGCGTTATCCCTGGCTGGATTGAAGCGCTGACCCTGATGCCGGTGGGTTCCAAATGGGAGCTGACTATCCCTCAGGAACTGGCCTACGGCGAGCGTGGCGCGGGTGCGTCCATTCCTCCGTTCAGCACGCTGGTATTCGACGTTGAGCTGCTTGAAATCCTGTAAGCAGTGACTTCTGTTCCCCTCAGCCTTGGGGGGAGCAGAAAAATAGCGTGAAAAGCTATAGTTATACCGATGTCGATATTTTATCTTGCAAATAGCGCGCTTGCGCGTATTTTTGTGAGCTGATTCGCGCTATCAGAGTGATATGACACTCACTTTAAACATAAAATTAACATTATATCTAAATCTTAGTATTCATCCCGCCAATTCTTACCTAATATCGATGAGTCCTGATAACGGGATCGTCGTATCATAGACACACCAAAGGCCGTAGAGCCTGAACAACACAGACAGGTACAGGAAGAAAAAAACATGGTAGATCAGGTAAAAGTCGTTGCCGACGAAGAGGCTTCGTCTGAACAGTCGCTGCGGCGCAATCTCACAAACCGACATATTCAACTTATTGCCATTGGTGGCGCTATCGGTACCGGCCTGTTTATGGGCTCCGGGAAAACCATCAGCCTCGCCGGGCCGTCGATCATCTTTGTTTATATGATCATCGGTTTTATGCTGTTTTTCGTGATGCGTGCAATGGGAGAATTGCTGCTCTCGAATCTCGAATACAAATCTTTTAGTGATTTCGCCTCCGACCTGCTCGGGCCGTGGGCTGGGTATTTTACCGGCTGGACCTACTGGTTTTGCTGGGTCGTGACCGGGATGGCGGACGTCGTTGCCATTACCGCGTATGCGCAATTCTGGTTCCCTGGGCTATCCGATTGGGTGGCATCGCTGGCGGTAATCATTCTGCTGCTGGTCCTCAACCTCGCCACGGTGAAAATGTTTGGTGAGATGGAATTCTGGTTTGCGATGATCAAAATTGTCGCCATCGTCGGCCTGATCGTGGTTGGTCTGGTGATGGTGCTGACGCACTTCCAGTCACCTACTGGCGTTCAGGCATCGTTTACCCACCTGTGGAATGACGGTGGCTGGTTCCCGAAAGGCCTGAGCGGCTTCTTTGCGGGCTTCCAGATTGCGGTGTTTGCGTTCGTGGGTATTGAATTGGTCGGGACGACAGCGGCGGAAACCAAAGATCCGGAGAAATCCCTGCCGCGTGCGATTAACTCGATTCCAATCCGTATCATCATGTTCTACGTGTTCGCGCTGATTGTGATTATGTCCGTCACCCCGTGGGGCTCGGTGGTTCCAACCAAGAGCCCGTTTGTCGAACTGTTCGTGCTGGTCGGCTTACCGGCGGCGGCGAGCCTGATTAACTTTGTGGTTCTGACGTCTGCGGCGTCTTCTGCGAACAGCGGTGTGTTCTCGACTAGCCGTATGTTGTTCGGTCTGGCGCAGGAAGGCGTGGCACCGAAAGCGTTCGCCAAGCTGTCCAAACGTGCTGTTCCGGCGAAAGGCTTAACCTTCTCCTGTATCTGCCTGCTGGGCGGTGTGGTGATGCTGTACGTTAATCCGAGCGTGATCGGTGCGTTCACCATGATCACCACCGTATCGGCGATTCTGTTCATGTTTGTCTGGACCATCATTCTTTGCTCGTACCTGGTGTACCGCAAACAGCGTCCGCAGCTGCATGAGAAGTCGATTTACAAAATGCCGTGGGGCAAGGTGATGTGCTGGGTGTGCATGGCGTTCTTCGTGTTCGTGCTGGTACTGCTGACGCTGGAAGAAGATACCCGTCAGGCGCTGATCGTCACGCCGCTGTGGTTCATTGCGCTGGGGCTGGGCTGGTTGTTTATCGGTAAGAAACGTATGGCAGGTGTACGTTAATAAAAAAAGAGCCGCGACGCGGCTCTAATGCTTCATCAATCAGGGCGCTCTCAGGCGCCCTTTTTATTCACCAGCGAGGGCACGCGGGAACAACACATTGTTTTCCAGACTGATGTGTTCCATCAGGTCGTCGATCAGTTCGTTAATGCCGTTATACATGGCTTTCCAGGTGGTGCAGGCTTCCAGCGGCGGCGTCACGTTTTGGGTGATGTGCTTGATCACTTCGACCAGCTCACCGGCGTCGTCATGCTCGCTTTCCATTACGCTGATTGGCCCCATCGCCTGGCTACCCATTCCCTGTTTGATCATCGGGAACAGGATCTGCTCTTCTTTCATCATGTGGCTGGACAGCTCGTCATGCAGCATGGTCAGGTTTTTCGCCAGACCGCGTGGTACGTTTGGCTTGTCTGCGTGCACGCGTTCAACTTTGGTGGCCTGCAGGATCAGTTCCGGCAGCTGTTCGCGGTGGCGGTCATGATAACGAAGGACGATATGGTCGATAATTTCTGCCAGTGCCACGCTGCGCCAGTCTTTTTCCAACGGCTGCTCAGCCAGTTTTGCCAGTTCGGCTTCGATAGCCTCGACATCCAGCTCTTTACGTGCGGCAGTGCGTGCCAGCGTTTGCTTACCGCCGCAGCAGTAATCCATATCGTACTTACGAAACAGTGCCGAAGCGCGAGGAATAGAGAGCGCCAGTTCACCTAAAGGTTGATCGCGATAAGACATAGCCGTTACCTCATTCTCAATAATATAAGATGTATTTTAAATGCAACTTATAGCGAAGGATATACCCCTTTCGGGGTGGCGGGATTTGTGATGGCTGTCACGAAAATTTCTTATTCCGTTAACCTGCTGAATCTTATTGAAAAGGCGCAAAACGGCGAAAAAAGCCGCGTCAGAAGATTAAATAAGCGGGCGCGGCTGCCGATAGTTAGACCTCAGACAATACCTGCATAATAAAAAGGCAACAGATGTTCAAACGAATCAAAGTGATAACCTTACTTATCACCGTGTTACTTTCCCTGGGCGCGATGCAGCTCATCTCCGCAGGCGTCTTTATTGGCGCACTCAACAACGATAAGCAAAATTTTAACGTGTCTCAGCTTTCCAGCCAGAACGTGGCCGAGTTTACCGATGCGTGAATTAGCCTGAACCAGGCGCGCGTCACGCTCAACCGGGGCATGCTGCGTCTGCAGGGCACGATGGTCAGCGAGGTGAACGGCGGGCAGCTAACAGAGCTGGTAAGCACGGCAAATCGCCTGCTGGCAGAAGCGAAAGAGCATTACGATAAATACTATGCGTTGCCGGAAACGCCGGGTCTGGATGAACATCTGGCTGATCGACTGGAAGAGCAGTACGGCATTTATTCGACCACGCTTGCCAAAATGAACGCGCTGCTGGCGGAAGGCAAACTGGAAGAGATGTTCAAACAGAATGCTGAACAAAAGCAGACGGCAATGCAGGGTGTTTATCAGGAATGGCGTGCGGCACAATCCGCGCTGGCCAATGCGGGCGTGCAGGATAACGAGAATGACTACCAGAAAATTATCTGGTTGCTGTCTGCCGTCATGCTGATTGTGGTCACGGTGATTGTCGTTAGCTGGATAGCCATGCAGCGCGTGCTGTTGAAGCCACTGCGTGAGGTGATGGAACATATTCGGCATATTGCCGCAGGTGACCTGACCCACAGCATCAGTGCTGACGGCAGCAATGAAATGGCGCTGCTGGCACGTAACGTCCGCGATATGCAGCAGTCGCTGGCGAACACGGTTAGCGTGGTGCGTGACGGGGCCGATACCATTTACACCGGGGCGGGTGAAATCGCCGCGGGCAGTAACGATCTCTCCTCGCGTACCGAACAGCAGGCCGCATCGCTGGAGGAAACGGCAGCCAGCATGGAACAGCTCACCGCTACCGTGAGACAGAATGCGGATAATGCACGACAGGCGACTAGCCTTGCAAAAAATGCCTCGCAGACGGCGCAAAAAGGCGGCACGGTGGTTGATGGCGTGGTGCGTACCATGGATGAAATTGCCACCAGTTCCAGCAAAATCGCGCAAATTACCACTGTTATTGACGGTATTGCCTTCCAGACCAATATTCTGGCGCTGAACGCGGCGGTAGAAGCCGCACGGGCCGGTGAACAGGGGCGTGGTTTTGCGGTAGTAGCAGGAGAAGTGCGCACTCTGGCGCAGCGCAGCGCGCAGGCGGCGAAAGAGATTAAGGCCCTGATTGATGATTCTGGTCATCGGGTCAACGCCGGTACTGCACTGGTGCATGAAGCGGGTGAAACAATGGCGGAGATCGTCAGCGCCGTCACCCGCGTGACCGATATCATGGGTGAGATTGCTTCGGCCTCTGATGAGCAGAGTCGGGGAATCGATCAGGTTGGTCAGGCCGTTGCCGAGATGGATCGCGTGACGCAGCAAAACGCCTCGCTGGTGGAAGAATCCGCGTCAGCGGCGGCTGCGCTCGAAGAACAGGCGGCACGCCTGAATCAGACCGTTGCGGTGTTTAAAGTGTCGCGCCGGATGGCGGCGTAAACGCCTTATCCGGCCTACAAGGAATTATCGCGTAGGCCGGATAAGTGCAGCGCCATTCGGCACATTATGATTGTGGAACCACGACGACGCTCGGTTTCTCCGGCTTGGCTCTGACGGCCACCACCACACCGATAACCAATAACGCGATGCCGCTAATCGTCAGCGCCGACGGCATTTCATGGCGCAAGATAAAGGTATACAGCAGTCCCGCCAGCGTCTCGAATACAATCAACGGCCCGAGGATCACCGTTGGCAGCTTTTGGCTGGCGATGTTCCAGCACAATGCCCCCACCCACGAACATAGCACCGCAATGGCGACCATCAGGCCGATAAATACGCCTGGACGCGGGCCGAAGGGCAGGGAGAAGTCCGGCGTTTGCCCGTTCAGCCACAGGCAGGCCGCAATGTAACCGAGCAGAGAAACGGGCAGCGTCACCAGTGCCTGGGCGGTGGCCCACATCATCGGATGCTTATCGGGGTTTTCACGCAGCCAGCGGGCATTACGCAGCGCATACCATGCCCAGCACACCACGGAAACCAGTGCCAGAGCGATACCCGACCCGTAGCGCCAGCCGCTAAAATCAGGTAACCCCTGATTCAACTCAGAAATATTCACGCACAGCAGGCCAATGCCGATCAGCACCAGCGCCGGGGCCAAACACCACCAGGATAATTTACCATCACGCTGGCTATAGAGCAGATTGGCGAAAACCGGGATCACTACCGGTAACGTGCCGATGATCATCGTCGAGACCGGCGCACCGGTGCGCTGAATGGCGCTGGCCAGACAAACATAATAAATCAGGTTGCCCATCATCGTCAGAGCCAGCGCGGTTCTCCAGTCCTTGCGCGATAGCTGACGCAGACGTCCGCGACCCAGCCAGGCCAGCGGCAGGGCAATCAGCCCCAGCGCCAGGTAGCGTCCCATCGACTGTAATACCGCCGGGTATTCCGGCACGATCAACGGCCCGACAAAAATTAGCCCCCACATCAACCCCGCCAGCAGGGCGTACAACACACCGCTAATCATTTTGACATCCACATCATTGAACATTGCGCCGAGTGTAGGCAGGGAAAACGCCGCTGTATTGTATGAGATTGCGCATTAGCGCGAATAAACCTGCTTCTGATAACGCACAGGCGTAATACCGTAGCGATGGGTAAACGCGCGGGTGAGGTGCGACTGGTCGGTCAGGCCGGTTGCCGCAGCAACGTCGGCGGCGGGCATACCGCGCGTGAGAAAATCTTTGGCGCGCCACAGGCGAACAGCCATGAGCATCTGATGCGGGGTGACGTGAAAGTGCAGTTTGAACTGGCGCTGAAAATGCCAGGGGCTGAGCGCAGCCACGCGAGCCAGTTCGTCGAGCGTAACCGGGTGCATGTAGTTATCATGCAGATATTCGCGCACACGATCAAAGCGATGCGCGCCTTCCCGCGACACCGGCGCATGACGAGCCAGTGGCTGGAAGGTGTCGATCAGATCGAGCAGCAATCCTTTTTGTGCCAGCGGATCCTCGGTGTTCCACATCCCGTGGATCAGCGAACAGATCTGGCGTGAACGGTGGGGATCGTGGCGCGTCACATCATGGAACCACCAGTGGCGGATCCCGGTGACCTCTTGCAGAAGAGAGGGGTCGAGATAAATCATCCGGTAGCGCCAGCCGTCGGCGGTTTCAGCCTCGCCGGTGTGCAGCTCATCGGGATTCATGGTCACGACGGAATGGGCCGGTGCCACGTACTGGGTGCCACGATAGCGAAAACGCTCGGCGCCGGCTTCGATCGCGCCAATGCCAAACGCTTCGTGGGTATGAGGCTCAAACGCGTAACGCGAGATATGCGCATGATACAGCTCAACGCCCGGTATCTGCGCCAGATGGCGAAAACGGGCGCTGTCTTTCTCATCAATAAACTGCTCAGGTACACCCTGCACGTTATCTCTCCCCACACATCGTCTTATCATTATCAGAGAGGATGCGCGGGGATGCCACCGTAATTAACCAAATTTTAACAGTTATACGATGCCGCTGACGCCCTCCGCCAGCGATGTGGTCGGGCGTTTAATCAGTGTGCTCAGCGTATGGCTGTCGTCAAACAGCCCGCCTTTTGAGGCACCGATATCAGAGTCGGCCAACATTTCTGCCAGTCCGGCAGGCAGGCCAAACCCTTTCAGCGCGGCGGCAAAATCGGCCTCGCTAAGGTTCTGATACACCACTTTTTTGCCGCTCTGTTGAGCCAGTTCGGCGGCCAACTGGCTCAGCGTCCAGCCTTCATCGCCCGCCAGCTCGTAGATTTTTCCGGCATGGCCTTCTTCACTGATGACGCGCGCGGCGGCGGCAGCATAGTCCGCGCGGGTGGCGGCGGCGATTTTGCCGTCTCCGGCGGCACCAATAAACACGCCGTGCTCGAGGGCGGCGGGGGCGCTGGCGAGATAGTTTTCGCTGTACCAGCCGTTACGTAGCAGCGCGTAATCGAGGCCGGATTCTGCCAACATCTTCTCGGTTGCCACGTGTTCATCTGCCAGCCCCAGCGGGGAGGTATCGGCATGCAGTAGGCTGGTGTAGGCGATGAATTTCACACGTGCAGATTTCGCCGCATTGATCACGTTGCGGTGCTGTGGGGTACGCTGTCCGACTTCGCTTGAGGAGATCAGCAGCAGTTTGTCGATGCCTTGCAACGCGGTGGTAAAGGCGGCTTCGTCGGTATAATCCGCCTGGCGGACGGTAATACCCTGCTGGCTGAGGGCAGCGGCTTTCGCTGGGTTACGCACAATCGCCACAATCTGGCTGGCGGGAACGGTTTTCAGCAGGTTTTCAATAACGTGTTGGCCCAGTTGGCCAGTGGCGCCGGTAATCGCAATCATGAGGAACTCCAGGTTTTTGTCTTGTGTTGACTCACGCTAACACCTAAACTTACTTTTAGTAAGTACGCACAAAAAGGTAAGTATGAAAATGACAGCTTCGACGCTTTCTCAGCAACTGCGCGACGGCAACTTATTTGCTGAGCAGTGTCCTTCCCGCGAGGTGTTAAAACACGTCACCAGCCGTTGGGGGGTATTGATTCTGGTGGCGCTGCGCGACGGCACGCACCGTTTTAGCGATCTGCGCCGTAAGATGGGCGGTGTCAGTGAAAAGATGCTGGCGCAATCCTTACAGGCGCTGGAGCAGGACGGGTTTATCAACCGGGTATCGTATCCGGTGGTACCGCCGCACGTGGAATACAGTCTGACGCCGTTGGGTGAGCAGGTGAGTGATAAAGTCGCCGCACTGGCGGACTGGATAGAAATGAATTTACCGCAGGTTTTGGCGCAGCGGATCCCGGGGTGAACGATGTGCCGGATGGCGCTGCGCTTATCCGGCCTACAAGTCGGCTTCATGCGTAGGCCGGATAAGACGCTATTGCGTCGCATCCGGCACTAAAATTACTTACTCAAATCCAGCTGATAAATCGCAAAACCGATATCGTCGGTGGCGACTTTTTGCAGCGGATACTGTCCTTTTTCTTTGATAAACGCGGCGGCTTTATCGGACGGCGAGGTTTCAAAACGAATATCCAGCTTCGTCTCACTGTGGATCGGTGCCAGACGCCAGTTATTATCCGCCGCCGGGTGAATTTCACCGGCACGCTTCGTCTCGGCCCCTATCCACGCGGCCAGCACCGAGCGGTTTTCATCCGGTGAGGCAAAGGCGATATGGTTGTCGCCGGTACCGGCAAACTTACCGCCGTAGGCGCGATAGTTATTGGTTGCTACCAGGAAGGTAGCGTCCGGGTCGATAGGTTTACCGTTAAAGGTCAGATGCTTAATACGCTCTGCCTGCGGGTTGATCGCCTGGCATTCGCCGTCGTAGCGGGCGGGTTGTGACACATCAATCTGATAGTCTACGCCGTCGATCACGTCGAAGTTATAGGTCCGAAAGCCATCCCAGTTGATCAGCGACTGCGGTTTGCTGCTGTGAATATCAATCTGATTAAACTGTCCTGCGGAACATTCCAGCCACTCTTTCACCTCTTTACCGCTGGCTTTTACCACTACCAGCGTGTTGGGATAGAGGTACAGATCGGCGGCGTTGCGGAAGGTGAGCTGGCCTTTTTCCACCTCAACAAAGCTGGCCGGATCGTTCTTACGGCCGCCCACTTTAAACGGTGCGGCGGCGGAAAGTACTGGCAGTTTCGCCAGATCCGGATCGCCCTGAATAAAGCGTTCAACGTAAGCTTTTTGCGCGTTGTTCACCACCTGCACGGTTGGATCGTCCTGTACCAGTGCCAGATAGCTGTACATGTTATCGGCCGATTTACCGATTGGTTTGCTGACGAATTCGCGCGTGGCGTCATGGTCGGCTTTCAGGATCTCAACGATTTTCGTGTCTTCAGCGGCCAGGGATTTTTTTGCCGCCGCATCATAAATCGGGCGGGCTTCAGCTTTCGCCTGGGTGACCTGCCATTTCCCGCTGTCGTTATTCAGCACCAAATCCACCACGCCCAGATGATCGCCCCACATGCCTGGCATTACTGCCGGAACGCCGTTCAGGGTACCTTTAGCGATATCTGCGCCTTTGATGTTGGCAAAGTCTTTCCCCGGGAACACGGCGTGAGCATGACCAAACATGATGGCATCAACACCCGGTACTTCGCTGAGGTAATAAACCGAGTTCTCCGCCATAGCCTGATACGGGTCGGCAGAAAGGCCCGAGTGAGCCACGACGACGACCACATCCGCGCCCTTGGCCCGCATTTCCGGTACGTATTGACGTGCGGTTTCGGTGATGTCATTCACTGTCACTTTGCCGCTGAGATTGGCTTTATCCCAGGTCATGATTTGCGGTGGCACAAAACCGATGTAGCCAATTTTCAGCGTCTGCTTGTGACCCTCTTTGTCGACCACCTCGGTGTCTTTAATCAAATAGGGGGTAAAAAGCGGTTTTTTGGTTTTAACGTCGATGATATTGGCGTTAACGTAAGGGAACTTCGCGCCTGCTAGCGCCTTATGCAGATAGTCCAGACCGTAGTTAAATTCATGGTTGCCGAGGTTGCCGACCGCGTAATCCAGCGTATTCAGCGCCTTATAAACCGGGTGTGTTTCGCCGGCTTTCAGCCCTTTCGCCGCCATGTAATCCCCGAGCGGGCTGCCCTGAATCAGATCGCCGTTATCGACCAGTACGCTGTTTTTGACTTCATTTCTGGCGGCATTAATCAGACTTGCCGTACGTACCAGGCCGAATTTTTCCGTTGGCGTATCTTTGTAATAATCGAAATCCATAATATTGCTATGCAAATCAGTGGTTTCCATTATGCGCAGATCGACGGTTGAGGCATTCACGCTGGCCGCTATCAGCGTGGCCAGAAGCGTTGCACTAAACTTAATCATCAGAGGGCATCCTTTTTAGAACCAGGCCACAAAAGAAAATGTATATACAGCTTATTGCTTACAGAAGTGTGAATCATGCCATGAATAGAGCGTTTAAAACCGCAGGCGCTATCACAGTTGGCGGATCCTCTGACGATCGGGTATAAGTAAAACAACGAGTTAACACCGCTGCTATAAATGAGGTGGAGAATGCTAGAACATGTATGCCAGCTTGCACGGAACGCGGGCGATGCCATTATGCAGGTCTACGATGGAATCAAACCGATAGAAATCACCAGCAAGCAGGATGATTCTCCGGTCACGGCGGCGGATATTGCCGCACACACGGTGATCCTTGCAGGATTACAGGCGCTGACGCCGGATATTCCGGTGTTGTCAGAAGAGGACCCGCCGGGCTGGGATATCCGCCAGCACTGGCAGCGTTACTGGCTGGTTGATCCGTTGGATGGTACCAAGGAGTTCATCAAACGTAACGGTGAATTTACCGTTAATATCGCGCTGATCGAGAAAGGAAAACCGGTACTGGGCGTGGTATATGCCCCGGTAATGAAGATGATGTACAGCGCAGCCGAAGGTAAAGCCTGGAAAGAAGAGTGCGGCGTGCGCAAACAAATCCAGGTGCGCGACGCGCGTCCACCGCTGGTGGTGATAAGCCGTTCACATGCCGACAACGAGCTAAAAGAGTATCTGCAACAGCTCGGTGAGCACCAGACCACGTCGATTGGCTCATCGCTGAAGTTCTGCCTGGTGGCAGAAGGGCAGGCGCAGCTGTACCCGCGTTTTGGGCCGACCAACGTCTGGGACACCGCAGCAGGCCACGCCGTTGCCGCGGCAGCCGGAGCGCACGTTCACGACTGGCAGGGTAAACCGTTGGATTACACCCCGCGTGAATCGTTCCTTAACCCCGGCTTCCGGGTCTCTATTTACTGAGCAATTTGTGCAGCAGGGCGATGACCTGCTGCACCTCTTCCTGCGTTAACGCCCCGTCTTTGGCCCACTGAACGCGACCGTCTTTGTCGAGGACCGCGATGGCTGAGCTCTCTTCGTCCAGTTGCCAGGTTTTACGCGCGATGCCGTTGCTGTCGACAATAAACTGTGACCACGGGTAGAGCTTCTTATTGCTCTCAAGGCTGCTGCGTACAAACATGCCGGAGCCAGGGATCGCATCATCTGTGTTAACGATGGTGGTGGTCTGATACTTATCGTGTGGCAGATTCGCCGCTTTGATGGCCTCAATCAATGTGGCGTTTTTCTCTTTTGCCGAGGTGCGTCCGGCGATGTGTTGCACAATGCGAACTTTCCCCGGCAACTGCGCGCTATTCCAGCTTTTGTAGCTAAACTTATCGTTATCAAGAATCAGTTCGCCGCGATCGGCGATCCCGACCGGCGGCACGCGCTGATTGGTTTCAAATTTATGGGCAGAGGCCATCATCGGCAGCAACAGGCACGACAGCGCCAGCAGTTTTTGTAAGGTCATGGTGTTTCCTTCTTTCTTATTTTGCAGGTGATCCGACCACTTGGGTGTGGAATTTAATCATATGTGCGAATGATGCTTTTTCCCGCAAGCGCGATGCCAGTTTGCGGACGAGCGCACAAATCCTGTGAAAAATGAAGGCTTATACTGAGGACAGCGAAACGTTGAAAAGATAATTCTGAATAATTGTAACCTGAAGGTAAATAAACTTATACACGCTGGAAACAACGTAGAGATAGTCTATAGTCATATGGCATTAAAATTTGCGCCTGAGGATTGTCGGACCGATTGTGGTACCGCAAAGGCGTAATGCTCAGCAGGAGACAACAATGAAAATTTTCCAACGGTACAACCCGCTGCAGGTGGCGAAGTACGTGAAGATCCTGTTTCGTGGACGGTTATATATAAAGGATGTAGGCGCTTTTGAATTTGATAAGGGTAAGATTCTTATCCCAAAAGTGAAGGACAAACTGCATTTTTCTGTTATGTCCGAAGTTAACCGTCAGGTCTTGCGTCTGCAAACTGAGATGGCTTGATCAAAGTGCTATGCGGTAGTTTATGTAGTCTATAAAAAAACGGCTCCTGTAACAGGAGCCGTTGATGTTTTCAGGTCGGCAAACTTATGCCGCGCCGTCTTCTTTCGCATCCGGCAGCTTTGGCACCAGAACGGTGGGTTTGCTGTCCAGACGCGTCACCAGCAGCTGATCGATCTTGTAGTTATCGATGTCCACCACTTCGAATTTATAGCCTGAGTACTTCACTGAGTCGGTACGTTTCGGGATTTTACGCAGCATAAACATCATAAAACCACCGATGGTTTCATAGTTGCCGGACTGCGGAAACTCGTCGATATCCAGTACGCGCATCACGTCATCAATGGGCGTACCGCCGTCAATAAGCCAGGAGTTCTCGTCACGCGCCACAATCTGTTCTTCCAGACCCTGACCGACTAAGTCACCCATCAGCGTGGTCATCACGTCGTTCAGTGTGATAATGCCCACCACCAGCGCGTACTCGTTCATGATAACGGCAAAGTCTTCGCCTGCGGCTTTGAAGCTTTCCAGCGCCTCAGACAGCGTCAGGGTATCCGGGACGATCAGCGTATTGCGGATCTGCACGCCGCTGTTCAGCGCCATGCTTTGGTTGGCCAGCACACGGTTCAGCAGATCTTTGGAGTCCACGTAGCCGATGATGTGATCGATATCTTCGTTACACACCAGAAACTTGGAATGTGGATGTTCCGCCACTTTGTTCTTCAGGCTCTGCTCATCTTCGTGCAGATCGAACCAGATGACGTTCTCACGTGAGGTCATGGACGACGGTACGGTACGTGATTCCAGTTCGAACACGTTTTCGATCAGCTCATGCTCCTGCTTACGCAAGACACCCGCCAGCGCACCGGCTTCAAATACGGCATAGATATCATCGGAGGTGATGTCATCTTTACGCACCATTGGGATCTTGAACAGCCGGAAAATACTGTTTGCCAGCCCATTGAAGAACCACACCAGCGGACGGAACACCATTAAACAGAAGCGCATCGGGTTGATGATGCGCAAAGCCACAGTTTCTGGCGCAATCATACCGATGCGTTTCGGGGTTAAATCCGCGAACAGGATGAACAGACCCGTTACCAGCGAGAACGACAAAATAAAGCTCAGTTGTTCGGACAGTTCTGGAGCAAAGTACTTTGAGAAAAGGCCGTAAAAGACCGGGGAAAATGCCGCATCACCCACGATACCGCCAAGAATGGCGACGGCGTTAAGGCCAATTTGCACCACCGTGAAGAACATGCCGGGGTTTTCCTGCATCTTCATTACGCGTTGCGCATTAATGTTGCCTTCATCGGCAAGCAGCTTAAGTTTAATTTTGCGTGATGCGGCAAGCGAGATCTCGGATATCGAGAAAAACGCACTCACGGCGATCAGGCAGAGAATGACTAAAATACTGTTTAACATATCTTATCCAGCCGTTAAGGCCAGATCCTCGGAAGGGAAATGGATAAATCCGTATGAATCTATATTGAATTCAAACTAAAGACCGGCTCGTGGAAGTGAGCCGGTAAATTCAGAAGCTAGTATAGCGTAAGGTACTGTAAAGTCGCCAGAGGGGGATTATTGCGGCTTATCCAACGGCGTTAATCCGGCGTACGGTCTGCATCTCTTGTTCGCAATAGGGTGAACCGTCTGGCTTCAGGACATCATGAAACCATAGCTGTGCGGTCTTGTCGTTGAGCGCGATATCCGGCCACGGTAGCCAGGTTTGCGTTTTGCCCTGCACCAGCCCCCAGTGATAGCTGGAAACGCGCTGCGCGTTAAACAGCGGCAGCTGTTCTTCTATTCGGCTACCAACGTGGCGGGCCAGCCATTCGGTACAGAAAACCGGTCTGCCAAACTCAGCAAGCTGTGACAAAAGAGACAGTTGGCCTGGGGTATCAACATACGCATGGTAGCTAATGACATCTGAAAGTCGCAGTGCGGCAACATCTATCGGATGGGTAAAGGCGTTCCCGCATGCTGCGCGATCGTCAATATGCCAGGCGGCGACGGTTAGGGGCTGAGACGGCGACTCCTGTCGCGCCCAGCTAAACAGGTGGGTTAGCAGGGTCAAGGCGTAAATTTCCAGCCGGTCGTCGTAACGGGCAAATTCACCTGTGCTACAGAAAATTCCGCCATTGCCGGGCTCATTGTAGAGATCCCAGACGCAGATGCGCGAGTCATGACGATAGTATCGAATGATATCGCGGACGTAGGCTTCAATGTGCGGCCAGCAGGTTCTGTCCATTACGCAGGCCCGTCCCGGACTGCCCGCCGCCTGGCTATTATGCACGCCGGGAACCGGGGCTTTTTGCAGGCCGATAAACGGTTCATCGCCGGAAAAGGCGCAGTCGTCGAGCAGCGTCAACATCACCTTGATACCGTGGGCGTGTGCAATGCTTAGAAAGGTGTCGATACGGCCAATCAGGCCATCGCGGTCATGCTGCCAGACGGTAAACGGTAAGTTCGTTCGCAACTGGTTATAGCCGTACTGGCTGGCCCAGCGAAGTTCCTGTTCGATGGTGTGGATATCGAAACTCTCTGCTTGCCACATGTCGAGCCAGTTGACCGCAGTACGTGGTAAGTAATTAAAACCACAGCCCCAAGGTTGCTGCTGATACCAGCGCTGTGCCTGCGTTTTGCTCCAGGGTTTATACATGATGCGCTCCTTATTCTGCTTCTGAAAGACTGACGCGCCCCGTGGCCCGCTGTGTTGCAGTGCCACCCCAGACTTCATCGTACTCGTAGCCGGTGAGCTGCTTTATCACCACCCGAGTTTCCTCATCGCAGTCGCGATAGTTGCCTCCCAGCTTGCGGCGGGCTATCTCTTTGAGCAGCAATTTATGCGTCTCACGCGTGAGCTTGAATTTGTAGGTGGTGTAGAAACTGACGGCCAGCAGCGCGGTGGTAGCAAAGATCATCAAGCCGATAATGGCGTGCAGCGCCATTGCAGGCTGGGCGCCGCTGCCTTTCACAAAACCCGACTCCTCCAGCACCATGCCGATCAGCAGGATAGCGATAGCCACGGTACTCTTGCGGGTGAGTACCATTACGCCCGCAAAAATGCCTTCGCGCCGCTGTTGGGTCACCATCTCGTCGATATCGGGGATAAAACTGTAAATATTCCACGGAATATAATAGAGACCCGAGCGCGCTATGCCGAGCAGAATAAAGACGGCGGAGAACAACACGTTGGAGACCTGAGTTTGGGTGTAATAGATAATAAATAAAAATGCCAGTACCGCAAATATACAACTATAAGAGAGTCGCAGCGCCGCGGACGGCGTAATATTGAGTTTATTCAGTAATAGCATAAAACCATAGGTGCCAAACACCGACGCAAACGCGGCAATGCTTAACCAGCCGGAAACCGATGCGGCATCCTGATTCAAACAATAGATAACGTAAAAGGTAAATACTGAACCGAATACATCCATCGCGGTGAAAGAGAAAATATAAATAATAATATGCAAACGAAAGGCGCGAATTTTGAACGAGGAGAAGAGGTCGAGTACCAGGTACTTCAGATGATTGAACAATCCGCTGCTGCGCTGAAGGTCCGTTTTAAATGTCTCCTCTTGCACATCTTTGGCCTCCCATGTGCAGCGCCAGGTAATAAACACGGCGATACAGAAAACGACGGAAAAGATAATCCCGGTCAGGGTGTAGGTAAACGGATTATCTTTGCCCGTAAACTGCATCAGAATGCCGGGAACCGAGACGGCCAGAAAGCCGCCGAGCTGCGAGCAGATCATGCGCACGCCGGAAAGGCGGCTGCGCTCTTCGTAACGGTTAGTCATCTCTGCTGCCAGGGTTTCCCACGGTACCAGTACCATGGCCGACAGCAATTCAATCGACAAATAGGTTCCCAGGTAATACCAGTAACCCATATCGGTCAGCCACAGCAGGGCATAGAGAAACATGAGCGGCGAACTGAGTAATAAAAAGAAGCGGCGACGGCCAAATTTCCGCCCAAGCCAGGTATTGCCAAAATTATCGGTGACGTAGCCCATAATCGGGCTGAGTAAAGCATCAATCACGCGGGCAATAGCAAATATGGAACCTGCCTCCAGGACGCTTAAACCGCAATAGGTAGTGTAAAAAAATAACAGCCAGGTGCCGATAATAGCGAAAGCCCCGCCGCCAAATAAATCAGTGATGCCGTAGCCAATTGCCACGCCATAACCGACTCTGCGTTCAGTTGGTTTAACCATAATTATTTTTCCAGTGTATATACACGTCATCCTTCAAGCAGCCTCTTTGTTGGCTACGCCTGCTCACCCCAGTCACTTATTTATGTAAGCGCCTGGGCGTTACCAGACTTGCCGCCTTAAAACATCTTGAATGATTTTGTGTATAGGGTATCTGTATGCCGGTATTACCCGGCTTATTTATTTACTTATGGAATGCTTAATGAATTTTAATTATTAATATTTATCCATTGTCGCGTCAGAGATGAACGATAAATAGCGTCCACCATCAACAGCGATTTTTGGGCTTGATGGATATCGATATATTCTGTCTGACCGCGATGGGTAATAGCATGATAGAACTGGCGAATGGCCAGTTGGTGACCAAGACCCCAGTAGCTTTTGGCGCTGCCGTCTGGTGAACCATCGCTATCCAGCTTCAGGCGCTGGTCCTTTGTGACGCGCCATAGCGCGTTGTCAGTTAGCTGAAGCATGGCGTTTTCACAGTGGATCTCCAGCAGCAGCGGCGAATCGAGCGTATTGCAGTTGCTGGCGTAAAACAGGCCACGTGCACCGTTGGCAAAATGCAGCGTTGCCATCGCGCTGTCTTCTGCTTCCGTCACCGCTGCCAGTTCGCTGCTATCCACCACGCCTTTTAAGCGTGTGACGCCCCCGGCGAACCACTGCATCAGATCGAGAGTATGAATAGCCTGATTAATCAGTAAACTGCCGCCTTCGCGAGCAAAACGCCCGCGCCACGGACTGTCGCTGTAGTACGCCCCGGAGCGTGACCAGGTCAGCACGGCTTTCATGCTGAGCATTTTGCCAAGCGTATTTTTCGCCAGTTCATCGCGTATGCGTAGGCTGGTGGGATTCAGTCGGTTTTGGTAACACACGCCCAGCAGTCCCGGCGCCGAGGCTGCGGCGTCAGCGATGTCGGCAACTTCCCCTCCATTCATGCCTACCGGTTTTTCGCAAAACACATGTTTCCCGGCAGCAAGGGCGGCGAGAATCATATT
The DNA here is from genome assembly GCF_005281055.1 of Citrobacter sp. wls711. Taxonomy (NCBI): domain Bacteria; kingdom Pseudomonadati; phylum Pseudomonadota; class Gammaproteobacteria; order Enterobacterales; family Enterobacteriaceae; genus Citrobacter; species Citrobacter sp. wls711. The sequence continues at coordinate 25,167 of NZ_SZXC01000049.1, read as the reverse complement.
TTTATGCTCAAAATGCGGCGTACAGATATGCACGACGTCAATGTCGTTATCCAGCAGCATTTCCCGGTAATTGGGGTAAAAGCGGCAGTTATAGGCCATCGCCTGCTGTAGCCCGTTGACGCTGTCGGTGTCGACCAGCGCGCGTAGCGTCACCCCCGGCAAGAGCCGTAGGGCGTTGACGTGACTACGGTGGATGGCACCGGCACCAATAATGGCGGCATTTAACGTTTTCATGCTGCCCCCATTATGCATGCGCATTGGCGAGCATTTGCGCCTTCACGCACAGCTCGGCGGCTTTAAACGCATGGGCCTGGGTCATGGCGTTTTCGGTACGGTTCAGGCAGTCGAGAATAAACTCGCCGAAGAACGGGAACCCTACCTTACCGGCGACCGGATGGCGGAATTCCCCCTCTTTATTAACCAGATACACCACATCCTGTTCACCTTGGGTAATATCGACATACTTGCGGATCTCGATATAGCCCCCGGTGCCCAGCAGCGTCAGGCGTCCGTCCCCCCAGGTGCTGAGGCCGTCCGGCGTGAACCAGTCGCAGCGGAAATAGCCCGTTGCGCCGTTCTCGCCCGCCAGCATCGCATCGCCAAAGTCTTCAAACTGTGGATACTGCGGATGATTAACGTTGCGCACCTGGCTTGCGACCACACGCGCCTCGAGGTTGTCGGTGTAAAACAGGAACTGCTCAATCTGATGACTGCCGATATCACACAGAATGCCGCCGAAATAGCGTCGATCGTAGAACCAGTCAGGACGTCCGCTGCCTTCACGATGCGGGCCGGTGCCCAGGGTCTGGATCACCCGGCCTATTGCCCCCCGCTTGACCAGATCGCCCGCAAAAACTGCGCTTTCAACGTGCAGGCGCTCGCTGTAGTAAACCGCGTACTTGCGCCCGGTCCTGGCCACCATGGCTTTGGCGTCTTCCAGCTGTTCGAGAGTGGTCAGCGGTGCTTTGTCGGTGAAATAGTCTTTACCCGCCGCCATCACCTTTAGTCCCATCGGGCAGCGTTCAGAGGGGATCGCCGCCCCGGCGACCAGCCTGACATCGCGGTCGTTGAGAATGGTCTCCAGTGAGTCAGCCACCTGCGCCTGCGGGTACTGTTGCAGGAATTTCTCCACTTTCGCCGGGTCCGGGTCGTACACCCACTTCAGGGTGGCTCCGGCTTCGATCAGCCCGTTGCACATCCCGTAGATATGACCGTGGTCGAGCGTGGCAGCGGCAATCACAAACTCACCAGGTTTTACCACCGGCTGTGGTTTGCCGGTCGGGGCGTAGTTCATTCCATCTGTCTTGTTCATTACTCTGCTCCTGAATCTAAGTCTTTACCCAGAGGGATAGCACCGACTTCCGTGAAATTGCTCACGGAGGCGGATTTCTCATAAAAATGCGGGGCTTTTGCCATCAGGCCGCCGGTACGATAAAAATCGTCGTGGCTGGGGATGGGCAGCGTTACCACCGTGCGGGTAATGGCGGATTTGTAGATAGCGGTAATCAGCTCCAGCGAACGTTTACCCTGTTCCCCGTCGACCAGTGGGGACGTCTGTTGTTCGATGGCGCTGAGCAGGTTGTCGATTTGTCCGCTATGCAGCGTCCATTGAAGCGCAGGCGTGGCATGAAACAGCGCGTCCAGTTGCTCTTCCAGTTCGCGATTATTGTCCGCTTGTGGAAAGCCGTTATCCGCCGACTGGCTGGCATACACCTTCCACGGGGCGGAGATCCGCGCCTTTTCGCCCTGAATAACGATTTTCTGATCTTCACCATGATGCACAACGGATGCGGTGAGCTGAGCCAGCGCCCCGTCTGAATATTTGAAAATGGCCGCACTGAGATCTTCCACTTCCGCGTTGTCATGGGCGACATTGCTCATCATCGCTACCACTTCGCTCGGGAAGCCGAGCATCCACTGAATGGCATCGATGTGGTGTACCGCATGATTCAGCGTGCAGCCGCCGCCTTCTTTCTGCCAGGTGCCGCGCCACCACAGATCGTAATAGCAATGCCCGCGCCACCAGAACGAGTCCACCTGTGCGTGGCAAATTTTGCCCGCAAGGCCGGAATCAACGGCGGCTTTTAAGCGCCAGAAGGCATCGGTAAAGCGGTTTTGTGCGATAACCGATAACATTTTTCCGCTGGCTTTCTGCGCGGCAATCATCGCATCACACTCTGCGAGCGAGGCGGCCATCGGTTTTTCGCACAGCACGTGTTTGCCCGCGTGCAGAGCATCAATGCTGATGTCGGCGTGGACGTACGGCGGAGTACAGACGTCGACAACGTCCACATTAATACCCGCGTCCAGCATGGCCTGATGGCTGTTGTAGACCCGTGCTTCGCTTAGGCCGTAGCGCGTTTTCTTCTCTTCGGCTTTTTCCGGCCAGATGTCGACCAGCGCGACGATCCGGCAGCGATCCGCAAACTGTAAATAGCTTTGAATGTGGTTATGGGAGATATTTCCGGTGCCGACAATGGCAATATTCAGCATGGTCATCCCCTTAACGCTGCCAGCTTGCGGAGGCGTCCAGCGTGCGGCTGGCGGTGGTTTTCTCGACCGATGAGTCGATACGCGCCTGCAACAACCGGGCATAGCGCTGCTCGTCAATCGGTAACTCAACCCAGTCATCGGTCCAGGTAGAGAGGTGCATGGCGTTGGACAGCGTCAGGCCGCGAATGCCTTCCAGACCAGGGGCGATGAGCGGTTCGCCGTGCAGGACCGCGGCGGTGAAATTGGCGGTGATGACATGATGCTCACTGCATTCTGGTGCGGTAGGGATAGTCACTTCCCAGCACTCCGGCTCGCCAAAGCCGTTTTGCCAGCGGGCGTTGAAGTCGGTTTCGGATTCACGCAGTCGCCAGAAGCGCAGGCGGCCTTCTTCCACCACCACTTTTCCGCGATCGCCGACGATCTCGAGGCGGTTGGTGCCGGGGGTTTCGGCGACGGTGGTGATGAACACGCCGGTTGCACCGTTGGCGTATTCCGCGTAGGCGGTGACCTCATCTTCTACTTCAATCTGGCGGTGTTTGCCAAACTGGCAAAACGCGCGCAAGCGTATGGGCATACCGACCAGCCATTGCCATAAATCAAGCTGGTGCGGGTCCTGATTGAGCAGTACGCCGCCGCCTTCGCCTTTCCATGTCGCGCGCCAGCCGCCGGAGTTGTAGTAACTCTGTGAGCGATACCAGTTGGTGATTATCCAGTTGGAGCGGCGCAATTCGCCTAGCTCGCCGCTGTCGATCAGATCTTTCACCTTCTGATACAGCGGGTTCGGGCGCTGGTTGTACATCATGCCGAACACCACATCGCATTCGCGGGCGCAGGTGTTCATCTCGTGGACCTGCGCGGTACAGACCCCGGCCGGTTTTTCGCACAACGTATGAATGCCAAGACGCATCGCCATCATCGATAAACCCGGATGCGCATAGTGCGGCGTAGCGACGATAACCGCGTCGACAAGCCCACTGTTCAGCATCTCCTCAGCGCTGATAAACAGTGCAACCGCATCGCCTACTAACTGGCGAATAGCGGCATGCTTGTCGGCGTTATTATCACAGACCGCCGTCAGGCAGGCGTCCTTTACGGTCCCAGCCAGCAGATAGCGGGCGTGGACGGTGCCAATATTTCCCACGCCAATAATGCCAAAGCGTAATTTTTTCATGTCAGGCCTTTTCATCAGAAATAAGGGATAAGCGGACCATAAGAAACGCCTGGAATATCGACAATGTGATTTTGTGAGAGCGGTTGCAGGATGAGGAAGAAGTTCGCACAGATATTGAAAAAGTGTTTTAGAGTCAATGAACTAGGTTTGCAAAAACTTGCAAAAATAGATTGCGAGCGAGGTCACAGAATGTCAGGCAAGCTAAAAATGGATGAAATCGCTGCCTTAACCGGGTTCTCCGTGAGTACCGTGTCGAGGGTACTGAGCGGGAAGTCCTGTACCAGCGATAAAGCTCGGGAAGCCATCGTGAAATGCGCGCGCCAGCTAGGGGTGCTTGATACGCTGGCCTGCGGGCGGCTGCTGATCAACGGGATTGCGGTCTTCGCTCCACAGCGCACATTCATTGCGCAGGGCGATGTGTTTTACCTCGAAGTGACGCGCGGTATTGCTGAAGCTATTGCGCCGCATGATGTCTATCTGAGCTACTGCGGGTTAGATGAGCAGCGAGCCGACATCAAGCTCTTTCTGGAAAAGGCCAACAACAAGAATATCAACGCCATTATTCTCATCGGCATTGATGACCCCACCGTGCATAAGCTGGCGCAGTCGCTGGGAAAACCCTGCGTGCTGATCAACTCACAGGATAAAGAAGGGGTATTGGACGCGGTCTCGCCCGATCACCGATCGATTGGCAACCAGGCGGTGCAGTATCTTTTTGAGCAGGGGCATCGGCGCATTCTCCACGTCACCAGCCTACGACGTGAAACCCTGTACTGGCGCCTGGAAGGCATAAAGGAGATCTATCGGCAGTATCAGGTGCCGTTTGATGCCCGGCGCGATCTGTTGGTGACGGAAGGATTTTCTGAACCAGAGGCGATACAGGCAATTAGCGACCGGCTACGTGAACTGCCGCAGAGCGAATGGCCGGAAGTGATTTTCTGTGCCGGGGCGTCAATGTCCAGCGGCGTTCGCCGCGTGCTGGAAGCGTTGGGGGGGCGCATTCCCGATGATATCTCGCTGATGACCACGGATGTCAAAGAACTGGATGGCCATGTGGTTTCTGCGGTCACCAGCATTACCATTCCCTGTCGGGCATTAGGCGTAGAAGCTGTGCATTTGCTGCAAAACCGCCTCAATCGCCCGGCTGCGCCGGTGTTTAATCTGCTGCTCAAGGGCAAAGTGACGGAAAGGGGAACCGTCGCCAATGCCACGCGCCATGCCGCGCTGGCGCGGGAACAATAGTTGACCCGACTGGCCCGATAAGCGTATCGCCATCGGGCAGCAGCAGATTAGTTCTGCGGCGGCAGGCACACGCCAATGCCGCCAATACCACAATATCCATAAGGGTTTTTATGCAGATATTGTTGGTGATCGTCCTCGGCATAATAGAACGGCGTGGCGGTATTAATCTCTGTCGTGATGTGGCGGTCATCGCCCGCAGCGGTCATCCCCGCCTGAAAACGCGCGAGGCTGGCATCTGCTGCACTCTTTTGCTCCGGCGTGAGCGGATAAATGGCCGAACGGTACTGCGTGCCCTGGTCATTGCCCTGACGCATGCCCTGCGCCGGGTCGTGATTCTCCCAGAACACCTGCAGCAGTTGCTCGTAGCTGATAACATGCGGGTCATAAACGATACGCACCGCTTCGGCATGGCCCGTTTCGCCAGAACAGACTTCCCGATAGGTTGGGTTAGGCGTGTAGCCGCCGGTATACCCGGCAGCCGTGCTGTAAACGCCGGGTAAAGACCAGAACAAACGCTCCACGCCCCAGAAACAGCCCATCGCGAACAGGGCGATTTCCATCCCTTCGGGTACGTGGGTCATCGAATGTTGGTTCACCGCATGCAGCGTTGCCACGGGCATCGGGGTGTTGCGTCCAGGTAGAGCATCTGCTTGAGAAACAAGATGCTTTTTATCAAATAAACTCATGGCCGTTCTCCCGAAATCAGTCATTTGGGTTAAGGTTGTAACAAGACGCGTCTTTGCCCACAATAACTGGCGTGAATACGTCTAGAGTTAAACATAAGAAATATTTGGGTTGCCGTCTGTTTTTCAACTCTTATTGTTGATTTTTTGTTAAGCCGAGGAACGGCAGAGTATTTTTTTCCAGGGGTGGGAAAAAAGGATATTCAGGAGAAAATGTGCCACATATCCGTCAGTTGTGTTGGGTGGGGTTGCTGTGCTTAAGCGGCCCGGCCGTCGCCGCAAATGTTCGCTTACAGGTCGAAGGATTATCGGGACCGCTGGAGAAAAACGTCCGTGCACAGTTGTCCACGATTCAAAGTGATGAAGTCACACCGGACCGACGTTTTCGTGCGCGCGTTGATGACGCTATTCGCGAAGGGTTAAAAGCACTGGGCTATTTTGAGCCGACCATTGATTTTGAACTGCGTCCGCCGCCGGCGAAGGGACGTCAGGTATTAATCGCTAAAGTGACGCCCGGAGAGCCGGTACTTATTGGTGGCACCGACGTTGTTTTACGCGGCGGGGCGCGCACCGATAGCGATTACCTGGATCTGCTGAAAACGCGTCCGGCAATCGGCACGGTGCTCAATCAAGGAGACTATGACAGCTTCAAAAAGTCATTAACCAGCGTAGCGCTGCGCAAAGGCTACTTTGACAGTGAATTTAATAAAAGCCAGCTGGGGATTGCGCTCGATCGTCGCCAGGCGTTCTGGGATATCGATTACAACAGCGGTGAGCGCTATCGCTTTGGTCATGTCACCTTTGAAGGTTCGCAAATTCGCGATGAGTACCTGCAAAACCTGGTGCCGTTCAAAGAGGGCAAAGAGTACGAATCCAAAGACCTGGCGGAGCTGAACCGCCGTCTCTCAGCAACCGGCTGGTTTAATTCTGTCGTGGTGGCACCAGAGTTCGACAAAGCCCGCGAAACCAAAGTGTTACCGCTGAAAGGCGTGGTCTCACCACGCACGGAAAACACCATTGAAACCGGGGTGGGCTATTCAACCGACGTCGGGCCACGGTTAAAAACCACGTGGAAAAAGCCGTGGATGAACTCCTACGGCCATAGCCTGACCACCAGTGCCAGTATCTCTGCGCCGGAGCAGGTCCTGGATTTCAGCTATAAAATGCCGCTGTTAAAGAACCCGCTGGAGCAGTATTACCTGGTGCAGGGGGGCTTTAAACGTACCGATTTGAACGACACCGAGCAGGACTCAACCACGCTTGCCGTCTCCCGCTACTGGGACCTCTCCAGCGGCTGGCAGCGTGCGATCAACCTGCGCTGGAGCCTCGACCACTTTACACAGGGTAACGTCACCAACACCACGATGCTGCTGTATCCGGGCGTGATGATCAGCCGGACGCGCTCGCGCGGCGGCCTGATGCCTGTCTGGGGCGATTCCCAGCGCTATTCCATTGATTACTCCAATACCGCCTGGGGCTCTGACGTCGACTTCTCCGTCTTTCAGGCGCAAAACGTCTGGATCCGTACGCTGTACGACAGCCATCGCTTTGTGATGCGTGGCAACCTCGGCTGGATTGAAACCGGCGATTTCGACAAAGTCCCGCCGGACCTGCGTTTCTTCGCCGGGGGCGATCGCAGTATTCGCGGCTATAAATACAAATCTATTTCGCCTGAAGGGAGTGACGGCAAGCTGAAAGGGGCCTCCAGGCTGGCGACCGGATCGCTGGAATACCAGTACAACGTAACCGGAAAATGGTGGGGGGCGATGTTTGTGGATAGCGGTGAAGCGGTGAGCGATATCCGCCGCAGCGATTTCAAAACCGGTGCCGGGGTTGGCGTTCGTTGGCAGTCACCGGTCGGGCCGATCAAGCTCGATTTAGCTGCACCGATCGGCGACAAAGATGAACATGGTTTACAGTTTTACATCGGTCTGGGGCCTGAATTATGAGTTTATGGAAGAAGATAAGCCTCGGCGTATTGATTGTTATCCTGCTGTTGTTGGGCTCCGTGGCGTTCCTCGTCGGCACGACCTCGGGCCTGCATTTGGTCTTCAAGGCTGCTAATCGTTGGGTTCCAGGGCTGGAGATTGGCCAGGTCACCGGCGGCTGGCGGGATCTGTCGCTTAAAAATATTCGCTACGACCAACCTGGTGTGGCGGTGAAGGCCGGTGAAGTACATCTGGCCGTTGGTCTTAACTGCCTGTGGGACAGCAGCCTGTGCGTCAACGATCTGTCGCTGAAAGACATCAACGTGGCGATCGACAGCAAAAAGATGCCGCCTTCTGCGCCGGTTGAGGAAGAAGACAGTGGCCCGCTAAACCTCTCCACGCCTTACCCGATCACGCTTTCCCGCGTGGCGCTTAACAACATCAATATCAAAATCGATGACACCACGGTGTCGGTGCTGGATTTTACCTCCGGACTGAACTGGCAGGAAAAAACGCTGACCCTGAAACCTACGTTATTGCAGGGGCTGTTAATCGCCCTGCCAAAAGTGGCGGACGTGGCGCAGGAAGAGGTGGTGGAACCGAAGATCCAAAACCCGCAGCCGGATGAAAAACCGCTGGGCGAAACGCTGAAAGATCTGTTCTCAAAACCTGTTTTGCCGGAAATGACCGACGTTCATCTGCCGCTGAATCTTAATATCGAAGAATTTCGCGGTGAGCAGCTGCGCGTCACCGGTGATACGGATTTAACGGTATATAACATGCTGCTGAAGGTGAGCAGCATTGACGGCAACATGAAGCTCGACGCGCTGGATATCGACTCCAGCCAGGGGGCAGTGAAGGCCAGCGGTACGGCGCAACTGACCGACAAATGGCCGGTTGATATTACCCTCAACAGCACGCTGAACATCGAACCGTTAAAAGGCGAGAAGGTGAAGCTGAAGGTTGGCGGCGCGCTGCGTGACCAGCTGGAAGTGGGTGTCAATCTGTCTGGTCCGGTGGACATGGATCTGCGTGCACAGACGCGTCTGGCGGAAGCGGGATTACCGCTCAATCTGGAGGTGGTGAGTAAGCAGGTTTACTGGCCATTTACCGGCGACAAGCAGTTCCAGGCCGATGACATCAAGCTCAAACTGACCGGCAAGATGACCGACTATACGCTCTCGATGCACGCCGCCGTGAAAGGCCAGGATATTCCTCCGGCGACCATCACGCTGGATGCCAAAGGCAATGAGCAGCAGATCAATCTCGACAAACTTAGCGTTGCCGCGCTGGAAGGTAAAACCGAACTGAAAGCGCTGGTGGACTGGCAGCAAGCCATTAGCTGGCGCGGGGAGCTGACGTTGGACGGCATCAATACGGCGAAAGAGGTGCCGGACTGGCCCTCGAAACTGAATGGTGTGATCAAAACCCGCGGTAGCCTGTACGGCGGAAGCTGGCAGATGGAGGTGCCAGAGCTGAAGCTGAGCGGAAACGTGAAGCAGAACAAGGTCAATGTGAACGGCTCACTGAAGGGTAACAGCTACCTGCAGTGGACCATCCCCGGCCTGCATCTGGAACTGGGGCGCAACAGCGCTGAGGTGAAAGGTGAGCTGGGCGTCAAAGATCTCAATCTCGACGCGACAATTGATGCCCCAAGTCTGGATAACGCGCTGCCGGGGCTGGGCGGCACAGCGAAGGGGCAGGTTAAGGTGCGTGGTACGGTAGAGGCGCCGGAACTGCTGGCGGATATCACCGCCCGTGGCCTGCGCTGGCAGGAACTGTCCGTGGCTCAGGTGCGTGTTGAAGGCGATGTGAAATCAGCGGAGCAGATTGCCGGTAACCTCAACGTGCGCGTTGAGCGGATTGTGCAACCTGATGTGAACATCAATCTGGTTACGCTGAACGCCAAAGGAAGCGAAAAGCAGCATGAGCTGCAGCTACGTATTCAGGGCGAGCCGGTCTCGGGACAGCTTGATCTGGCCGGGAGTTTTGATCGCAAAGAGCAGCGCTGGAAAGGGGAATTAAGCAATACCCGCTTCCAGACCCCGGTTGGTCCGTGGTCGCTGAACCGCGCCATTGCGCTGGATTACCGCAATCAGGAACAGAAAATCAGCATCGGGCCGCACTGCTGGAACAACCCGAATGCGGAACTGTGCGTACCGCAGACGATAGATGCCGGAGCGGAAGGTCGCGCAGTGGTGAACCTTAACCGTTTCGATCTGGCGATGCTGAAACCGTTTATGCCGGATGCCACCCAGGCCAGCGGCGTGTTCACAGGCAAGGCCGATGTGAGCTGGGACACCACCAAAGAGGGACTGCCGCAGGGGCAGGTGACGCTGAATGGACGTAATGTGAAGGTGACACAAAGCGTCAACGATGCCCCGCTGCCGGTGGCGTTTGACACGCTGAATCTCACCGCCGACCTGCACAACAACCGTGCCGAACTGGGCTGGCTGATCCGCCTGACCAATAACGGCCAGTTTGACGGTCAGGTGCAGATAAGTGACCCGCAAGGACGACGCAATCTGGGCGGGAACGTCAATATCCGCAATTTCAATCTGGCGATGGTGAACCCTATCTTCTCGCGCGGCGAAAAAGCCGCCGGGATGCTAAACGCCAACCTGCGCCTCGGGGGTGACCTGCAAAGTCCACAATTGCTCGGCCAGTTGCAGCTGAGCGGCCTGGACGTTGACGGCAACTTTATGCCGTTCGACATGCAACCCAGCCAGTTGGCCGTTAACTTCTCCGGGACCCGTTCGACAATTGCGGGCGTGGTGCGCACGCAGCAGGGAGAGATAAACCTGAGCGGTGACGCCGACTGGAGTCAGCTAGACAACTGGCGAGCGCGCATTGCGGCCAAAGGCAGCCGGGTGCGTATCACCGTGCCGCCAATGGTGCGCCTGGATGTCTCGCCGGATGTGGAATTTGAAGCCACGCCGAACCTGTTTACCCTGAACGGCAATGTCGATGTGCCGTGGGCGCGTATTGTGGTGCACGACCTGCCGGAAAGCGCGGTCGGTGTTTCCAGTGATATGGTGATGCTCAATGACAATCTACAGCCGGAGAAACCGCAGAGCGCCGGGATCCCGATCAACAGCAACCTGAACATCCACGTCGGCAACAACGTGCGTATCGATGCCTTTGGTCTGAAAGCACGTTTGACGGGCGATCTCAAAGTGGCACAGGATAAGCAGGGGCTGGGCCTCAACGGGCAGATTAATATCCCAAGCGGCCGCTTCCATGCGTATGGTCAGGATTTGATTGTACGTAAAGGTGAGCTGTTGTTCTCCGGTCCACCGGATCAGCCGTTGCTCAATATCGAGGCTATTCGTAACCCGGATGCCACCGAAGACGACGTGATCGCCGGTGTTCGCGTAACGGGTACGGCAGATGAACCGAAAGCGGAAATCTTCTCCGACCCGGCGATGTCGCAGCAAATGGCGCTCTCTTACCTGCTGCGCGGGCAAGGATTGGACAGCGAACAGAGCGATAGTGCGGCAATGACGTCTATGCTTATTGGCTTAGGGGTTGCACAAAGTGGTCAGATTGTGGGTAAAATCGGGGAGACGTTTGGCGTAAGCAATCTGGCGCTGGACACGCAAGGGGTGGGCGATTCATCTCAGGTGGTTGTCAGCGGATATGTACTGCCAGGTCTGCAGGTGAAATATGGTGTGGGTATATTTGACTCTTTAGCGACACTCACGCTACGTTATCGTCTGATGCCTAAGCTATATCTGGAAGCTGTGTCTGGCGTTGATCAGGCACTTGATTTGCTCTATCAGTTCGAGTTTTAGCAATGCGAATATTTGTTTATGGTAGTTTACGTACCAAGCAAGGTAACAGCCACTGGATGACCAACGCCCAGTTGCTGGGTAATTTCAGCATCGATAACTACCAGTTGTACAGTCTGGGCCACTATCCAGGCGCGGTTCCGGGAAACGGAACGGTACACGGGGAAGTTTATCGTATTGATAACGCCACGCTGGCAGAGCTTGATGCGCTGCGCTCGCGCGGCGGAGAGTACGCACGCCAGTTAATTCAGACGCCTTACGGAAGTGCATGGATGTATGTATATCAACGTCCGGTAGATGGGTTAACGCTGATAGAAAGCGGTAACTGGTTAGACCGCGACAAGTACTAACATATACCTGATGGATTTAGAGTTGCATCAAGGCGGCGACGCAGAGAATCCCCAGGAGCGTACATCAGTACGTGACTGGGGTAAGCGAGGAAAGCCAACGCAGAGGCAGTTTGAAAGACGACAGGTATAACACGCCACCCTCGGGTGGCGTTGTTTTTTTAAGGCTTAGAACTCCACGCGCGCGCCAAGGTTATAGCGGCGTCCTTCCACCTGAGCGGACTCACTCCATGCGGTCGTGAGTTTCGGATCCTCATCCAGCACGTTGTAGACCCCCGCCATCAGCTGTGTGTGCTTATTCAACTGGTAGCGTACGCCCACATCCACCATCGTGTAATCATCGTACTTGTTGTTATTACCGCTGTTGCGGTTGCTGCTGCGGTAGTTCACCGTACTCCACACGTCGAGGCTTTGCGTCGCCGCCCAGTTCAGCGACAAGTTCGCCATATGGCGTGGGTAATCGTTCAGCGCGTAGCCTTTGTTGACGCCGCTTTTCTGCTCGCTATGGTTGTAGGTGTAGTTGGCATTGGCTTTGACGTTGGTGCTAATTTGCCAGTCGGCGTTGAGCTCGACGCCGTACACATCGGCTTCGCTGACGTTAAAGTATTTACTCACCGAGTCGGCGTTGTAGCCATTGACTGAGCACTGGTTGGTCGCCGTGGTTTCACAAATGGTTTGTTCCGCAATCTTGTCTTTGAATTGCGTATAGAACACGGTGCCATCGAGCGACAGCACATCGCCCGTCCAGTACAGACCCAGCTCAGAGTTAACGCTTTTCTCCGGTTTTAAGTCGTCATTGCCGACCGTCAGGAAGGGATAGGGCACGGTTGAACCGTACGGGGTGACGAAGTTACTGGAGGTGGCTCGCAGTTCCGGCTTTTTATACCCGGCGGAGACGCCGCCTTTCAGCGCCCAGGCATCGTTGAATGCCCAGTTGCCGTACATTTTCGGCGTAATGTGCGTACCAAAGTTATCGTCCTGATCCATACGCGCGGAGGTCGTCAGGATGAAATCGTTGATGCTCCAGCCGTCTTCCACGAACAACGCCCAACCGTTGCGGCTGATTTTGGTAACAGGCTCCGAGCCTGGCAGCGTTTTGTTGGCGACATCAAACCGGTCGTTTAACTCTTCGCGGGTGAAGTTCGCCCCAACGGTCAGCTTATGGGTGTCGAGCGTGAAGGTGGTTTGTGAATTGGCGACGTAGTTTTCCATCTGCACATACTGCGGTGACTGCCCGTCATAAACGTATTTTGAGCGGCCTTTTTCGTAGTTAATGTAGTTAGTTGTCGCGATCGTATCGTCGGCGTACCAGCCGGTATGGGTCAGGGTGGCGGCGTTACGATCATATAACCATGACCACGGCGCACCACGTTTCTGGGTGCGGTTTTTTTCCTGCTCGCCGGTGACAACGTTGAGATCGAAGAGGTTATTTTCGCTGGCGGCCAGACCCAGCGTCATATCCACGGATTTGCGGTTATGTTTGCCGAAGTAATTATTCCGATCGTCGTCGCGACGGTCGAGCCAGTCGGCAGCCACGCTTAAGCCGAGAACATCGGGAATAATTGGCCCCATGGTGAACAGATTCATTTGACTGGTATTGCCGAGATACTGGTGTTCCTGAAGCCAGGTATTTGCGGCAATTGCCGTCGTCCAGTCTTTCGCCCCATACGGCTTTTTGGTGATGACGTTAACCACGCCGCCGATGGCATCGGAACCGTACAATGATGACATCGGCCCACGAATAACCTCGATGCGCTCAATGGCTTCCATTGGCGGTAAGAAGTTGGCTTCGGTGCCTATGTCGTGCCCATAGGGGCGTGACTGGCCGGTATTTTGTTTGACGCTGTTCACCATGAAGGCGGTATAGGACGGGTCCATGCCGCGGATCATAATGCTGCCAGCATTCATGCCGCTGCTGTTTGACACCGAGACGCCGGGAATATTTTTAATGGCTTCCCCCACGTTGCGGTCCGGCTGAATATCCAGCGTTTTACGGTCGATAACTGAAATAGTCGCCGGGGCTTCACGCTTTTGCTGCGAGAAACCGGACGCCGTAATCACCATTTCATCTTCGCTATTGCGTGAGGTTTCCGTTAATTCTTCGGCCTGCGCGGGAAAAATAACCCCGCCTGAGAATGCAACGATCCCTGTCAGCGTAATAAGTTGACGCGTTTTCATAATATAAGACACCTGAAAGTAAAAAATAAAAGCGCCACCTTGCCGCGCAACATGGCGACAAGGTGCAAAATAGTTTTTGATTATTAGTATTGAGATAAATCGATTTTCAGCACGTAGTCGGGCTTGACGCCAATCATTTTTTCCGGCTGTTTTACGCTGACATACAAGGTGTTAGCGTCCGGTGAAAGCGCCAGACTGTTAGGTAACGCATTGGTTTCAATGCTGTGTTTTACCTGAAAGGTGTTGCTGTCGACAATGCTGACCTGCTTGGCATTGCGGTGTGTAATATAAACTTCCTGACGCGTCTCGTTATAGAGAACAGCCAGTGAATTAATGACTTTGATTGGGGCAATGACTTTTCCGGTATGAATATCGACAACCAGAACATCGGCTAAATCAGGATCGGTCAGGAACGCGCGATTATTTTTGCTATCAAGGGCGATATTCAGGAAGAAATGCTTTTTAGCGGGTTCAACGGAAAAACGGTTAATTATTTTGTGGCGGGTGGTATCCAGCGTAATCAGCTCGTTTCTGCCGTTCACCACGTACAGACGATCGTTTGTAGCATCAATCGCCATGCCGGTCGGGTATTCGCCCATATTTTCAAGGGTGGCTATTTTTTCACGCTTTTGCGTATCCACCACCCAGACAACGCCTTTTTCAGCCACGCCGGAAACGTACAGGCGGTGATGTTGCTTATCCAGCACCATTTCACGCGTATGGATGATTTCCTTCGGGTTGCTGGTATCGCTCAGTTGCAGTATCGCCCGTTCTTTACCGCTGCGGGTATCGATAATCGTCACCGAACCTTCCAGCGTATTACCGACATACAGCACCTGATTTTCTTCATCCAGCGCGGTAGCAAACGCCCGGCGGCTGGTTTCGATGACTTCGGTGGTGGTGAGTTTCTCCAGATCGAGTTTGTAGATAACCCCGCGGGTTTTGTCTTTATCAAACGACGGTGAAGAGGCGGCAAAAAGCGCCTTCTGCTGGCCATCAACCGCCAACTCATACACCCCGTTACCGACGTCGCGGGTCAGGAAATCTTTCTCAGACAGCGTCTCTGCCACGCTGGGCAGGCTGGTAAAAAACAATGTTGTGGCGAGGGCCACGGCGGAATAGTGTTTCAGGGACTTCACAGTGTGGAGGTTCATTGACGTTTATTCACATTTATTTACGTGTTGCGAATGATAATGAGATCTAGTCTCATTCGCAAATAAGATGAGCAAAATGTGACTACCCAATCTGGTAGGTCAAAAAGAAAACAGCGGAGAAAGGAAAAACGAAGAGAGGGAAAATGAGAAGTAAAAAACCCTTACTAACCAGACGCTGGCGTTCAGGGTTTTGAGCTCAGGCGAACTTATTTCTTCGCACGCTCGAAGGATGCAACGATTTCAGCTTTAGCGGCTTCAGCGTTGTCCCAACCGTCAACTTTCACCCATTTGCCTGCTTCGAGATCTTTGTAATGCTCGAAGAAGTGAGTGATCTGCGCTTTCAGCAGGTCCGGCAGGTCGTTCACATCTTTGATGTGATCGTATTCTTTGCTCAGCTTGGTGTGCGGTACCGCAACCAGTTTCGCATCTTCACCGGATTCGTCGGTCATTTTCAGTACGCCAACCGGACGGCAGCGGATTACGGAACCTGGCTCCAGCGGGTACGGTGTTGGGACCAGAACGTCGACCGGGTCGCCATCCAGAGACAGGGTGTGGTTGATGTAACCGTAGTTGCACGGATAGAACATCGCAGTGGACATGAAGCGGTCAACGAACAGGGCGCCGCTCTCTTTGTCAACTTCGTATTTGATCGGATCTGCGTTCGCAGGGATCTCGATAACAACGTAGATATCTTCCGGTAGATCTTTACCGGCAGGGACGTTGAGTAAGCTCATGTCTGTTTCCTTTAAATATGCTATGGCAAACAAGTGGCGGGTATTATAGCCAACTCGCGCTGAATGTCTCCGCTTGTTTTCGATTTGCCACCTCGGATTTTCGCTTTTTCCCCCTGTCTTGATGACAGGAAAATCCATAACTTCAGCTGCATTTTTCATAGGGTAATGAAAACGATTACAAACTTGTGATTAACGTTTTATTTACTTTTTTGAAGTGTGATGTAACGCAATCCGTTACATGCTCGATTGTCTATAGTTTTTTCGCGACGGTTTATTAATCAACAATAATCACCCTACGAGGACGCACTTATGTGGAAGCGCTTACTTTTAGTCACAGCAGTTTCAGCAGCCATGTCATCTATGGCGATGGCCGCCCCTTTAACCGTAGGATTTTCGCAGGTCGGGTCTGAATCCGGCTGGCGTGCAGCAGAAACCAACGTAGCGAAAAGCGAGGCCGAGAAGCGCGGCATTACGCTGAAAATTGCCGACGGCCAGCAAAAACAGGAAAACCAGATTAAAGCGGTACGTTCATTCGTGGCGCAGGGCGTGGATGCTATTTTCATTGCGCCAGTGGTAGCAACGGGTTGGGAGCCGGTATTAAAAGAAGCGAAAGATGCCGAGATCCCGGTCTTTTTGCTCGATCGTTCCATCGATGTCAAAGACAAATCTCTCTATATGACCACCGTGACGGCCGACAACGTGCTGGAAGGCAAACTGATCGGCGACTGGCTGATTAAAGAAGTGAACGGCAAGCCGTGTAACGTTGTGGAGCTACAAGGAACCGTCGGTGCCAGCGTGGCGATTGACCGTAAAAAAGGCTTTGCTGAAGCCATTGCCAAGGCACCAAACATCAAAATTATCCGCTCTCAGTCCGGCGACTTTACCCGCAGTAAAGGCAAAGAAGTCATGGAGAGCTTTATCAAAGCGGAAAACAACGGCAAGAACATCTGTATGGTTTACGCCCACAACGATGACATGGTGATCGGGGCGATTCAGGCAATCAAAGAAGCGGGTCTGAAACCGGGCAAAGACATTCTGACCGGCTCTATCGACGGCGTGCCGGATATCTATAAAGCGATGATTGACGGGGAAGCCAACGCCAGCGTCGAGTTGACGCCGAACATGGCCGGTCCAGCCTTTGACGCGCTGGAGAAATTCAAAAAAGACGGCACCATGCCTGAGAAGCTGACCATTACCAAATCTATCCTCTATCTGCCGGATACCGCGAAAGAAGAGCTAGAGAAGAAGAAAAACATGGGCTACTAAGCCTTCATGAAAATGCCGGGGGCGCTGCGCTTGCCCGGCCTACATTAAGCGCTTTTGTAGGCCGGATAAGCGTAGCGCCATCCGGCGTAATGCAGGGGGAACCATGACCACCGACCAACATCAGGAAATCCTTCGCACCGAAGGGTTAAGTAAATTTTTTCCTGGCGTCAAAGCGCTGGATAACGTGGATTTCAGCCTGCGGCGTGGCGAGATTATGGCGTTGCTCGGTGAAAACGGAGCTGGTAAATCGACGCTGATCAAAGCGCTGACCGGCGTTTACCACGCCGATCGCGGCACCATCTGGCTTGAAGGCCAGGCTATCTCACCCAAGAATACCGCCCATGCCCAGCAACTGGGGATTGGCACCGTGTATCAGGAAGTGAACCTGCTGCCCAATATGTCGGTGGCAGATAACCTGTTTATTGGCCGCGAGCCGCGACGCTTTGGCCTGCTGCAGCGCAAGCAAATGGAAAAGCGTGCTACGGAGCTGATGGCCTCCTACGGTTTTTCCCTTGATGTGCGCGAGCCGTTAAACCGTTTTTCGGTGGCGATGCAGCAGATTGTCGCCATTTGCCGGGCTATCGATCTGTCGGCGAAAGTATTGATCCTCGACGAACCCACCGCCAGCCTGGATACCCAGGAAGTCGAGATGCTATTCGGTTTGATGCGGCATCTGCGCGATCGCGGCGTCAGCCTGATCTTCGTTACCCATTTTCTCGATCAGGTCTATCAAGTCAGCGATCGGATCACCGTTCTGCGTAACGGCGGCTTTGTCGGCTGTCGCGAAACCCGCGAACTGCCGCAGATCGAACTGGTGAAGATGATGCTCGGTCGGGAACTGGATACCCACGCGTTGCAGCGTGCGGGCCGCACGTTGCTGAGTGACAAACCGGTGGCGGCCTTCAGTGGTTTTGGCAAAAAAGGCACGATCGCACCGTTCGATCTGCAGGTCCGTCCCGGCGAGATCGTCGGCCTGGCGGGGTTGCTGGGATCGGGACGTACAGAAACCGCAGAAGTGATCTTTGGCATTAAACCTGCCGACAGCGGCAGTGCGCTGATCAAAGGCAAACCGCAGACCCTGCGATCGCCGCATCAGGCCTCGTGTCTGGGGATCGGCTTCTGCCCGGAAGACAGGAAAACGGACGGCATTATTGCTGCCGCCTCGGTGCGAGAAAATATCATCCTGGCCCTGCAGGCACAGCGCGGCTGGCTGCGGCCGATTCCGCGCAAAGAGCAAAATGACATTGCCGAGCGTTTTATCCGCCAGTTGGGTATCCGCACCCCCAACGCCGAACAGCCGATCGAGTTTCTCTCCGGCGGTAATCAGCAAAAAGTTCTGCTATCGCGCTGGCTGCTGACCAAACCGCAGTTTTTGATCCTTGATGAACCCACGCGTGGGATCGACGTTGGGGCGCACGCCGAGATTATTCGCCTGATCGAGACACTCTGCGCCGACGGTCTGGCGCTGCTGGTGATCTCTTCTGAACTGGAAGAACTGGTGGGTTACGCCGATCGGGTCATTATCATGCGCGATCGCAAACAGGTGGCCGAGATCCCGCTGGCTGGACTGTCCGTACCGGCAATCATGAACGCCATTGCGGCCTAAGGAGACTGTTGTGATGCCTCAATCTCTCCCTCAATCCAACACCGCGAAACGACGATTTCGCTGGCCGAAGGGCATGCCGCAACTGGTGGCGCTGCTGCTGGTGCTGCTGGTTGACAGCCTGGTCGCCCCGCACTTTTATCAGGTGATTTTGCAGGATGGCCGTCTGTTCGGCAGCCCGATTGATATTCTCAACCGCGCCGCGCCTGTGGCGCTGCTGGCGATTGGCATGACGCTGGTGATTGCCACCGGCGGTATCGATCTTTCCGTTGGCGCGGTGATGGCCATTGCGGGGGCAACCACCGCCGCGATGACGGTTGCCGGGCACAGCCTCCCGGTGGTCCTGCTTGCGGCATTAGGCTCCGGTATCCTGGCGGGGTTGTGGAATGGGATTCTGGTAGCCATCCTCAAGATCCAACCGTTTGTCGCCACGCTGATTCTGATGGTGGCCGGGCGCGGGGTAGCGCAGTTGATCACCTCCGGGCAGATCGTCACGTTTAACTCGCCCGATCTGTCATGGTTCGGTAGCGGATCGCTGTTGCTGTTCCCGACGCCGGTGATCATCGCGCTGCTAACGCTGGTCGCTTTTTGGCTGCTGACGCGTAAAACGGCGCTGGGTATGTTTATTGAAGCGGTCGGCATCAACATTCGGGCGGCGAAAAATGCCGGGGTGAATACCCGCGTTATCGTGATGCTCACCTATGTGCTGAGTGGTCTGTGCGCGGCCATTGCCGGGATTATCGTTACGGCGGATATTCGCGGAGCCGATGCCAACAACGCCGGGTTATGGCTGGAATTAGATGCCATTCTGGCGGTAGTGATCGGCGGCGGTTCGCTGATGGGCGGGCGATTTAACCTGCTGCTGTCGGTGGTGGGGGCGTTGATTATTCAGGGCATGAACACCGGGATTTTACTGTCCGGCTTCCAGCCGGAGCTCAACCAGGTGGTTAAAGCCATCGTGGTGCTGTGCGTGCTGGTCGTCCAGTCGCAACGCTTTATCAGCCTGATAAAAGGAGTGCGTGGTCATGATAAAACGTAACTTACCGCTGATGATCACCCTTGGCGTCTTTGTGCTGGGCTACCTCTACTGCCTGACGCAGTTCCCGGCCTTTGCCTCGACGCGCGTGATCTGCAATATCCTGACCGACAACGCCTTTTTAGGTATTATCGCCGTGGGTATGACCTTCGTGATCCTCTCCGGCGGCATCGATCTTTCCGTCGGTTCGGTGATTGCCTTTACCGGCGTATTTCTGGCAAAAGCCATTGGTTATTGGGGGATTTCTCCGCTGCTGGCGTTCCCGTTGGTTCTGGCGATGGGCTGCGCATTTGGCGCCTTTATGGGGTTACTGATTGATGCCCTGAAGATACCGGCGTTTATTATTACGCTGGCGGGAATGTTCTTTCTGCGTGGCGTCAGCTATCTGGTCTCCGAAGAGTCTATCCCGATCAACCACCCGATTTATGACACGCTCTCCAGCCTTGCCTGGAAGATCCCCGGCGGTGGTCGTCTGAGCGCCATGGGACTGTTGATGCTGGGCGTAGTGGTGATCGGTATCTTCCTTGCGCACCGTACACGCTTTGGCAATCAGGTGTACGCCATTGGCGGTAGCGCGACGTCAGCTAACCTGATGGGGATCTCGACCCGCAGCACGACAATCCGCATCTATATGCTTTCTACTGGGCTGGCGACGCTGGCCGGGATTGTCTTCTCCATTTATACCCAGGCCGGTTATGCGCTGGCAGGCGTCGGCGTTGAGCTGGATGCCATTGCTTCGGTGGTGATTGGCGGCACGTTGCTGAGCGGCGGCGTGGGCACGGTGCTGGGCACCCTGTTTGGCGTGGCAATCCAGGGATTGATTCAGACCTACATTAACTTTGACGGCACATTAAGTTCCTGGTGGACGAAGATCGCCATCGGTATTCTGCTGTTTGTTTTTATCGCCTTACAGCGCGGCCTGACGGTGCTATGGGAAAACCGCCAAAGTTCGCCGGTCACACGGGTGAATACCACGAGTGCGTCAAAATGATGTCGTGGGCTGTTTTTCGCGTATAGCGGGTAATGCGTATACACTAGGAGGCTACACTTACTTAATGGAATCAAAAGCATGAAAGGAATCGAAGGCGAAGGGCTACCGACAGCATGCGCCAGCTGTGGGGAGAACGTACTGCCTCCGGATACCCACTGCACGCGTTGTGAGAATAAAAAATATACGGGAATTGGCGGCTGGCTTTATTTACCGGCGGTGACGCTGGTGATGTCCGTCATTTCTGGGGTCATTGGCTTTTTCGGTGTGGCGATGTTTGTTTTGCACACTGAAACGGACGTGAGTGCGCTGGTTATTTTTGAACTCGTCTGTATGGCCGTTCTCTTAATGCTGCTGGTTTACACGACATTTTTGTTTTTCAAAAAGAAACGTCAGCTACCCAAGTTTTATACTGCCTTCATTTTAGGCACCACGCTTTACTACGCGATGGACAGCTGGCTGGGCGCCACGTTCTATGGCGTGGGGCTGAGCACTGACGATATAAAAGCGTTTGTTTCCTGCGCGGCCCAGATCCTTATCTGGATACCGTATTTCCGCGTATCAAAACGAGTCAAACTGACCTTCGTCAACTAAGCACGTAAATGACGCCGGATTGCTCCGGCGTCTGAGTCTTACGCGTCCGGGAACTCACGGATTAAACGTTCAACGTCTTCAACCATATGGTCGTTACCGACGAAGAATGAACGACGCTGGTGCAGACTCTCCGGGATGATATCCAGAATACGGTTTTTACCGTCACTTGCTTTGCCGCCCGCTTGCTCGGCCAGCAGGGCCATTGGGTTGCATTCGTACAGCAGGCGCAGTTTTCCATCCGGATGGCTGGCGGTGCTCGGGTACAGATAGATCCCGCCTTTCAGCAGATTGCGGTGGAAATCCGCCACCAAAGAGCCAATGTAGCGCGAGGTATACGGGCGCTGGGTGGCTTTATCCTCTTCCTGGCAGAACTTAATGTACTTCTTCACGCCATTCGGGAATTTGATGTAGTTGCCTTCGTTAATGGAGTAGGTGCTGCCTTTGGCCGGGAAACGCATGCGCTCCTGGCTGAGGCAAAATACGCCCAGAGAAGGATCGTAGGTGAACGCATGTACGCCACAACCGGTGGTATACACCAGCATGGTGGATGAACCGTAAACGACGTAGCCCGCCGCCACCTGCTTGTTACCCGGTTGCAGGAAATCCTCTTCCGTTACCGGCGTACCGACAGGGGTGACACGACGATAAATCGAGAAGATCGTGCCGACAGAGACGTTAACATCGATGTTCGATGAACCATCCAGTGGATCCATGAGTACAACGTATTTTGCGTGTTCACAGCCTTCAAAGACGACGATTTCATCTTCTTCTTCAGAGGCAATGCCCGCCACAATATCGCGTGCTTTCAGTGCAGCTTTCAGTTTTTCGTTCGCGAACAGATCGAGCTTCTGCTGAACCTCTCCCTGCACGTTCTCAGCACCGCTGGCACCCAGGATATCGACCAGACCGGCCTTGTTGATATCGCGGTGGATGATCTTGGCGCCCAGCTTTATTGCCGATAACAAAGCAGTCAGCTCACCGGTAGCATGAGAGAACTCGTGCTGCTTTTCGACAATAAATTCACCTAACGTTTTCATAACACTTTCCCTGCAAATTGTATGGAGTAAAGCGACCGCCATAATCTTAACAAATATTTCAGCCCTCGCGCTTAGGTGAATCGCGCCAGCAAACTGCGGATTATCCTGAAATGCGTTTCTCAGTTGCCTGACATGTGCGTAAAATGGCCCCCAGATTAAAAAAGGATAGTGACGTATGCGCATTCATATTTTGGGAATTTGTGGCACCTTCATGGGCGGTCTGGCGATGCTGGCTCGCTCGCTCGGTCATGAAGTAACGGGTTCGGACGCCAATGTGTATCCGCCGATGAGCACCTTACTTGAGAAGCAGGGCATCTCACTGATTCAGGGTTACGATGCCAGCCAGCTCGACCCGCAACCGGACCTGGTGATCATCGGCAATGCCATGACACGCGGTAATCCGTGCGTGGAAACGGTGTTGGAGAAGAACATTCCGTACATGTCTGGCCCGCAGTGGCTGCATGACTTTGTGCTGCGCGATCGCTGGGTGCTGGCGGTGGCGGGAACTCACGGCAAAACCACCACGGCTGGAATGGCGACCTGGATCCTCGAAGTCTGCGGCTATAAGCCGGGCTTTGTCATCGGCGGTGTGCCGGGGAATTTCGAGGTTTCTGCGCGTCTGGGTGAAAGCGACTTTTTCGTTATTGAAGCGGATGAGTACGACTGCGCATTCTTCGATAAGCGTTCCAAATTCGTACATTACTGCCCGCGTACGCTGATCCTCAACAACCTTGAGTTCGATCACGCGGACATCTTTGACGATCTGAAAGCCATTCAGAAACAGTTCCACCATTTGGTACGTATCGTGCCGGGTCAGGGACGCATCATCTACCCGGAAAACGACATTAATCTGAAACAGACGATGGCGATGGGCTGCTGGAGCGAACAGGAACTGGTTGGCGAGCAAGGTCACTGGCAGGCGAAGAAACTGACGACCGATGCCTCTGAGTGGGAAGTGTTGTTAGACGGTGAAAAAGTGGGTGAAGTGAAGTGGGGTCTGGTCGGCGAACACAACATGCACAACGGCCTGATGGCCATTGCTGCCGCTCGCCACGTTGGCGTTCAGCCTGCGGATGCCGCCAATGCGCTGGGTTCATTCATTAACGCACGTCGACGTCTTGAACTGCGCGGCGAAGCCCATGGCGTGACGGTGTATGACGATTTCGCCCATCACCCGACGGCGATTCTGGCAACGCTCGCCGCGCTGCGCGGAAAAGTCGGTGGCACGGCGCGCATTATTGCCGTGCTGGAACCACGTTCTAACACCATGAAAATGGGACTGTGCAAAGACGATCTGGCACCGTCGTTAGGTCGTGCAGATGAAGTGTTTCTGCTGCAACCGCCGCACATTCCGTGGCTGGTAGCGGAAGTCGCGGAAGCCTGCGTCCAGCCTGCTCACTGGAGCGGTGATGTTGACGCGCTGGCGGACATGGTGGTGAAAACCGCGCAGCCTGGCGATCACATTCTGGTGATGAGCAACGGCGGGTTTGGCGGTATTCATCAAAAACTGCTGGACGGCCTGGAGAAGAAAGTTCAGCAGGAGTAATTCGCCTGGTTTTGCGCTGAGCAGGTTGCCCCTAGCCCTGTGGGGATAGGGGACTTGTTTGAAGTGGTCTACTTAATTTAGATACAGTCAGAGGTTTTTGTTTTTCCATTTCGGTGGTGTTAGCCCTCCGTTGTTTTTATGTGGCCTAAGACGGTTGTAATATCCGCTCAGATACAGCATCACATCTTTCTCTGCTCCACTTCTGTTTCAGTAGCCTTCGCGCGGTAACCATTCTGTTTTCAGACTACGGAATAGCCTTTTCGCAACAGTGGTATCCCAACAATTTCCTTTGCGTCTCATACTGATCTTGATTCCATATCATTCAGCCAACTCTTGGTATGGCATGCTGCTGTACTGGCATCCCTGATCCGAATGGAACATTAATCCCTCGGGGAGCCCTAGCTCATCATCAGTGCCGTTCAATGTGGCAAATCTACAACCCATAGCGATTTTTGAATACAAAATGCCCGATGAATTTCATCGGGCATTATCAGGCTGGAAAGTGTCAATTTCTACCAGGATTAGTAACCTAAATAGTTAAACACGATTGATTAGAAACCAAAACTCAAACCAACCGCAACACCAGTATTGTGTTGGGTATCAAGAGAGGCCTTCGCAGAAAGAGTGGCATTCTTACCAACATTATAATATGCACCGGCAGCCATGGATTGTTCACCACCAAATGTAGCTGCGCCCATACCGAAGTTGAAATCATAGCCAAATTTTTGCGGAATTGCAGTCATCGCCATTGCGCCAGCAATACCTGCTTTTGCTTGTTTATCGTTATCATCAATTTTGTCATCCAGGCCATTTACTCGACCATCAAGTTGGGAGAACTTGTTATCGGTATAATTATTTGCTTGGGTGAGCGAATTATCGACATACGCTTTACCATCTGCGCGATTTTTGGCCGAAGTTGTATCGGTGTAAGCATAAGAAGTGCTGATTGCATCTGCTTTTGCGACATCAGTATAACTATTTGCCGTCGCAATCGCTTCGTTTTTGGCCGTTGTTGTGGTGGTGTTAGTATAGCTGTTGGCGGAGTCAATAGCGTCCTGCTTAGCGACATCAGTATAACTATTTGCCGTCGCAATCGCTTCGTTTTTGGCCGTTGTTGTGGTGGTGTTAGTATAGCTGTTGGCAGAGTCAATAGCGTCCTGCTTAGCGACATCAGTATATGATTTACTCTCAGCAGTGCTGTTTGCGATATCCTGAGATAAACCAGTTTCAACATCGTCTACGTGATTGCTCAAATCGTTAATAGAACTGGTGTTAGCAGCGATATCTGTGGTGTTGGCCGTGGTACGGGTGTCAACGTCTGCGATGTCCGAGGCGTTATCGGCAATGGCGCTGGTGTTGGCTGCTATGTCTGTAGT
>NZ_SZXC01000048.1:0-57231 GCF_005281055.1 Citrobacter sp. wls711 | reverse complement strand
TCGTCTACCGGGGTGGGGTCAGTCCAGTTTAAGGATTGCCAGTGCCTGACGAGAAAGTGGCACTAAATGAGGAGTACGCATTTTCGAGCCACGTTCCGAATGCTTCACTCCTTCAATAGCTTCTCGTTCAGCCGGTATTGTCCACATTGCCGTTTCAAAATCTATTTCAGACCAACGCGCAAAACGCAGTTCACTTGAACGAATAAAGATTAACAAGGTGAGTTCAACTGCCAGACGAGTTAAAGGGCGTCCCGTGTAACTATCAATTCTGTGGAGTAGTTCAGGTAAGCGTTTCAGCTCAAGTGCAGGACGATGAACACGGTTACTGGAAGCAACTGCCCCAGCCATCTCCTGAGCAGGATTGTAATCGATCAAACCGCTTTGCACTGCATAACGCATAATCGCATTGGTACGCTGCTGAAGACGCGAAGCCACTTCAAAACGCCCTGTAGCCTCAACTCCTTTGATAGGAACAAGGAGATCGCGCGTGCTAAAACTATCAATACTCCGCTTCCCAATTGCTGGGAACAAATTATCTTCCAGGCTCTTTAACACCCTTCGGCTATGTTCTTCTGACCATTTTTTATTAGCGGCATGCCACTCTCTGGCAACTGACTCAAAGGTAATATCTTCTTTCGCCAGTTCTTCTTTCACGGCCCGTTTGTGTTCACGAGGATCGATTCCAGCAGCAACAAGCCTTCTGGCCTCTTCCCTCTTTTGACGAGCATCAGCGAGGGATATTTCAGGGTAAACCCCAAACGCCATCAGGTGTTGCTTGCCACCAAAGCGAAAGCGAAACCGCCAGTATTTTGAGCCGTTAGGGTGAATAAGCAAAAACATGCCATCCCCATCGACAAGGGTGTACTCCTTTTCCTGCGGTTTTGCAGAACGCACTTTGATATCTGTCAGAGCCATAAAAGTTCTCCTTCCATGTGCTGCCGTGAGTATATAAGCATTATCGAACCAGCATATATACTCGGTTCTATACTCACAAGCATGTTGATGTGGGGTAACTCAGATTGACGTCGGTTGACTGAAAAGCGGGGCAAGGCCTTGCGGATACTGGATTTCAGGCACAAAAAAAGACGTCCGTTGACGTCTATTGATGTTCCGATGGTGCCGAAGGCCGGACTCGAACCGGCACGTATTTCTACGGTTGATTTTGAATCAACTGCGTCTACCGATTTCGCCACTCCGGCACGGAAGGGATGCGGAAAACGTTGTGGATTATACCTGTCGCACGCCACCATGCAAGCGGCAGCGCACGATAGTCGCGCTAAGTGTTGAAAAAAACAGCGTCATTGCGGTTCGATCGCCCACACGCCCTTCTTCCTCCCGCTATTCTCATCTCTAACCTGAATTTTTCCGGAATTTACCTCGCAAAAAAATGCAACGTGACCCGCTCGGTTTACATTTGCTGCTGTTTACTATGAGATGTCGTTACTGAATCCAGTAATAGCAGTTACCAACCGTTCTCAGGACACCGTTATGCGTTTCTATCAGGTTGAACCCACGCTGGAAAACTACTGGCGCGGGATTATCCTCTTTGGCAAGAATGTGGCTTCCTACAAGTTTGCGCTCGCCCATGCATTGCACGAACTCAAACCTGATGGCAGCGATCTCATCACGCTTGAAGATCTGGCTGTACCGTTCAGCAGCCATTTGTGCCGCCATCTCAGACATGCGCCAAAGCAGATAACCTCACGCAGCAGCCAGTTTATTGCCACCTGTACGCAATTTAATAACGGCGAGATCACGCGTGATGAACTCACCGCCATCACGGTCCGGCAGGGGTTTAATAATGTGATTGATGCCTTTCACAATGTGAATCAGGGCGAAATTGAAAAACGCTTTTTTATTGATGAGCGTAAAACGCATAAAGGCATCCGGATGACGGATAATTTCTACAATCTGGGTGAGCGCCTGCAATACCGAAACCTTATTTTTGAAACAGATGCGCGCTGGAACCTCGTCGAACAAGCCTGGGCTATGAATATCTCCAGCCACCTGATAAATGTCGAGTATGACAACGATAACCAAATGCTGTTTAGCAGGAACAGTGACCGGCGGGTGACGATCTCCAGCTGTCGGGACAGCCTTAACGGTTATCAGAAGGGGCGCTGCTTCTACTGTTTTGCGCCTATTAGTTTGCTCCCTGGCGACGACACCTTTGCCGATGTTGATCATTTTATCCCGTGGAAAGCTCGGGGACAGGTCGCAAATATCGATGGCGTCTGGAATCTGGTACTCGCCTGCAAAGAATGTAACCGGGGTGGGAAAGGCAAATTTGCCCAACTTCCCTCACCCAGGCTACTTCAGCGTCTTCGGGACAGAAATGAATATTTCATTAACAGCCATCTCCCACTGCGTGAAACATTGATTCGCCAGACGGGCGCGACCCCGACGCTGAGAAACACATTTTTGAACGACAGCTGGAACGAGGCGCTTAAAATACTCTTTCACCAATGGGAACCCCTTGCACAAGGAACGGATACATTCTGATGACTCTCGAATATTACCAGCGCCACGCGCAGGATTTTTTTAGCTCTACGGTTAATGTCGATATGGAATCGCTTTATCTCCCCTTCCTGCGACACCTCCCGCAGAGCGGACGTATTCTGGATGCAGGCTGCGGCTCCGGCCGTGACAGTAAAGCCTTCCTGGAAAAAGGTTATCAAGTCGAAGCATTCGATGCCTCTGCGGAAATGGTTAACCTTGCCAGCCAGCATACCGGACTGTGCGTCAAACAGATGACATTTAACGATATCGCCGACACCGAACGCTATGATGGTATCTGGTGCTGTGCATCGTTGCTGCATGTGAGCGCCGAAGCGTTACCCGGTGTAATGAGCAAACTCGCCCACGCGCTTAAAACCGGGGGGATATGGTATGTCTCGTTCAAATACGGCGAAACAGAAAGAGTGAAAGACGGCCGTCACTTTACCGATCTCACCGAGCAGGGACTGGAAAAGCTGATCGCACCGCTGAGCGATATCACGCTAATCAGCAGTTGGACGACGCTCGATAAGCGTCCTGACCGCGACGAAATGTGGCTCAACGCCTTGCTGCAGAAAAGGCCCTAATCCCCCCTTCTGCGAAGCACCCTATTTCCCCATGCTCTACACTTCCTGTTCAACACCACACTGAGGGAAACACGATGTCGATGATAAAAAGCTACGCCGCAAAAGAGGCGGGCAGCGAACTCGAACTCTATGAATATGATGCGGGAGAACTAAAGCCGGAAGATGTCGAAGTACAGGTCGAATACTGCGGTATCTGTCATTCTGATTTGTCGATGATCGACAACGAATGGGGGTTCTCTCAGTATCCGCTGGTTGCCGGGCATGAGGTGATTGGTCGCGTGGCGGCGCTCGGCAGTGCGGCGCAGGATAAAGGCCTGAAGGTCGGCCAGCGCGTCGGCATCGGCTGGACGGCACGCAGCTGCGGGCACTGCGATGCCTGTATCAGCGGTAATCAGATTAACTGCCTGGAAGGTGCCGTTCCCACGATCCTCAATCGCGGCGGCTTTGCCGAGAAGCTGCGTGCAGACTGGCAGTGGGTGATCCCGCTGCCGGAGAGCATCGACCATGCGGCTGCCGGTCCATTGCTGTGCGGCGGCATCACGGTGTTCAAACCGCTGCTGATGCACCACATCACCGCCACCAGCCGCGTCGGGGTGATTGGTATCGGCGGCCTGGGGCATATCGCCATTAAGCTGTTACACGCGATGGGGTGCGAAGTCACCGCGTTCAGCTCCAACCCAGCGAAAGAACAGGAAGTGCTGGCGATGGGGGCCGATAAAGTGGTTAACAGTCGCGATCCGGAGGCGCTAAAAGCGCTGGCGGGCCAGTTCGATCTCATCATTAATACGGTTAACGTCGATCTCGACTGGCAGCCCTATTTTGAAGCGCTGGCCTACGGCGGTAATTTCCACACTGTCGGCGCGGTACTGAAGCCGCTGCCGGTGCCGGCGTTTACCTTAATTGCCGGCGATCGCAGCGTCTCCGGTTCGGCAACCGGCACGCCGTTCGAACTGCGCAAGCTGATGAAGTTTGCCGGGCGCAGCAAGGTGTCGCCAGTCACCGAGCAGTACCCGATGTCAAAAATCAATGAAGCTATCCAGCACGTACGCGACGGCAAAGCCCGTTACCGCGTGGTGCTAAAAGCCGATTTCTGATGCGGTGGCTCAGTCCCGTAAGGGGCTGAGCTTATTGCCCATGACGAAATGCGAGCACCGCCTGGCGGCACTGTTCCGTCACATGCTCGATGTCATGGTTCACGTCGATGCGGGCAATATCGCGTTCATCTTCCTGCGGGCACTCCAGCGCGTCGAACTGACTTTTTAGTAATCCCACCGGCATAAAATGCCCTGCCCGACGCTGCATGCGCGCCAGAATAGTCTCGTAATCGCCATCCAGCCACAAAAAATGCACATTCGGGCTGCCCTGGCGCAATATATCGCGATACTGTTTTTTTAATGACGAGCAGACAATAAATCCGGTTTCATTCTTTTTATACAGGCTGTATGACGCGTCATTTAACCGTTCTAACCACGGCAGCCGGTCTTCATCAGTTAATGGAATACCTTCCGACATTTTATCAATATTTTTGGCGGGATGGAGATCGTCACCATCTATGAATTTAGCGGATAATACGGCGGCAACTTTGCTGCCAATGAGTGATTTACCGCTACCAGAAACGCCCATCAAAATATAACTTTCCCCAGCCATCTAAAAAACTCCAGATTCATATTCCATGGCGCGATATTACGCCTTGCTGATGGGGAAATTCACGCTTTTTCAGTACCACTGAGCAGATTTACAAGGCGCATCACGTTATGCGTAACATTGTAGTGTAACAATTTTCCAGCGTGATCTTCATCACAAATAATAACAATTAAAACCGTTTAAATGCTGCCGAGGTTACTACCTGACCAGTGAGGAATTTATGCAAGTCAAAACCCAATCCTGCGTTGTCGCGGGTAAGAAAGCTGTTGCCATTACCGACCAAAATATTGAATGGAATAATAAAGGAACGTTAGTTCAAATTACCCGCGGGGGAATTTGTGGTTCCGATTTACATTATTATCAGGAAGGCAAAGTCGGTAATTTTACCGTTAAAGCCCCGATGATTTTAGGTCATGAAGTTATTGGTAAAGTGGTCCAGAGTGATTCACCTGAATTACATGAAGGTCAGTCGGTGGCGATTAACCCGTCGAAGCCCTGCGGCCACTGCAAATACTGTCTGCAGCATGAAGAAAATCAGTGTACGGAGATGCGATTTTTTGGCAGCGCCATGTATTTTCCCCATGTTGACGGCGGCTTTACCCGGTTTAAAACCGTCGATACCGCGCAGTGCATCCCCTACCCGCAGCAGGCCGATGAAAAAGTCATGGCCTTTGCCGAACCGCTGGCGGTAGCAATCCACGCCGCGCATGAAGCGGGCGACCTGCAGGGTAAACGGGTGTTTATCTCCGGCGTTGGGCCAATTGGCTGCCTGATCGTCAGCGCAGTGAAAACGCTCGGCGCAGCAGAAATCGTCTGTGCAGACGTCAGCCCACGTTCGCTTTCGCTGGCGCAACAGATGGGCGCAGACACGCTGATTAATCCGCAACAAGACTCGCTCGACGCGTGGAAAAAAGAGAAAGGCTATTTTGACGTCAGCTTCGAAGTCTCCGGCCATCCTTCCTCAATCACCACCTGTCTGGAAGTCACCCGCGCGAAAGGCGTGATGGTGCAGGTCGGCATGGGCGGCGCGGTACCAGAGTTCCCGATGATGATGCTGATCGGCAAAGAGATCGCGCTTAAAGGCTCGTTCCGCTTTACCACCGAATTCAATACCGCGGTGTCGTGGCTGGCAAATAACGTTATCGATCCGCTGCCGTTACTCAGCGCCGAATATCCGTTTACCGACCTTGAACAGGCGCTGATCTTCGCCGGGGATAAAACCCAGGCGGCGAAAGTCCAGCTCGTTTTTGAAGACATAAAATAAGGAATAGCATGATGAACGATCTTTTTTCACTGGATGGCAAAAATATTCTGATCACCGGTTCGGCGCAGGGTATTGGTTATTTACTGGCGACCGGGCTGGGCAAATATGGCGCGCAGATCATCGTCAATGATATTACGCCGGAACGCGCAGAAGCCGCCGTGGCAAAACTGCAGCAGGAAGGGATCCGCGCCGTTGCCGCGCCTTTCAATGTTACGCATAAACAGGATATCGACGCCGCCATTGACCATATCGAAAAAGATATTGGCCCGATTGATGTGTTGGTGAATAACGCTGGTATCCAGCGCCGTCATCCGTTCACCGAGTTCCCGGAACAGGACTGGAACGACGTGATTGCGGTGAACCAGACGGCAGTATTCCTGGTGTCGCAGGCGGTCACTCGTCGCATGGTGGAACGCCAGGCCGGGAAAGTCATCAACATCTGCTCCATGCAGAGCGAACTGGGCCGCGACACCATCACGCCATATGCCGCCTCAAAAGGGGCGGTGAAAATGCTCACCCGTGGGATGTGCGTTGAGCTGGCGCGCCACAATATCCAGGTGAACGGCATCGCGCCGGGCTACTTCAAAACCGAGATGACCAAAGCGCTGGTCGAAGACGAAGCCTTCACCGCCTGGCTGTGCAAACGGACGCCTGCCGCACGTTGGGGCGATCCGCAGGAACTAATTGGTGCGGCGGTTTTCCTCTCGTCCAAAGCATCCGATTTTGTTAACGGACACCTGCTGTTTGTCGATGGCGGCATGCTGGTCGCCGTCTGATACAACACCACGCAACATCACGCAGCGCCCTGGCGCTGCATTTTTGGCACACCACTCTACATAATTTATAAGAGAAAATAATATGCCATTAATTATAATTGCGGCAGGCGTCGCGCTGCTCCTGGTCCTGATGATTGGCTTTAAAGTTAACGGCTTTATTGCTCTGGTCCTGGTAGCGGCGGTCGTCGGTTTTGCCGAAGGGATGGATGCCCAGGCCGTTCTGCATTCAATACAAAATGGGATCGGCGGGACGCTCGGCGGGCTGGCGATGATCCTCGGGTTCGGCGCCATGCTCGGAAAGTTAATCTCCGATACCGGCGCGGCCCAGCGCATCGCCACCACGCTGATTGGCACGTTCGGTAAAAAACGCGTGCAGTGGGCGCTGGTCATTACCGGGCTGGTCGTCGGTCTGGCGATGTTCTTCGAAGTCGGTTTTGTTCTGCTGCTGCCGCTGGTGTTTACGGTGGTGGCCTCATCCGGACTGCCGCTGCTGTACGTCGGCGTGCCGATGGTGGCGGCGCTGTCCGTGACCCACTGTTTTCTGCCGCCTCATCCGGGACCAACGGCGATTGCCACCATTTTCGAGGCCAACCTTGGCACCACGCTGCTGTACGGCTTTATCATTACTATCCCGACGGTGATTGTCGCTGGGCCGCTGTTCTCCAAGCTGCTGACCCGCTTTGAGAAAGCGCCGCCGGAAGGGTTATTTAACCCACATCTGTTTACCGAAGAAGAGATGCCGTCGTTCTGGAACAGTATCTTTGCAGCGGTTATCCCGGTCATACTGATGGCGGTCGCCGCAGTGTGCGAAATTACGCTACCGAAGACCAACAGCGTGCGGGTGTTCTTTGAGTTTATCGGTAACCCTGCGGTCGCCTTGTTTATTGCCATCGTCCTCGCCATTTTCACCCTTGGTCGTCGTAACGGACGTACGATCGAGCAAATAATGGATATCATTGGCGACTCTATCGGTGCCATCGCCATGATTGTGTTTATCATCGCCGGCGGTGGGGCGTTTAAGCAGGTGTTGGTCGACAGCGGCGTGGGCCAGTATATTTCGCACCTGATGACCGGTACCTCACTCTCTCCGCTGTTGATGTGCTGGACGGTCGCGGCGTTGCTGCGCATCGCGCTCGGTTCAGCCACCGTGGCGGCGATTACTACCGCGGGCGTGGTGCTGCCGATTATTAACGTCACCCATGCCGATCCAGCGCTGATGGTACTGGCAACCGGTGCGGGCAGCGTGATTGCTTCCCACGTTAACGATCCGGGATTCTGGCTGTTTAAAGGCTATTTTAATCTCAGCGTCGGCGAAACGTTGCGCACCTGGACGGTCATGGAAACGTTGATTTCCATTATGGGACTCCTTGGGGTTCTGGCGCTTAACGCCATTCTGCATTAGTTCGGCATTACCGGGGAGCACAAGCCTGCGCTCCCCGGCTCAGGAGAGAAGATGAGGAACCACAGAATTTCTTTGCAAGATATCGCCACCCTGGCGGGTGTGACCAAAATGACGGTGAGTCGCTACATCCGCTCGCCGAAAAAGGTCGCAAAGGAAACCGGCGAGCGCATCGCGCAGATTATGGAGGAGATTAACTACATCCCCAACCGCGCGCCGGCAATGCTGTTGAACGCGCAAAGCTATACGCTCGGTGTGCTGATCCCCTCGTTTCAAAACCAGCTGTTTGCCGACATTCTGGCCGGGATTGAATCCGTGACCTCGGACCATAACTATCAGACCCTGATCGCCAACTACAATTACGATCGGGAGTCCGAGGAAGAATCGGTTATCAACCTGCTGTCGTACAACATCGACGGCATTATTCTTTCCGAGAAATATCACACTTTACGTACCGTGAAGTTTCTGCGTTCAGCGACTATTCCGGTAGTTGAGCTGATGGATATTCAGGGCGATCGTCTGGATATGGAGGTGGGATTCGATAACCGCCAGGCGGCGTTTGATATGGTCAGCACCATGCTGGATAAACGCCCGCGCCACAAAATCCTGTATCTGGGTTCGAAAGACGACGTCCGTGACGAACAGCGCTATCGCGGCTATTGCGATGCCATGACCCGCCGGGGTCTGGAACCGCTGCGCGTGAATCCGCGCGCCATCTCTTCCATCCATCTCGGTACCCAGATGATGCGTGACGCGCTGGCTGCGCACCCGGATGTAGACGGCGTGTTCTGTACCAACGACGATATTGCGATGGGCGCGCTGCTGCTGTGCCGCGAGCGCGATCTGGCGGTGCCGGAGCAGATCTCGATTGCCGGATTCCACGGGCTGGAAA
The DNA here is from genome assembly GCF_005281055.1 of Citrobacter sp. wls711. NCBI lineage: Bacteria > Pseudomonadati > Pseudomonadota > Gammaproteobacteria > Enterobacterales > Enterobacteriaceae > Citrobacter > Citrobacter sp. wls711. The sequence continues at coordinate 48,173 of NZ_SZXC01000048.1, read as the reverse complement.
TGGGCAGGCAGATGATCCCAAGCCTCGCGAGCGTGATCACCCCACGTTTCGACATTGGTCGCATGGCGGCACAGATGCTGCTCAGTAAAATCAAGAACAACGACCATAACCACAACACCGTAGATTTGGGATATCAGATTTATCACGGCAATACGCTTTAAGTCATTTTCTCTCCCCTGCGCATATTCTCTTTCATCGACATTGCCTATACTCCAGGCAGGATAAATGGAGGAAATCTCAATGAGCGCACCCCTGTTAATTGCCCGCACACCGGACACCGAACTGTTTTTACTGCCTGGCATGGCCAACCGCCACGGGCTGATTACCGGCGCGACCGGGACCGGTAAAACCGTCACCTTGCAGAAGCTGGCCGAATCGCTGTCGGAGATCGGCGTACCGGTGTTTATGGCCGATGTTAAAGGCGACTTAACCGGCGTGGCGCAGGCAGGACAGGCGTCTGAAAAGCTGCTGACCCGTCTGAACAACATCGGTATTACCGACTGGCAGCCGCATGATAATCCGGTCACGGTGTGGGATATCTTCGGTGAGAAAGGTCACCCGGTGCGCGCCACGGTATCGGACCTCGGCCCGCTGCTGCTGGCCCGCCTGCTGAACCTGAACGATGTGCAGTCCGGCGTGCTGGATATTATCTTCCGCATTGCCGATGACCAGGGGCTGTTGCTGCTCGATTTCAAAGACCTGCGGGCTATCACTCAGTACATCGGCGATAACGCTAAATCCTTCCAGAATCAGTACGGCAATATCAGTAGCGCCTCGGTCGGGGCTATCCAGCGCGGGTTGCTGTCGCTGGAGCAACAGGGCACGGCGCACTTCTTTGGCGAGCCGATGCTGGATATCAAAGACTGGATGCGCACCGACGCCAGCGGCAAGGGGATAATCAACATCCTTAGCGCAGAAAAACTGTACCAGATGCCCAAACTGTACGCCGCCAGCCTGCTGTGGATGCTCTCCGAGCTATACGAGCAGTTGCCGGAAGCGGGCGATCTGGAAAAACCCAAGCTGGTGTTCTTCTTCGACGAAGCCCATCTGTTGTTCAACGATGCCCCGCAGGTATTGCTGGATAAAATCGAACAGGTGATCCGCCTTATCCGCTCGAAAGGCGTCGGTGTTTGGTTCGTGTCGCAAAACCCGTCGGATATTCCGGACAACGTGCTCGGTCAGTTGGGTAACCGCGTGCAGCACGCCCTGCGCGCATTCACCCCCAAAGACCAGAAGGCGGTGAAAACTGCGGCACAAACCATGCGCGCCAATCCGGCATTTGATACCGAAAAAGCCATTCAGGAACTGGGGACCGGCGAGGCGCTAATCTCGTTCCTCGATGCCAAAGGCAGTCCGTCGGTGGTGGAGCGGGCGATGGTGATTGCGCCGTGCTCACGCATGGGACCGGTAACCGACGATGAGCGCAACGGGCTGATTAATCACTCCGCGCTGTACGGCAAATATGAAGAAGAGGTTGACCGTGAGTCGGCCTATGAGCGCTTACAGCAAGGCGTGCAGGCCAGTACTGAGCAGCAAAACACACCACCCGCCAACGGCAAAGCGGTCGCAGTGGACGACGGTATTCTCGGCGGGCTTAAGGATATCTTGTTTGGCAGCACCGGACCGCGCGGCGGCAAGCGTGATGGTGTGGTGCAGAGCGTGGCGAAAAGCGCGGCGCGTCAGGTCACCAATCAGATTATTCGTGGCATGTTGGGAAGTTTGATGGGCGGAAGAAAACGCTAGCCCCGTGTTACGTTGCCGGATGGCGGCGTAAACGCCTTATCCGGCCTACGGGTCCGGAGTAGGCCTGAAAAGCACAACACCATCAGGCCTACGATTGCTGTGATTACGACTTACGCAGCATCAACCACAGGCTTATCAGGAAGAAGCTGGCACTTGGCAGCAGCGCCCCGATAATCGGTGGAATACCGTATACCAGCGTCAGCGGGCCAAAGATCTGGTCCAGCACGTAGAACACGAAGCCGAAGCTAATCCCCGTCACTACACGCATGCCCATCGGCACACTACGCAGCGGGCCAAAGATGAACGACAGCGCCATCAGCATCATCACCGCCACGGACAGCGGCTGGAAGACTTTGCTCCACATGTTGAGCTGGTAGCGTCCGGCGTCCTGGCCGCTCGACTTCAGGTACTTCACGTAATTATGCAGACCGCTGATCGACAGCGCATCCGGATCCAGCGCCACGACACCGAGTTTGTCTGGCGTGAGGTTGGTCTTCCAGGTGCCGCTCACGGTTTGTGAACCGGTAACCTGCTTCGGATCCTGCAGGTTGGACTCATCCACCTGCGACAGACGCCAGACCTTATTGTCTTTATCAAATTTGGCAGAAGCCGCATAGCGCACGGACTGCAAACGACGCTGGTCGTTAAAGGTATAAATACTGATGCCCCCTAACTCTTCGTCGCCTTTCACCCGCTCGATGTAGACAAAGCTGTCGCCGTCTTTCGCACACAGCCCTTGCTGGGTAGACAGCAGCGAGCCACCGTACATCTGCTGTGCGCGGTAGTTACGCGCCATCTGTTCACCCTGCGGCGCAACCCATTCCCCGATAGCCATCGTCAACAGCACCAGCGGAATAGCGGTTTTCATCACCGACAGCGCAACCTGCATGCGGGTAAAACCAGACGCCTGCATCACCACCAGTTCACTGCGCTGGGCCAGCATGCCCAATCCCAGCAGCGCGCCGAGCAGCGCCGCCATCGGGAAGAAGATCTGAATGTCTTTAGGAGCACTGAGCAGCGTATACAGCCCGGCCCCCATCGCGTCGTAGCTCCCCTGCCCGGCCTTTTTCAACTGGTCAACAAACTTGATGATGCCGGAGAGCGACACCAGCATGAACAACGTCATCATGATGGTGGTAAAAATGGTTTTACCGATATAGCGGTCAAGTACACCAAAGGGCTGCATTATACCGCTCCTTTACGCAGAAAACGGGCACGCAAGCGGCGCACAGGCACCGTATCCCACAGGTTAAGCGCAATCGCCAGAGCCAGATAACTCAGGTTAACCGTCCACATCCAGAACACCGGATCCAGTTTCCCTTTGCCGCCGTTCGACTTCAGTGAGGTCTGGATCAGGAAGAACATCAGATAAAGCAGCATGGCGGGCAGCATCGACAGTACGCGTCCCTGACGTGGATTCACCACGCTCAGCGGTACCACCATCAGCGCCATCATAAACACGGTGAATACTAACGTGATACGCCAGTGCAGCTCCGCACGGGCGCGATCGGTGTCGGTGGTCCACAGCGTGTGCATACTCATCTGGTCGGTATCGTTCGGATCCAGCGCCACGGCCTGATGGCCAATAATTGCCTGATAGTCCTTGAAGTCGGTAATGCGGAAGTCACGCAGCAGCGCGGTCCCTTCAAAGCGCGTACCTTCGTTCAGCGACACCACCTGGGAGCCATCGCGTAGCTGCGTCAGATGTCCGGAATCGGCCACGACCACGGAAGGACGGGCGTTACCTTTTGGGCGGATCTGCGCGAGGAACACATCTTTGAAATTACTGCCATCGACGCTTTCAATAAACAGCACCGAGCTGCCGTTAGTGGCCTGCTGGAACTGTCCTTGCGCGAGCGCCGCCATGCCGGGGTTCGCTTTCGCTTCTGCCAGCACTTCGTCCTGATGCTTTGAAGACCAGGGCCCCGCCCACATCACGTTGATCGCCGCAAAGATACTGGTAAACAACGCCAGCACCATCGCCGCTTTCACCAGTACGGCCTTACTCAGCCCGCAGGCGTGCATCACCGTAATTTCACTTTCGGTATACAGTTTGCCCAGCGTCATGAGCAGCCCGAGGAACAGGCTTAATGGCAAGATAAGTTGCGCCATTTCTGGCACGCCCAGCCCCAGCAGCGAGAGCACCAGATTTGCCGGGATGTCACCGTCAACCGCCGCACCGAGGATCCTGACAAGCTTTTGACAAAAGAAGATCAACAGCAGGATGAATAGGATCGCAAGTTGGCTTTTGAGCGTTTCCCGTACCAGATATCTTATGATTATCACTTTAAATACGCCCGTAAAAACCCGTCTTTTGCAGGAAAATAGCTTGTTTCATGGCTTAAACGTCATTTATTCTCTTGAGTCGTCGAAATCGTCGCTAAGATCATTATACTCAACGGATCCACCTCTCAGAAATTGTTCTGACGTGCCAATGCCGTAATAACGTTAAGATTAACACGAAGTCACCGCAACAGCGGGTATGAGTTACGAAAGCTTGCAATTCTATCCGTAGCCACCGCCGTTGTCTTTAAGATTCAGGAGCGTAGTGCATGGAGTTCAGTGTAAAAAGCGGTAGCCCAGAGAAACAGCGGAGTGCCTGCATCGTCGTGGGCGTCTTTGAACCACGCCGCCTTTCTCCGATTGCAGAGCAGCTCGATAAGATCAGCGACGGGTACATCAGCGCCCTGCTGCGTCGTGGCGAACTGGAAGGCAAACCGGGTCAGACCCTGTTGCTACACCACGTTCCTAACGTTCTGTCTGAGCGCATTCTTCTCATTGGTTGTGGCAAAGAGCGCGAACTTGATGAGCGCCAGTACAAGCAGGTTATTCAGAAAACCATCAATACTCTGAATGATACCGGCTCCATGGAAGCCGTCTGCTTCCTGACCGAACTGCACGTTAAAGGCCGTAACAACTACTGGAAAGTGCGTCAAGCTGTCGAGACAGCACAAGAGACCCTCTACAGTTTTGATCAGTTGAAGACCAACAAAAGCGAGCCACGTCGCCCGCTGCGTAAAATGGTGTTCAACGTCCCTACCCGCCGTGAACTGACCAGCGGCGAGCGCGCCATTCAGCACGGCCTGGCGATTGCCGCCGGTATTAAAGCCGCGAAAGATCTCGGCAACATGCCGCCGAACATCTGTAACGCAGCGTACCTGGCTTCTCAGGCGCGTCAACTGGCCGACAGCTACAGCAAAAATGTCGTCACGCGCGTCATTGGCGAACAGCAGATGAAAGAGCTGGGCATGCACTCTTATCTCGCCGTCGGACACGGTTCGCAGAACGAGTCGCTGATGTCGGTTATCGAGTACAAAGGCAACCCGTCAGAAGACGCACGTCCTATTGTGTTGGTCGGTAAAGGGCTAACCTTCGACTCCGGCGGTATTTCCATCAAGCCTGCTGAAGGCATGGATGAGATGAAATACGACATGTGCGGCGCGGCGGCAGTATACGGTGTGATGCGTATGGTGGCGGAACTTCAGTTACCCATCAACGTTGTCGGCGTGCTGGCGGGCTGTGAAAACATGCCAGGCGGGCGCGCGTATCGTCCGGGTGATGTGTTAACCACCATGTCCGGTCAGACTGTTGAAGTACTGAACACCGATGCCGAAGGCCGCCTGGTGCTGTGCGACGTGTTAACCTATGTCGAGCGTTTCGAACCTGAAGCGGTCATCGACGTCGCCACCCTGACCGGCGCCTGCGTGATTGCGCTGGGTCATCACATCACCGGCCTGATGTCGAACCACAACCCGCTGGCGCACGAGCTGATTGGCGCGTCCGAACAGGCGGGCGATCGCGCATGGCGTTTACCGCTGGGTGATGAGTTCCAGGAACAGCTGGAGTCCAACTTCGCAGATATGGCGAACATCGGCGGACGCCCTGGCGGCGCGATTACCGCTGGCTGCTTCCTGTCGCGCTTTACCCGTAAGTACAACTGGGCACACCTCGACATCGCGGGAACCGCCTGGCGTTCAGGAAAAGCCAAAGGTGCAACCGGTCGTCCGGTGGCGCTGCTGTCGCAGTTCCTGCTCAATCGCGCCGGGTTTAACGGCGAAGAGTAAGTTTGCTTGATTGCCGGATGGCGCCGCATACGCGTCTTATCCGGCCTACAGTGAGTATTTAACCGTAGGCCGGATAAGCGTAGCGCCATCCGGTTTTGCATTTAAATCCACAACAAGAAGCCCCATATTATGAGAAACGCAACGTTCTATCTTCTGGATAACGACACACAACAAGATGGCTTAAGCGCCGTTGAACAACTGGTGTGTGAAATTGCCGCAGAACGTTGGCGCGCGGGCAAGCGCGTACTGATCGCCTGTGAAGACGAAAAACAGGCTATTCGGCTGGATGAAGCGCTGTGGGCAAGACCGGCAGAAAGCTTCGTGCCGCATAATCTGGCGGGGGAAGGCCCGCGTGGCGGTGCTCCGGTCGAAATAGCCTGGCCAGAAAAACGCAACAGCAGCCCACGCGATCTGCTGATCAGTTTGCGCGTCGGCTTTGTAGATTTTGCCACCGCTTTCACAGAAGTGGTAGACTTCGTCCCTTATGAAGATTCTTTGAAACAATCGGCACGCGAGCGCTACAAAGCTTACCGCGTGGCTGGTTTTAACCTGAATACGGCAACCTGGAAATAATGGAAAAGACATACAACCCACAAGATATCGAACAGCCGCTTTACGAGCACTGGGAAAAGCAGGGCTATTTCAAACCTAACGGCGATGAAAGCAAAGAGTCCTTCTGCATCATGATCCCGCCGCCGAACGTCACCGGCAGTTTGCATATGGGTCATGCTTTCCAGCAAACCATCATGGACACCATGATTCGCTACCAGCGCATGCAGGGTAAAAACACCCTGTGGCAGGCCGGTACCGACCACGCGGGTATCGCCACCCAAATGGTGGTTGAGCGTAAGATTGCCGCTGAAGAAGGTAAAACCCGTCACGACTACGGTCGCGATGCGTTTATCGATAAAATCTGGCAGTGGAAAGCGGAATCCGGCGGCACCATTACCCGTCAGATGCGCCGTCTGGGCAACTCCGTGGACTGGGAGCGCGAGCGCTTCACCATGGACGAAGGTCTTTCCAATGCCGTGAAAGAAGTCTTTGTTCGCCTGTACAAAGAAGACCTGATTTACCGTGGCAAGCGCCTGGTAAACTGGGACCCGAAATTGCGCACCGCCATCTCCGATCTGGAAGTAGAAAACCGCGAGTCAAAAGGCTCAATGTGGCACATCCGCTATCCGCTGGCTGACGGCGCAAAAACCGCAGACGGGAAAGATTATCTGGTGGTCGCCACCACGCGTCCGGAAACCTTGCTGGGCGATACCGGTGTGGCCGTCAACCCGGAAGATCCGCGTTATAAAGATCTGATCGGCAAATTCGTTATCCTGCCGCTGGTTAACCGCCGTATTCCGATTGTTGGTGATGAACACGCCGATATGGAAAAAGGCACCGGCTGCGTGAAGATCACCCCGGCGCACGACTTTAACGACTATGAAGTCGGTAAACGTCACGGCCTGCCGATGATCAACATCCTGACCTTTGACGGCGACATCCGCGAAACCGCGGAAGTGTACGACACCAAAGGCGAAGAATCTGACGTCTATTCCAACGCGATCCCGGCTGAGTTCCAGAAGCTGGAGCGCTTTGCCGCACGTAAAGCGGTGGTTGCTGCTATCGACGCGCTGGGCCTGCTGGAAGAGATTAAACCGCACGACCTGACCGTGCCTTACGGCGACCGTGGCGGCGTGGTTATCGAACCGATGCTAACCGACCAGTGGTACGTCCGTGCCGACGTGCTGGCAAAACCGGCGGTAGAAGCGGTTGAGAACGGCGACATTCAGTTCGTGCCGAAGCAGTACGAAAACATGTATTTCTCCTGGATGCGTGATATCCAGGACTGGTGTATCTCCCGCCAGCTGTGGTGGGGTCACCGCATCCCGGCCTGGTATGACAACGACGGCAACGTCTATGTCGGCCGTACCGAAGACGAAGTGCGTCAGGAAAACAACCTCGGCACCGACGTTGCGCTGCGTCAGGATGAAGACGTTCTCGACACCTGGTTCTCCTCCGCGCTGTGGACCTTCTCTACGCTGGGTTGGCCGGAAAACACCGACGCGCTGCGTCAGTTCCACCCAACCAGTGTGATGGTTTCTGGCTTCGATATCATCTTCTTCTGGATTGCCCGCATGATCATGATGACCATGCACTTCATCAAAGATGAAAACGGCAAGCCGCAGGTTCCGTTTAAGACGGTCTACATGACCGGTCTGATTCGTGACGACGAAGGCCAGAAGATGTCCAAGTCCAAGGGTAACGTTATCGACCCGCTGGATATGGTTGATGGTATTTCCCTGCCGGATCTGCTGGAGAAACGTACCGGCAATATGATGCAGCCGCAGCTGGCTGAGAAAATTGCTAAACGTACCGAGAAGCAGTTCCCGGACGGCATCGAGCCACACGGTACCGACGCCCTGCGTTTCACCCTGGCGGCACTGGCCTCAACCGGTCGCGATATCAACTGGGATATGAAGCGTCTGGAAGGTTACCGTAACTTCTGTAACAAGCTGTGGAACGCCAGCCGCTTTGTGCTGATGAACACTGAAGATCAGGATTGCGGCTTCAACGGCGGCGAAATGACCCTGTCGCTGGCGGACCGTTGGATTCTGACGGAATTCAACCAGACCATCAAAGCGTACCGCGAGGCACTGGATAACTTCCGCTTCGATATCGCCGCGGGCATTCTGTACGAGTTCACCTGGAACCAGTTCTGCGACTGGTACCTGGAGCTGACCAAGCCGGTCATGACCGGTGGTTCTGAGTCTGAGCTGCGCGGCACCCGCCATACGCTGGTCACCGTGCTGGAAGGTTTGCTGCGCCTGGCGCACCCAATCATCCCATTCATCACCGAAACCATCTGGCAGCGTGTGAAGGTTATTTGCGGTAACACTGCCGACACCATCATGCTGCAGCCGTTCCCGGAATACGATGCGGCGCAGGTTGATGAAGCCGCGTTGGCCGATACCGAATGGCTGAAGCAGGCGATCGTGGCCATCCGTAACATCCGTGCGGAAATGAACATCGCGCCGGGCAAACCGCTGGAGCTGCTGCTGCGTGGTTGCAGCACCGACGCGATGCGTCGTGTGAACGACAACCGTAGCTTCTTGCTGAACCTGGCACGTCTGGAAAGCATCACCGTGCTGCCTGCTGATGATAAAGGTCCGGTTTCCGTGACCAAAATTATCGACGGCGCCGAGCTGCTGATCCCGATGGCTGGCCTGATCAATAAAGAAGATGAGCTGGCACGTCTGGCGAAAGAAGTGACCAAAATCGACGGTGAGATTGGCCGCATTGAAGCCAAACTGTCCAACGAAGGCTTTGTCGCACGCGCGCCGGAAGCGGTGATCGCTAAAGAGCGTGAGAAGCTGGAAGGTTACGCGGAAGCGAAAGCGAAGCTGATTGAACAGCAGGCGGTTATTGCCGCGCTGTAAAGCTGTTTGCCGGATGGCGCTACGCTTATCCGGCAAACAGGCACCGTCATCGTAGGTCGGATAAGCGTAGCGCATCCGACACCGCAGACGATAAAAGCCTCTGACGCTCTCGCCCAGAGGCTTTTTATTGAATTATCCTCGCTTGCGCTTTCCCTCTCCGCAGTGGTATTAACTGCATATGTCCCACTTTTACGTCATGAGTTCGCTATGAGTGTCATTACACCTGTCTCGGCGACGCTGCGTCGCATTGCTGCCGACGATAACACCGCCATTGCCCACGTGATCCGCCAGGTCTCCGCCGAATACGGTTTGACCGCTGATAAAGGTTACACGGTGGCTGACCCCAATCTCGATGAGTTATTCCAGGTATACAGCCAGCCGGGTGCGGCCTATTGGGTGGTTGAACAAAATGGGCTGGTCGTCGGTGGCGGTGGCGTTGCGCCATTAGGCTGTAGCGAGCCGGATATTTGCGAATTACAGAAGATGTACTTTCTGCCGAGCGTGCGTGGTCAGGGACTGGCGAAAAAGCTGGCGTTGATGGCTCTCGATCACGCCCGTGAGCAGGGATTTAAACAGTGCTATCTGGAAACCACCGAATTTCTGACCGAGGCGATTCACCTCTACGAACGTCTGGGCTTTGTGCATATTGCCGAGCCGCTGGGCTGCACGGGGCATGTAGATTGCGAAGTGCGGATGCTAAAACCCCTCTGACGTTAGGCAAAGGGGCAATACTGCGTTATTGCATTTCGGCTGAGAGCATCAGACGAATCACGCCGGCGGCGCGAGCGGTCGGCAATTTGAGAACCTGCGTCCACAGGTCCTGAACCATATCGCAAGCCAGTTGCTCTTTACCCACGCCTTTATTCGGGTCGGCCATGATTTGAATATCCGGCCCATAGCGCTGCACCAGCCCCGGACTAATGGCTTGCAGATCCTGAAGCGCCAGCTCTTTTTCTTCCGCCGTAACCGTATGTTTTCCCGGGCCGTAAGCCGCCTGCAGCATCGTCATGTCATTCGCCATACGGCGACTCATAATTTCACGCGGAATAAGCTGTACCGGGTTGATACCGCCCTTTACCGCCGGGAACAGGAAGCGAAAGCATTCGTCACCGCCTACTTTCGCTATCGCGTCAATTTGCGCGAGGTTCACCTGCATATAGGCAATCACGTTGGCATCGGGTGCCTGCTGTAAGCGCGCCATCTGGAACGTCAGGATCTGCGGCTGTATGGTGTCAATAATCTGCTGCTCGCTTTTCCCCGCCGTTTTCATCTCCACTGCCTGGTTGAGAATCGTCTGCCATAGCGCGGGTTCCTGCTCCTTAATGACCTCATAGACGGGCATTGCCAGCATTGCTTTCTCGAATTTCTGCGTTTCAGTCAGCCCATAGTCCGGACTTTCGCGCGGGATGAGGTAGTGCGTATCAAACAGATTCCAGCCGATAATCGCCACGACAAAAATCACCGCACCGGAGACCTTACCTACCCAGCCCTTTTTACGACAGACGCCCACCACGGTCGCAATCACCGCCCCGATATAGCCTGCCAATAATACGTGTGCCCAGTTCATTCACCATCCTTTTTCAAATCAATGCATATGGCGGGGATATATTCCCCCTTCAAGTGGTTTGATTATTGCGGCAGGCGCGATCGATTTCTAGCCACCAGATTTTAGCTACCGGGAAGGAGGAAGAGAGACACCATACCAGAGAGTGGAGCTAGGCTGGCACGCCGCTATGAAAACGAAACTCATCGTCCGGCGATAAGATCAGGGATGCTTCCACCTCACCCAAAAACCGTACCCGGTCACTGATGTCATGGTCGGCCGCCTGCTGTGCCAACGCCAGATAATCCTGATAATGGCGCGCCTCTGAGCTCAGCAGCGACAGATAAAACGCCTGTAATTCATCATCCAGATACGGTGCCAGCGCGGCAAAACGCTCGCAGGATCGCGCCTCAATGTAGGCGCCGCAGATCAGCTTATCAATCAGCGTTAACGGCTCATGGGTACGGACTTCTTTAAGCATGCCCTTGGCGTAACGACTGGCGGTCATTTTGATATACGGAATTTGGCGGCTTAGCATCGCTTCACGCACTTGCCAGAAGTGGTGTAGCTCTTCTTTGATCAGCAGCACCATGCTGTCGATAAGCTGTCGCCCCCACGGGTCGTCAGTCCGGGGCATGATGCTTTTGCTGATCTGCTTGTTCAGCAAGGTGAAATCCGGCTCTTCCCCTTCCCGGAAGGCAAAGGCTTCATAGGGTTGCAGCCACGCCAGCATCGCCTGCGATCCCTGCTTATCCGCAACATATTTACGCACCAGCAGCATCGCAGTTTGCGCCGCTTTCAGCTCGCAGACCAGATGGTCGGTCAGCAGCAGGGGAAGATTTGCCGGGTCGCGCGCTTTATCAAGCCAGGCCTCGGGCGTTTTGCAGTGCAGGAAATCCAGAATCGGGGAGAGTATTTGCGGGTAATCCATACGTTGTCCTTGCCCTACGGCAGCATGCGCCGCCGTAGGTCAGCAGATGACTTAGTGACGCACGCCGTCATCATCTTCGTCGACGAGATCGTCATCGTCGCCGTCTTCACCTTCTTCGCCGTTAGGGTCTTCAAAATAAGTGCCCCATCCGTCGTATTCCACGTCAAATTTTTCAGCCAGGTTCATCAGTTGTTCAACCTGAGTGTCAATCAGCTCGGCGTTCAGAGCACATTCACTGAGGATGTCACAGCAAATGACCGTGTCGCCTTCTTCCACTTCCAGCTCTTCCGGCTCGGTGACTTCATAACCCAGCTTGAAGGCTTCTACCGCTGCTTTTTCCAGGGTTTCAAAGTCATCCGCGGAAAGGTGATGCTCAATGGTATACAGCGCGTCAGGATCGCTACCATCTTCAAGTAACTCTTCAATAATCAAGCGTGTTTCTTCACGCTGTTCTTCCAGGTGTTCCGGGTTTGCCATGGCTAATATCCTCATAATGTCCTGCCGATACTCTTATTGTCACATACCGCTGACATTGCCTCCACCTTTCCAGGAAAGATTTGTTAAACAAGGTTGCAAATGAATAAACATACATATAAATTGAATTTTAATTCAATAAATAGCCTAAGCCATGTGAGGGAACCATGTCTGCATTTTATCAGAAGCACTTCTTGAAACTGCTCGATTTTACCTCTGCTGAACTCACGTCACTGCTGCAGCTCGCCGCCCGGCTCAAGGCGGACAAGAAAAACGGCACAGAGGTCGCTATGCTGACCGGTAAAAATATTGCGCTCATCTTCGAAAAAGACTCGACCCGTACTCGTTGCTCTTTCGAAGTTGCCGCTTACGATCAGGGCGCGCGCGTGACCTATCTCGGGCCAAGCGGCAGCCAGATTGGCCATAAAGAGTCGATAAAAGACACCGCCCGCGTACTGGGCCGCATGTATGACGGTATCCAGTACCGCGGCCACGGCCAGGAGGTGGTGGAGACGCTGGCCGAATATGCCGGGGTTCCGGTATGGAACGGATTGACCAACGAATTCCACCCCACCCAGTTACTGGCCGATCTGCTAACCATGCAGGAACACCTGCCGGGCAAAGCGTTTAATGAGATGACGCTGGTGTACACCGGCGATGCCCGTAACAACATGGGCAATTCAATGCTGGAAGCCGCCGCATTAACCGGGCTGGATCTGCGCCTGGTCGCACCACCGGCTTGCTGGCCAGAAGAGAGCCTGGTAGCCGAATGCAAAGCGCTGGCACAGAAAAACGGCGGTAATATCACCCTGACCGACGATATAGCGACGGGCGTGAAAGGTGCGGACTTCATTTATACCGACGTCTGGGTATCCATGGGTGAAGCCAAAGAGAAGTGGGCCGAACGAATTGCCCTGCTGCGTAACTATCAGGTCAACAGCGCGATGATGGCGCTAACCGGCAATCCGCAGGTGAAATTCCTGCACTGCCTGCCAGCATTTCATGATGACCAAACCACGCTGGGTAAACAAATGGCGCAAGAATACGGTTTGCACGGTGGGATGGAAGTAACCGATGAGGTCTTTGAGTCACCTGCCAGTATTGTCTTTGATCAGGCAGAAAACCGCATGCACACCATTAAAGCGGTGATGGTGGCGACATTAGCGAAGTGAGTACGTCGGTAAAAAGAATGCCGGATGGTGATGTTACGCATCTTATCCGGCCTACAACCGTGCTCCCGTAGGCCGGATAAGACGCTATTGCGTCGCCATCCGGCATCATAAAATCACTTATTCGACCAGCATTTTTACCACGGCTTTGCGCACCAGCGCGGGCGTACCTACCGCGCACAGCGGCTTATGCACTTCACCCGGATAGAACACCACAAAATCACCTTCATTCAGCACCACCGTCTTCTCTTCCGCCCCTTCCGGCAAGAAAGCGATATCTTTGTCCGCCAGCCAGTCGGTTTCGGGTGCGCCCGCAGGCAGCGTACTGAAGGTCATCCCTTCCTGGCCTTTTAGCAGGATCTGAATATCCAGATAACGGGCATGATACTCGGCGCGACGCTGCTCAAACGGCTCGGTCATATCTTCGGCGATCAGATAAAACAGGCGGTTACCGTCGATATCATGTTTCCCTTTTTCCGTTGCATCCGTCACGTGCGCTTTAATGTGTTCAATCGCCTGGCGCAGCTCTTCCGGCAGCCATGCTTCCAGGTGGTGGATATTACCGATAATCATGTCAAACCCCTTAACTAAAACATCGTTTCATTTTTAATTGTTATACGAAAAAACCGTCTGCCCTACCACTGCTATTTACCGATATTTTGCGTCAACGCATGTTTATTGCTGATGATGTTAGCCGGTTGTTAACTCAGCGCAGCGAGTTATGCATAAACTCTGCATAACTTCTGTTCCCCTGTTTCTCAATCCTCTCCTAATCGACTGTTCTGCCAGTTTTTATTAGAAAAACCGGCAGTGGATCACAGTTCACTTGCCGATGATTATCCCCGGCTATTACCATATTTATTTGCATATAAACCGCATGCGACAAATAATAAAATCATAAAAACGCATAAGAATTCATCGCTTGAAAAAATATCATTAAAAATCAATATGATATTGTTTTATCCAGGTATAATAAAACGCACAAGATATTAACAAAAACAAATAACAAGACATATTCCTGCGTAGCAATTCAATTATCTAGTTTGTTATTTTTTAATTTCTCAGAGCCACATCATATATTAAACAAGAAAAAGCCAATATCCTTCCGACTGTGAAATAAATCACATTTCCATTGCAGAGAAGATCTAAATATAGATTCTGAAATCAGCTGAAAAATCATGACTGCAAAATAATATTATTTGCAGGCGTCTCCTCTTTATTTTTTAAAATCGTATTAAAGGAATAATGATGGAAAAGCATTATGTCGGTTCCGAAATCGGTCAATTACGTAGCGTGATGCTACATCGTCCTAATCTCAGCTTAAAAAGGCTGACGCCATCAAACTGTCAGGATCTGCTTTTTGATGATGTACTTTCAGTCGAACGTGCAGGTGAAGAACATGACATTTTCGCCAACACGCTGCGCCAGGAAGGAATAGAAGTCCTGCTACTGACTGATTTGCTGACACAAACCCTGGATACCTCTGAAGCCAAAAGTTGGTTATTGGATACGCAGATTTCAGATTATCGCCTCGGTCCAACCTTCGCCTCGGATATTCGTGCCTGGCTTGCCGATCTGTCGCACCGGGAACTCGCCCGACATTTAAGCGGCGGACTCACTTACGGGGAGATTCCCGCCTCAATCAAGAATATGGTGGTTGATACCCACGATATTAATGACTTTATTATGAAGCCATTACCGAACCACTTATTTACCCGCGACACGTCATGCTGGATATATAACGGCGTATCGATTAACCCGATGGCTAAAACGGCCCGCCAACGCGAAACCAATAATCTGCGCGCAATTTATCGCTGGCACCCGCAATTTGCCGAGGGTGATTTTATTAAATATTTCGGCGATGAAAATATTAATTATGACCACGCGACGTTAGAAGGTGGAGATGTGCTGGTGATTGGCCGCGGTGCGGTGCTGATCGGCATGTCTGAACGGACCACGCCGCAGGGAATCGAGTTCCTTGCCCAGTCGCTGTTCAAACATCGCCAGGCTGAGCGCGTCATCGCCGTGGAGCTACCAAAACACCGCTCGTGCATGCATCTCGACACCGTAATGACCCACATAGACGTCGATACCTTCTCCGTCTACCCGGAAGTCGTCCGCCCGGATGTGCAGTGCTGGACCCTGACGCCAGACGGCCACGGCGGCCTGAAGCGCACACAGGAAAACACGCTGGTACATGCCCTCGAAAAAGCGCTGGGTATCAACCAAATTCGCCTGATCACCACCGGGGGCGACGCCTTCGAAGCCGAACGTGAGCAGTGGAATGACGCAAACAACGTCCTCACGCTGCGTCCCGGCGTGGTGGTGGGCTATGAGCGCAACATCTGGACCAACGAAAAATACGACAAAGCGGGCATCACCGTTTTACCCATTCCTGGCGATGAACTTGGACGCGGACGCGGCGGTGCCCGCTGCATGAGCTGCCCGCTGGAACGTGACGGTATTTAAGGAGACATCATGGAAAACAAACCGACTTTGGTTGTCGCACTGGGCGGTAACGCGCTGCTTAAACGCGGCGAGCCGCTGGAAGCGGACGTGCAGCGGAAAAACATTGAACTGGCGGCAAGAACCATCGCCCGGCTCACGCAGCAATGGCGCGTGATCCTGGTACACGGCAACGGCCCGCAGGTTGGTCTGTTAGCTTTACAAAACAGCGCGTATACCGCCGTCACGCCTTATCCGCTCGACGTTCTCGGCGCAGAAAGTCAGGGAATGATTGGCTACATGCTACAGCAAGCGCTGAAAAACCAGCTTCCACAGCGTGAAATCAGCGTCCTGCTGACGCAGGTTGAAGTCGATGCCCACGATCCGGCCTTCCGCAACCCAACCAAATACATCGGGCCGATTTATGACGCGGCCCAGGCCAAAACATTACAAACGGAAAAAGGCTGGATTTTCAAAGCCGACGGCAATGCATTTCGTCGCGTGGTGCCCTCCCCGCAGCCCAAACGCATCGTTGAAAGTGATGCGATCTGCGCGCTTATCGCTCGCGATCATCTGGTTATTTGCAACGGCGGCGGCGGCGTGCCGGTGGTGGAGAAAGCCGACGGCTACCACGGCATTGAAGCGGTGATCGACAAAGATCTCTCCGCCGCCCTGCTCGCCAGCCAGATCCACGCCAACGCGCTGCTGATCCTGACCGATGCTGACGCGGTGTATCTCGACTGGGGAAAACCTACGCAGCGCCCGCTGGCTCAGGTCACGCCGGAGCTGCTCGGCGAAATGCAATTCGACGCCGGCTCAATGGGTCCCAAAGTCACCGCCTGCGCAACGTTTGTCTCTCACTGTCACGGGATTGCAGGCATCGGCTCATTGGCCGACGGCCCGGCCATTCTCGCCGGAGAGAAAGGCACATTGATTCGCCTCGAAACCACTGACGTTAACGCTTAAAGCTTTTTGCCGGATGGCGGCTTCGCCTTATTCGGCCTACATAAGGACATTTTCATGACTGTTAACCTGAAAAATCGCAATTTTCTCAAACTGCTGGACTACACCCCGGCGGAAATCCAGTACCTGATCGATCTGGCTATCGAGTTGAAAACGGCGAAAAAAGCCGGACGCGAAAGGCAAACGCTGGTCGGTAAAAACATCGCGCTGATCTTTGAAAAAACCTCCACCCGCACCCGCTGCGCCTTTGAAGTCGGCGCGTTCGATCAGGGTGCGCAGGTGACCTACCTCGGCCCAAGCGGCTCACAAATTGGTCACAAAGAGTCGATGAAAGATACCGCTCGCGTATTGGGCCGGATGTACGACGGCATCGAATACCGTGGATACGGCCAGGAAATTGTTGAAGAGCTGGGTGAATTCGCCGGCGTCCCGGTATGGAATGGGCTGACGAACGAATTCCACCCGACGCAAATTCTCGCCGATCTGATGACCATGCTGGAGCACGCGCCGGGTAAAACGTTACCTGAAATAAGCTTCGCTTACCTCGGCGATGCCCGCAATAACATGGGCAATTCCCTGATGGTCGGTGCCGCAAAAATGGGGATGGACATTCGTCTGGTAGCACCAAAATCCTTCTGGCCGGACGAAGCACTGGTTGCCGAGTGTCGAGAAATCGCCAGCATAACCGGCGCTCGCATCACGCTCACCGACGATGTTGAAGAAGGCGTTTACGACGTCGATTTCCTCTACACCGACGTCTGGGTCTCCATGGGCGAGCCAAAAGAAGCCTGGGCAGAACGCGTCAGCCTGATGACGCCCTACCAGATTAACCAGCAGGTCATCACCGCGACCGGCAATCCTGACGTGAAATTTATGCACTGCCTGCCCGCTTTTCATAACGAGCACACCAAGGTTGGGCGTGAGATCGAAGCGGCTTACGGCCTGAAAGGACTTGAAGTGACGGAAGAGGTCTTCGAGTCAGCTCACTCAATCGTCTTCGATGAAGCAGAGAACCGGATGCATACCATCAAAGCAGTCATGGTAGCGACACTCGGCGACTAACCCCTGCGGGCATATGCCGCCTGCCGGCGTATGCCCGAGCTATCCGGAGAACATCATGGGCAAACTCAAATTTCCCAGCGCGTATACCATTCTGTTTATTCTCATTGCTCTCGTTGCGGTTATGACCTGGATTGTCCCGGCGGGGAAATACCAGATGGCGATGAATGCCACACTGGGTAAAGAGGTGCCGGTTGCCGGCACCTATGCCGCCGCCGAGGCGCATCCACAAGGTATCACCGCCGTACTGCTGGCCCCGATCGATGGCCTGTATAACCACGAAACCTACACCGCTGGCGCCATTGATGTGGCGCTCTTTGTCCTGATCATTGGCGGTTTTCTGGGGGTAATGAACAAAACCGGTGCCATTGACGCCGGAATCGAACGCGTGACGGTCAGGCTCAACGGCAAAGAAGAATGGATGATCCCCATTCTGATGGGACTTTTTGCCGCCGGGGGAACGATTTACGGCATGGCGGAAGAGTCGCTCCCGTTCTACACACTATTAGTCCCGGTCATGATGGCTGCTCGCTTCGATCCGCTAGTTGCCGCCGCCACCGTTCTGCTCGGTGCGGGGATTGGTACCCTCGGCTCCACCATTAACCCTTTTGCGACGGTTATCGCCGCTAACGCTGCCGGGATCCCCTTCACCCAGGGAATGCTGATGCGCATTCTGCTGCTGGTCGTCGGCTATGTTATCTGCGTCGTCTGGGTGATGCGCTATGCGCGGAAAGTTCGCAGTCATCCGGAGCTGTCTGTCGTGGCGGATAAAATGGAAGAAAACCGCGCCCATTTTCTCGGTAACCGTGCCAATACAAACCTTGAATTCACGGCAACGCGTAAATGCATCCTGTTCATTTTCGCGGCAGCCTTTGCGGTCATGATTTATGGGGTTGCCGTACTCGGATGGTGGATGGCGGAAATCTCCGCTGTCTTTCTGGCCTCGGCGATTATTGTCGGCGTTATCGCCCGGATGAGTGAAGAAGACTTTACCAGTACGTTCATTGACGGCGCGCGGGATCTGCTGGGGGTGGCGTTGATTATCGGCATTGCGCGCGGCATCGTCGTGGTGATGGATAACGGCATGATAACCCACACCATTCTGCACAGCGCCGAGAATTTGGTCTCCGGTCTCTCCACCACCATTTTCATCAACGTGACCTACTGGCTGGAAGTTTTACTCTCCTTCCTGGTGCCTTCTTCATCTGGTCTGGCAGTACTCACCATGCCGATTATGGCCCCACTGGCCGACTTCGCCCATGTCCCCAGGGATCTGGTCGTCACCGCATACCAATCCGCTTCCGGCATTGTGAATCTGATTACCCCCACTTCAGCCGTCGTGATGGGTGGGCTGGCCATCGCTCGCGTCCCTTACGTGCGGTATCTGAAATGGGTTGCCCCACTGGTGCTCATTCTGACGCTACTCAACATGGCTGTCCTGAGCATCGGCGCCATGCTGTAACCCTTGTGGCCGTCGGATATCGACGGCTTTTTTGAACGTGCTCTCGTTTTTCTACACAACCGCCCGTTTGAGCCGTTATGCATACTGTAAATGTGGTGAATTCCTCCATCACATTGATATGAATAATAAATATAAGGGGTTTCTATGAAGGAATTCGATGATTGCTCTGCCAAAGAGCAGCAACAGCTGGCTGTTTGCCAGCGCCTGATTACAGAAAAAAGCTATTTATCTCAGGAGGATATACGCCGCGATCTGCAAAGTCAGGGTTTTACCAGCATCAGTCAGTCCACCGTATCGCGTTTGCTGAAACTGCTCGGTGCCATAAAGATAAGAAATACCAAAGGACAAAAAATTTATTCTGTAAATCCCCAATCGCGACCGGCCCCTGATGCCGCGCGATCGATTGCTGAAATGGTGGTCAGCGTTGAACACAATAGCGAATTTATCCTCATCCACACCGCGGCGGGATATGGCCGCGCCGTGGCCAGAATCCTCGACTACCACGCCTTGCCGGAAATTCTGGGTGTTATTGCGGGCAGCAGTATTGTCTGGGTCGCACCACGGGTGGTGCAACGAACAGGCCTGGTTCACAAGCAGATTAATTATTTACTCAACATGAATTAAAATTCATAAGAACCGTTTGCGATGAATAATTTGTGCATTATTCGCTTGATCCTATAACGTAGCTGAGTATAATCGCCGACAATTTGCCGGGAGGATCTATGGTTCAGTGTGTACGACATTTTGTCTTACCGCGTCTGAAAAAAGACGCTGGCCTGCCGTTTTTCTTCCCGTTGCTCATCATTCTAAGCCCCTCAATTGAGGGGCTTTTTTTTTGCCCAGGCGTCAGGAGATAAACATGGCTAACCCGCTCTATCAAAAACACATCATTTCCATAAACGACCTCAGCCGCGATGACCTCAATCTGGTACTCGCGACGGCGGCGAAACTAAAAGCCCACCCGCAGCCGGAGCTGTTGAAGCATAAGGTGATCGCCAGCTGTTTCTTCGAAGCCTCAACCCGCACCCGTTTATCTTTTGAAACCTCAATGCACCGTCTGGGCGCCAGCGTGGTGGGATTCTCTGACAGCAGCAACACCTCACTGGGCAAAAAAGGTGAAACGCTGGCTGACACCATTTCCGTCATCAGCACCTACGTCGACGCCATTGTAATGCGTCATCCGCAGGAAGGCGCCGCGCGTCTGGCCACGGAGTTCTCCGGCAATGTGCCGATACTGAACGCGGGAGACGGCTCTAACCAGCATCCGACCCAGACGCTGCTGGACCTGTTCACCATTCAGGAAACGCAGGGTCGCCTGGACAATCTGCAAATTGCGATGGTGGGCGATCTGAAATATGGCCGTACCGTTCACTCTCTGACTCAGGCGCTGGCGAAGTTCGAAGGCAACCGCTTCTACTTTATCGCCCCGGATGCGCTGGCAATGCCGCAGTACATTCTGGACATGCTGAATGAAAAAGGTATCGCCTGGAGCCTGCACGGCACGATTGAAGAAGTGATGGCGGACGTAGACATCCTCTACATGACCCGCGTGCAAAAAGAACGCCTGGACCCGTCCGAATACGCCAACGTGAAAGCACAGTTCGTTCTGCGCGCCAGTGACCTGGAAGGTGCCAGAGAGAACATGAAGGTGCTGCACCCGCTGCCGCGCATCGATGAGATCACTCCCGACGTCGATAAGACACCACACGCCTGGTATTTCCAGCAGGCAGGCAACGGCATCTTCGCCCGCCAGGCGTTACTGGCACTGGTACTGAATAGCGAACTGGCACTGTAAGAGGACATGACGATGACACACGATAACAAACTGCAGGTTGAAGCCATCAAACGTGGCACCGTGATTGACCATATTCCCGCACAGATTGGTTTTAAGCTGCTGACGCTGTTCAAACTGACAGAGACCGATCAGCGTATCACCATCGGCCTGAACCTGCCGTCCGGTGAGATGGGGCGTAAAGACCTGATCAAAATTGAAAATACCTTCCTGACCGACGAGCAGGTCAACCAGCTCTCGCTGTACGCCCCGCAGGCCACGGTAAACCGCATTGATGACTATGACGTGGTGGGTAAATCACGTCCCAGCCTGCCTGAGCGTATCGATAACGTGCTGGTGTGCCCGAACAGTAACTGTATCAGTCATGCCGAGCCGGTTTCCTCCAGTTTTGCAGTGAAAAAACGCGCCGATGACATCGCACTCAAATGCAAATACTGTGAAAAAGAGTTTTCGCATTATGTGGTGCTGGCCAACTAATTGGGGTTGGTTATGAGATCCCGGCTCCCTATAATGAGCGGGAACATTCTATTACCGCTGTAATTCAGGAGAAATCATGAGCAAGACTATCGCGACGGAAAATGCACCAGCAGCAATCGGCCCATACGTTCAGGGTGTTGATCTGGGTAGCATGATCATCACTTCCGGTCAGATCCCGGTTGACCCAAAAACCGGTGCCGTATCGGAAGACGTGTCCGCTCAGGCGCGTCAGTCGCTGGAAAACGTTAAAGCTATCGTAGAAGCCGCAGGCCTGAAAGTGGGCGACATCGTAAAAACTACGGTCTTCGTTAAAGACCTGAACGATTTCGCCACCGTCAACGCTACCTACGAAGCGTTCTTCACCGAGCACAACGCGACCTTCCCGGCACGCTCTTGCGTGGAAGTAGCCCGTCTGCCAAAAGACGTGAAAATCGAGATTGAAGCGATCGCCGTTCGTCGCTAAACCTTCTTGTGCCGGATGGCGGCTTAGCCTTATCCGGCCAGGGGAAGCGTAGTTTGCAGGCCCGGTAAGCGCGAGCGCCACCGGGCATTTATCACATTACACCAAACAGTTTCGGCAGGAACAACGAAATCGCCGGAATATACGTCACCAACATCAGCACCAGGAACAGCACCGCATAGAACGGCAGCATCGCCTTCACCACCTGCTCAATCTTCTGCTTACTCACCGCACTGGCGACAAACAGCACCGATCCTACCGGCGGCGTAATCAGGCCAATCCCTAAGTTCACCAGCATGATCATGCCAAAATGCACCGGATCGATACCCAACGCGTTGGTCACCGGCAGCAGGACCGGAGTCAGGATCAGGATCAGCGGCGCCATGTCCATCAGCGTGCCGATCAGCAGCAGCATGATGTTAATGCACATCAGAATGACGTATTTGTTATCCGAGATGCTGGTAAAGGCTTCGGTGATACGCATCGGCAGCTGCATATAGGTCATTACCGCGCCGAAGGCGGCGGCAAAGCCGATCAGGATCATCACGATAGTGACCGTTTTCACCGTGCGGAACATCAGCTTCGGCAGCTCAGACCATTTGTAGTCACGATAGATAAACATAGTGACAAAGAAGGCCCACAGACAGGCGATCGCCGCGGATTCCGTCGCGGTGAAGATACCCGAGAGGATCCCTCCCATAATGATCACCACCGTCATCAGGCCCCACAGCGTGTCGACAAAAATCTTCAACGCCTGGCGAAACGGTACGCGCTCCCCTTTTGGATAACCGCGTTTGTGCGCAAACGCTACGCACATCACCATCAGGCTAAAGCTCAACAGCAGACCCGGTAAGATGCCGGCAATGAACAGCGCGGCAATAGACACCGTACCGCCGGTCGCCAGCGAGTAAATCACCGAGTTATGGCTGGGGGGCGTCAGGATCGCCTGTACCGATCCGCTGGCGGTCACCGCCGCCGCAAAGTCACGCGGGTAGCCTTTTTTGTCCATCTCCGGGATCATCACCGAACCAATAGAGGCGGTGTCGGCTACGGACGATCCGGAAATCGCACCAAAAAAGGTGGAGGCCACAATATTCACCAGCGACAGTCCGCCGCGAATAAAGCCCACGAATATGTAGGCAAAATTCACCAGCCGACGCGCAATCCCGCCTTCGGCCATAATCGCTCCGGCCAGAATAAAGAACGGGATCGCCAGCAATGAAAATTTATTCACCCCACTGGTCAGTTGGATCATCACCGCTTCCAGTGGAATATCAATGTACCAGGCGCCAATGATCGCGCTAATACCCACCGCGTACGCTACCGGTACCCCAATCGCCAGCATAATGCCGAGCGTAAAGACGAGAATAAATGCATCCATCTGCTTTCCTTTCTGAAATGGGGGCGGTAACTAGCTGGTCGAACCCAGCATGACAACAGGACGTTGGTACTGCGGACCACGGCAGATCTTCTCAACAATAAAAAGCAGCGTGATGGCAGAGCCAATCGGTAACGGCAGGTAGTTTTGCCCGGCGCTTAACAGCGGGAATTCCGCAACGGGTTGTTCCCACAGTTCAAGACACAGCGTGGTGCCGTACCAGAGAATAAACAGGCTAATCGCCGTCAGCATAATATCGGCGATAAGAGAGCAGTAACGGCGGGCGGTTTCACCCAAACGATCGGTCACCATGCTTACCGCGATATGCGAACCTGCGCGATAACTCACCGCGGCGCCAATAAAGGTGAATGTCACCATACAGAGAATAGCGACAGGCTCAGGCCATGACAGGGCATTGTTCAGAACATATCGTGCAAATATCCCAATTGGGATGATGGCGACCATCACTAATAATGCCATCCCGGCAATCCACATTGAGACCCGGTAAAAAAAATCCATTACCGATGAATAGCATTCACCCATAATCATCACCTCGAATTAATCAAAAGACTCAGGCAGATGGTGGATGCCATCCGCCTGATGAACTACTTCACATCCTGAATACGTTTGATCAAATCTTGGTGATCTTTACCGTAATTATCCCTTACCGACTGCGTGGCTTTATAGAAAACATCAGTATCAATATCATGGAACTGAACACCATTGGCTTTCATAGTTTCCAGTGATTTCGCATTATAGGCTTCCCACAATTTACGCTGTTCTACCTGCGCTTCTTTCGCGAGCTTAATAATGAGATCCTGATCTTCTTTTTTCAATTTATCCCATTTCGTTTTCGAGAACAGAAATAGCTCAGGAATAATAAAATGTTTGCTCCAGGTGTAGTTTTTAACCACCGGTAAATAGTTGTGCGCCACAAACGTTGGCGGGTTATTTTCCGTGCCATCAATTACGCCGGTCTGCATGCCGCTAAACACTTCGCTGACCCCCATCACAATGGAGTTCGCGCCCATCGCTTTTAAGGTATCCAGCGCGATTGGGCTGGCCTGCACGCGGATTTTCATCCCGTGTAAATCTTCTGGCTTGATAACCGGATTTTTAGTGATCAGGTTGCGCGTACCTGCATCCATCCAACCAAGGAATACCAGTCGTGATTTACTGTTTGCGGTCAGACGGTCGCCAATCTCCTGGCCAATCATCCCGTCCAGCACCTTATGCATATGGTCTTCATCGCGGAAAATATACGGCAGGGTAAAGACGTTAATTTCAGGGAGTATGGCGGCAACTGGGGTCATTGAGACGCGAATAATATCGATGGCGCCTAATTGCGCCTGCTCAATCATCTGTTTCTCATCGCCTAATACGCCACCGGGAAAGGTTTTAATCTCCAGACGCCCGTCGGTCGCCGCACTGAGTTTTTCCCCCATGTGCTTCACGGCAACAACGTTCGGGTAATCAGCCGGATGCACATCGGCGGCGCGGAAGGTTTGGGCTAACGTGGTATGACTGGCCAGCAAGACTGACGCGCCAATACACAGGCTTAACAGGTTTTTTGTCAGTTTCATTTGTCCTTCTCCAGAAGTTCATAATTTCCATTAATAGAAATGGCATGCAGAGCAAATGACTGCCGGAATTAAAAATGGGCAGCGAGAAACTTTTTTAACGACGTTACCTGCGCAGACTAGCTGGTGTAACAATTTATTTCGATGACTGCCTTCACAAAAAAACGTCAATGCTAATAATTTTTAGCACACTGTTTCATTTTTGCAACGGAGATCGTTTTATTGAGAAAAAACAAAAGGCGAGAACGGGATATGTTAATACTTTACCCCGTTAGTATTTCAATAAAATTAAAACACAAATATTACGAGAGAATATCTTCGAATGAAAAAGAAAAATGCCGAATGGCTGTACCCGCACCATTCGGCAGAGAAACGAAACGGTTATTGCCAGCCGTAACGGCGGCTATAAAAACCTTTCACTAATTGGGTCAACGTCATGTAACCCGCCAGAATCGCAATCAGCCACGGGAAGTAGCTCAGCGGCAATGCCTGCAATTGCAGGTAGCTCGCCAGCGGGGAGAATGGCAGCGCAATCCCCACCACCATCACCACCAGCGTCATCAGCATCAGCGGCCATGCGGCACGGCTCTGGATAAATGGCACGCGGCGGGTACGGATCATATGCACAATCAGCGTTTGTGACAGCAGCCCCACCACAAACCAGCCCGACTGGAATAACGTCTGATGCTCTGGCGTATTGGCATGGAAGACAAACCACATCAGGCAAAAGGTCAGAATGTCGAAGATCGAGCTAATCGGTCCAAAGAACAGCATAAAGCGCCCCAGTTCAGCGGGATTCCAGCGCTGTGGTTTTTTGATCTGCTCTTCATCGACGTTATCAAACGGAATTGCCACCTGGGATACATCGTACAGCAGGTTCTGGATAAGCAAGTGTAACGGCAGCATTGGCAGGAACGGCAGAAATGCGCTCGCTACCAGCACGCTAAAAACGTTACCAAAGTTAGAACTGGCCGTCATTTTGATGTACTTCAGCATGTTCGAGAAGGTTCGACGCCCTTCGATCACCCCTTCTTCCAGCACCATCAGGCTCTTTTCCAGCAGGATGATATCCGCCGCTTCACGGGCAATATCGACCGCACCATCGACGGAGATACCAATGTCCGCCGCGCGCAGCGCCGGGGCATCGTTGATGCCATCGCCCATAAAGCCGACCACGTGGCCTTCGCGTTTGAGCAGGGTCACTATGCGTTCTTTGTGCATTGGCGTCAGGCGGGCAAACAGCGTGGTGCGCTGGGCAAGCCGGGCCAGCTCGTCGTCACTCAACCCTTCAATGTGGCTACCAATCACCACCTCACCCGCGTCCAGACCGACTTCATGACACACTTTTGCCGCCACCAGTTCGCTGTCACCGGTGAGGATTTTTACCGTAATGCCGCTGGCCTTCAGCGCCTTCAGCGCCGGGGCGGTGGTCTCTTTCGGTGGATCGAGGAATGCGATGTACCCTTCGAGAATCAGATCGGACTCATCAATACGCTGGTAGTCCCCTTCACGCGCGGGCAGGTATTTGGTTGCCACTGCCACCACGCGTAGCCCCTGACGGTTCAGCGTGTCGGTCACGCGCTTCACCCGACGCAGCATGTTGTCGTCCAGCGGAACAATTTCACCGTTGTGGCGCACCTGGGTACAGACGTTGAGGATCTCCTGCAGCGCGCCTTTGCACACTAACTGGTGAACATCGCCCACTTCTGCCACCACCACCGACATGCGGCGGCGTTCGAAATCAAACGGGATCTCATCGATTTTCTGCCAGCGGGTCGAGAGTTGACGCGCCGATTCTTCATCCACACCGTCCAGCACCGCCGTATCCAGCAGGTTCTTCAGCCCGGTCTGATAATGGCTGTTCAGCCACGCAGAATGCAGAACGTGCTCGCTGGGTTTACCGGAGATATCGGTATGATTCTCCAGCACAATTTTATCCTGGGTCAGCGTACCGGTTTTATCGGTACACAGAATATCCATCGCACCAAAGTTCTGGATGGCGTCGAGGTGCTTAACGATAACTTTTTGTTTTGACAGCTTCACCGCCCCGCGCGCCAGCGTTGAGGTGACGATCATCGGCAGCATCTCTGGCGTTAAGCCTACTGCCACGGACAGGGCAAACAGCGCCGCTTCCCACCAGTCGCCTTTGGTGTAACCGTTGATAATCAGCACAATCGGCGCCATCACCAGCATAAAGCGGATCAGCAGCATGCTGACGCGGCTGATCCCTTTCTGGAATGCATTCTGCTCGCTATCCTGCTCGGTCACGCGACCCGCCAGCTGTCCAAACCAGGTGTTCGCCCCGGTAGAAATGACGATCGCCTGCGCCGTACCGCTCACCACGTTGGTGCCCATAAAGCACAGGGTATCGCACTCCAGCGGGTTGCTTTGCTGCGGGTCACGGCTGGTCGCCACCTTCTCGACCGGCAGTGACTCACCGGTCAGCGAGGCCTGCGCGACAAACAGATCGCGCGCCTGAACGATGCGTAAATCCGCCGGGATCATATCCCCCGCCGCCAGCTTGATAATGTCGCCGGGCACGAGCTGATCGATAGGCAGTTCAACCCAACCGTTTTCGCCGGTCTCGTTAATCACCCGCAGGACCGTGGCGGTATTGCTGACCATCGCTTTTAGCGCATCCGCCGCTTTGGTGGAGCGCGCTTCCTGCACAAAGTTCAGCAGCGTCGAGATAATCACCATCAGGGCAATCACGCCTGCGGCAAACAGATCCTCGGTGGCATAGGAAATCCCGCCCAGAATGGTGAGCAGAATATTAAACGGGTTGCGGTAACAGACCCACAGATGTACCCACCACGGCGACGGTTTCTGCGCCGGCAGCTGGTTTTCGCCATGCTGCTCACGGGCGCTTTCCACTTCCGCGGCGTTCAAGCCTTCAGGGTGGGTATTAAAGGTTTTCCACAGCGTCTCTTCGTTCATCAGCGCCATCTTCAGGCAATGTTCACTCAGAGAAGGCGGAATGGGCGTGCTGGCAACAGTCTGGGCGTTCGGCAGCGGATCACGATGCACCAGACGATGCGGTAAATGGCGGTTCAGCCGGGCAAACAGCTGGCGGGTGATATTTTTAAACATAGGCAGTCCCTCTGCGCCGGTATCAACAGGCGCAGTGAATCCTTCAGGCGTGGCAAAGCCTTGCCTGATGGCAATCATAAAATCACAACAGGGACGTCAGAACGTCACTGTCTTACGTTTCCGGTAAGACAGTGAAAGCAGGCTTACCGGAAAGGGGTTTTTCTCCGTTTCGGGAGAGGGGTGGGATCGGGATCCATACAGCCTCCGGTAAGTGAATGATTTGCCCTGCGCATTATAGGGATAAATCTATAAGGTTCGTGGCAATTATGGCGGTATGATAAAGCACAGAAACTAAACCAAACGTATACCAGACTTTGCCCATTGCGCTGAGCATGAGTAAAGTTATTCTCTTTTGGCATAACTTCACACGCGACACGGGAATACAGGATGCAAAATCGGCTGACCATTAAAGACATCGCCCGCTTAAGCGGTGTGGGAAAATCAACCGTTTCCCGCGTCCTCAACAATGAAAGCGGCGTCAGTGAGCGCACCCGCGAACGCGTTGAAGCGGTGATGAATCAGCACGGTTTTTCCCCTTCCCGCTCTGCCCGCGCCATGCGTGGGCAAAGTGACAAAGTGGTGGCGATTATCGTCACGCGACTGGATTCACTTTCCGAGAATCTGGCCGTGCAGACCATGCTGCCCGTCTTCTATGAGCAGGGCTACGACCCGATTATGATGGAAAGCCAGTTCTCGCCG
Source organism: Citrobacter sp. wls711 (assembly GCF_005281055.1). Lineage (NCBI taxonomy): Bacteria > Pseudomonadati > Pseudomonadota > Gammaproteobacteria > Enterobacterales > Enterobacteriaceae > Citrobacter > Citrobacter sp. wls711. The sequence goes on along the minus strand of NZ_SZXC01000048.1, from coordinate 19,416 downwards.
GAGCTGGTGGAAGAACACCTGGGTATGCTCCGACGCCGCAACATTGACGGCGTGGTGCTGTTCGGTTTTACCGGTATTACCGAAGCGATGATCGCCTCCTGGCAGGACTCCCTGGTGTTGCTGGCAAGGGATGCTAACGGTTTTGCCTCGGTCTGTTATGACGATGAAGGCGCAATCCATACCCTGATGCAGCGTTTATACGATCGCCAACACCGCCATATTAGTTTTCTTGGCGTTCCCCACAGCGACGTCACCACCGGTCAACGGCGTCATGCCGCCTACCTGGCCTTCTGTAAAAAACATCAACTGCATCCTGTTGCGGCCCTGCCGGGTCTCGCCATGAAGCAGGGCTACGAACACGCTGCCGATGTCATTACCCCAGACACCACCGCCTTAGTGTGCGCCACGGATACTCTGGCCCTTGGGGTCAGCAAATATTTGCAGGAGCAGCGCATTGAACATCTGCAGCTGGCGAGCGTGGGCAGCACACCGCTGATGAAATTCCTCCATCCGGAGATCGTCACCGTCGATCCCGGTTACGCCGAAGCCGGTCGACAGGCGGCGTTGCAGTTGATCGAGCAGATCAACGGCCGCAGCGAACCCCGACAGATCGTCATTCCCGCCACCCTTTCCTGATCGCTTTCTGAGCGCTAATTTGTGATCTTCGCTGCGTTTCGGGAACGTTCCCATTTTTAAATATCCAGCGAAGATATACTCTGGCGCCAGGTCAACAACAGGGCTTAATCATGAGCAAAGTAAAACAAGCGGATATCGACCAGCTGATTGCGTTGGTGGGCGGGCGCGACAATATCGCCACGGTGAGTCATTGCATCACGCGCCTGCGTTTTGTGCTGAATCAGCCCGCGAATGCCAGACCGAAAGAGATCGAGCAACTGCCGATGGTCAAAGGCTGCTTCACCAACGCCGGGCAGTTTCAGGTGGTGATTGGCACCGAGGTGGGCGACTACTACAAAGCGCTGCTGGCCACCACCGGACAGGCCAGTGCCGACAAAGAGCAGGCGAAAAAAGCCGCGCGACAGAACATGAAATGGCACGAAGAGTTGATCTCGCACTTCGCGGAGATCTTCTTCCCCCTGCTGCCCGCGCTGATCAGCGGCGGCCTGATCTTAGGTTTTCGCAATGTGATCGGCGATCTGCCGATGAGCAACGGTCAGACGCTGGCGCAGATGTACCCGTCGCTGAAAACCCTCTATGACTTCCTGTGGTTGATCGGGGAAGCGATCTTCTTCTATCTGCCGGTCGGCATCTGCTGGTCAGCGGTGAAGAAAATGGGTGGCACGCCGATCCTCGGCATCGTGCTGGGCGTCACGCTGGTTTCACCGCAGCTGATGAACGCGTATTTGCTGGGCCAGCAGGTGCCGGAAGTGTGGAACTTCGGCCTGTTTACGATCGAAAAAGTCGGCTACCAGGCGCAGGTTATTCCTGCTCTGTTGGCAGGTCTGGCGCTGGGATTGATTGAAACGCGCCTGAAACGCCTCGTCCCGGATTACCTGTATCTGGTGATCGTCCCGGTGTGCTCGCTGATCCTCGCGGTGTTCCTCGCCCACGCGTTTATTGGTCCGTTTGGTCGCTGGATTGGCGATGGCGTCGCCTTTGCCGTGCGTCATCTGATGACCGGCAGCTTTGCCCCGATTGGCGCAGCGCTGTTTGGCTTCCTGTACGCCCCGCTGGTGATCACTGGCGTGCATCAAACTACGCTGGCCATCGATATGCAGATGATCCAAAGCATGGGCGGCACGCCGGTGTGGCCGCTGATTGCACTGTCAAATGTCGCCCAGGGCTCGGCGGTAATAGGGATTATCATCGCCAGCCGCAAGCAAAACGAACGTGAAATCTCGGTACCTGCCGCTATCTCCGCCTGGCTCGGCGTGACCGAACCGGCAATGTACGGCATCAACCTGAAATACCGCTTCCCGATGCTGTGCGCAATGATCGGTTCCGGCCTCGCTGGTCTGCTGTGCGGCCTGAACGGCGTGATGGCGAACGGCATTGGCGTCGGCGGTATACCTGGCATCCTCTCCATCCAGCCGACTTACTGGCAGGTATTTGGCCTGGCAATGGTCATCGCGATTGTTATCCCGATGGTACTGACCTCGTTCGTCTACCAGCGTAAATACCGTCAGGGCACGTTACAAATTGTCTGACTCTTTTTTGGGGTGCCATTGCACCCCTCCGCATTTGCAGGAAACCATAATGACTATTCCACACTGGTGGCAACACGGCGTTATCTATCAGATTTACCCCAAGAGTTTTCAGGACACCACCGGCAGCGGCACCGGCGATTTGCGCGGCGTTACGCAGCGTCTCGACTATCTGCAAACGCTGGGCGTTGATGCGATATGGCTGACGCCGTTCTACATTTCGCCACAGGTTGATAACGGCTACGACGTTGCAGATTATATCTCCGTTGACCCGGCCTACGGCACGCTGGATGACTTCGACGAACTGGTGGCGCAGGCGAAAGCGCGCGGCATACGCATTATTCTCGATATGGTGTTTAACCATACCTCGACGCAGCACGCCTGGTTTCGTGAAGCGCTGGATAAAGACAGTCCGTATCGTCAGTTCTATATCTGGCGTGACGGTACGCCTGAGGCCTGCCCGAACAACTGGCGCTCCAAATTTGGCGGCAACGCCTGGGACTGGCACGCCGCAAGCGAACAGTATTATCTACACCTCTTTGCCCCGGAACAGGCCGACCTGAACTGGGAAAATCCGGCGGTTCGCGCCGAGCTGAAAAAAGTGTGTGAGTTCTGGGCCGATCGCGGCGTAGACGGACTGCGCCTCGACGTGGTGAATCTGATCTCCAAGGATCAGGACTTCCCGAGCGATCCTGACGGTGATGGCCGCCGTTTTTACACCGATGGTCCGCGCGTGCATGAATTCTTACGCGAGATGAACCGCGATGTCTTCACCCCACGCAGCCTGATGACAGTGGGCGAAATGTCCTCCACCACGCTCGAACATTGCCAGCAATACGCCGCACTGGACGGCTGCGAATTGTCGATGACCTTTAACTTCCACCACCTGAAAGTCGATTACCCGAATGGTGAAAAGTGGTCGTTAGCCAAACCGGATTACGTGGCGCTGAAAGCCCTGTTCCGCCACTGGCAGCAGGGCATGCACGACGTCGCGTGGAACGCGCTGTTCTGGTGTAATCACGATCAGCCGCGCATCGTTTCACGCTTTGGTGATGAAGGACAATATCGCGTGCCGGCCGCTAAAATGCTGGCGATGGTGCTGCACGGGATGCAGGGCACGCCTTATATCTATCAGGGCGAAGAAATTGGCATGACCAACCCACATTTTCGCCAGATTACCGATTATCGCGACGTCGAAAGCCATAACATGTTTGCCGAGCTGAATGCTAGCGGGCGTGATGCCGACGAGCTGTTGGCGATCCTCGCCAGTAAATCCCGCGATAACAGCCGCACGCCGATGCAGTGGGACGGAAGCCAACACGCGGGCTTTACCCAGGGGGAGCCGTGGATCAACCTGTGCGACAATGCGGCGGAGATCAACGTTGCTGCAGCGCTAAGGGATTCCGATTCGGTGTTTTACACCTATCAGAAGCTGATTGCCTTACGAAAAACAGAACCGATTCTCACCTGGGGCGATTATCAGGATCTGTTGCCGGACAGTCCGCATGTCTGGTGCTATCAGCGCGAATGGCAGGGACAACGGCTGCTGGTCGTTGCTAATCTGAGCAACGCCTTCCAGCCCTGGCAACCGGCGAACACTCGCGACAACTGGCAGGTGTTGATGCACAACTATGACGAGGTCGCCCACCAGCCCGGCGCGATGACGCTACGTCCTTTTGAAGCTATCTGGTGGCTGCAAAAATAGCTTGCAATTGGATCAAGCCCGGCGCGTATAGCGCTGCCGGGCTTCACGGCATACGCTCAACTTACCCGTCTGTTTTTGCTGAATAATTAATCAGAATTTTCTACGGGCAATTTACAATCGCTGTACTGCCCGTCATCTGTACGCTCTGGTTTTTACTTTGAGCTACATCAATAAAATCGCAAACATCCTTGATGCAAATCACTACATATAGAACTTAAAATGCACGCCGACCCAATATGTTGTATTAATCGACTACAATTGCTACAACGCCATTTCCCTCGGTAGCGGTGGAAATGTGGATAAATGGGGTCTGGATTGCGGGAAGTCATTGGATAGAGAGATGAATAAACCAGTGAGCGCTTCCCACCCTCTGTGGATAACCTGTTCTTATAAATATGGAGTGATCATGACACCGCATGTGATGAAGCGTGATGGCTGTAAAGTGCCGTTTAAATCAGAGCGCATCAAAGAAGCCATTCTGCGTGCAGCTAAAGCAGCGGGAGTCGATGACGCAGATTACTGTGCCACCGTCGCAGAAGTCGTTAGCAGCCAGATGAATGAGCGCAGCCAGGTCGATATCAACGAGATCCAGACAGCGGTGGAAAACCAGCTGATGTCTGGCCCGTACAAACAACTCGCCCGTGCGTACATCGAATATCGCCACGACCGTGATATCCAACGTGAAAAACGTGGTCGCCTGAACCAGGAAATTCGGGGTCTGGTTGAGCAAACCAACTCCGCGCTGCTGAACGAAAACGCCAACAAAGACAGTAAAGTGATCCCAACCCAGCGCGACCTGCTGGCCGGTATCGTCGCCAAGCACTATGCGCGCCAGCACCTGTTGCCGCGTGATGTAGTTCAGGCACACGAGCGCGGTGATATTCACTACCACGATCTCGATTACTCGCCGTTCTTCCCGATGTTTAACTGTATGCTTATCGACCTGAAAGGCATGCTGACGCAGGGCTTTAAGATGGGTAACGCGGAGATTGAGCCGCCAAAATCCATCTCCACGGCGACCGCGGTCACCGCGCAGATTATCGCCCAGGTTGCCAGCCACATTTACGGCGGCACCACCATTAACCGTATCGATGAAGTTCTCGCGCCGTTCGTCACCGAGAGCTTTAACAAGCACCGTAAAACCGCAGAAGAGTGGCAGATCCCGGATGCCGACGGCTATGCGCATTCCCGTACCGAGAAAGAGTGCTACGACGCATTCCAGTCCCTCGAGTATGAAGTGAACACGCTGCATACCGCCAACGGCCAGACCCCGTTCGTCACCTTTGGCTTTGGCCTGGGAACCAGCTGGGAATCACGGTTGATCCAGCAATCTATTCTGCGCAACCGCATTGCCGGTTTGGGTAAAAATCGTAAAACCGCCGTGTTCCCGAAACTGGTGTTTGCTATTCGTGACGGTCTGAACCACAAGTTTGGCGATCCAAACTACGACATCAAACAGCTGGCACTGGAATGCGCAAGCAAGCGTATGTATCCGGACATCCTGAACTACGATCAGGTCGTAAAAGTGACCGGTTCGTTCAAAACCCCGATGGGCTGTCGCAGTTTCCTCGGCGTATGGGAAAACGAGAACGGCGAACAGGTTCACGACGGGCGTAACAACCTTGGCGTGATTAGCCTCAACCTGCCGCGTATTGCACTGGAAGCACACGGTGATGAAGCCACCTTCTGGAAACTGCTCGACGATCGCCTGGTGCTGGCGCGCAAAGCGCTGATGACCCGTATCGCGCGTCTGGAAGGCGTAAAAGCGCGCGTGGCGCCAATCCTGTATATGGAAGGTGCCTGCGGCGTGCGTCTGAAAGCCGACGATGATGTGTCTGAAATCTTTAAAAACGGCCGGGCGTCGATCTCTCTGGGCTACATCGGTATTCACGAGACCATCAACGCGCTGTTTGGCGAAAAGCATATGTACGACAGCGAGCAGCTTCGCGCCAAAGGCATCGCCATTGTTGAACGCCTGCGTCAGGCCGTCGATCAATGGAAAGACGAAACCGGCTATGGCTTCAGCCTGTACAGCACGCCAAGTGAAAACCTGTGCGACCGCTTCTGCCGTCTGGATACCGCCGAGTTTGGCGTAGTGCCGGGCGTGACCGACAAGGGCTACTACACCAACAGCTTCCACCTCGACGTGGAGAAAAAGGTTAACCCGTACGACAAAATCGATTTCGAAGCACCGTATCCGCCGCTGGCGAACGGCGGCTTCATTTGCTACGGCGAGTACCCGAACATTCAGCACAACCTGAAAGCACTGGAAGACGTCTGGGATTACAGCTATCAGCACGTGCCGTATTACGGAACCAACACACCGATCGATGAGTGCTACGAGTGCGGCTTTACCGGTGAATTCGAATGCACCAGCAAAGGCTTCACCTGCCCGAAATGCGGTAACCACGACGCTGCTCGCGTGTCAGTCACCCGTCGCGTCTGCGGTTATTTAGGCAGCCCGGACGCACGTCCGTTTAACGCCGGTAAGCAGGAAGAAGTGAAGCGCCGCGTGAAGCACTTAGGTAACGGGCAGCTCGGTTAATTTCCGTTTGCAAAGACCGTAGGCCTGATAAGACGCAATCGCGTCGCCATCAGGCATCACAATGTTGCCGGATGGCGGTGCAAGCACCTTATCCGGCCTACATTCTTTCTGGACATCCTCTATGCGATATCATCAATATTACCCCGTCGACATCGTCAACGGCCCCGGTACACGCTGCACCCTGTTTGTCTCTGGGTGCGTGCATGAATGCCCCGGCTGCTATAACAAAAGCACCTGGCGTCTGAACTCCGGCGAGCCGTTTACCAAAGAGATGGAAGATAAGATCATTGCCGATCTCAACGATACGCGGATCCCTCGCCAGGGGATCTCGCTGTCCGGCGGCGATCCGCTACATCCGCAAAACGTGCCGGATATCCTGAAACTGGTGCAACGCATTCATGCGGAGTGTCCGGGGAAAGACATCTGGGTATGGACCGGCTACAAGCTTGATGAACTCAACGCCGCGCAAATGCAGGTGGTCGATCTCATCAACGTGCTGGTCGATGGCAAATTTGTGCAGGATCTTAAAGACCCGGCGCTGATCTGGCGCGGCAGCAGCAACCAGGTGGTACATCACTTGCGATGATCGCTAAAGCCGTTTGTTTGCATCGTGATAGACGGCTGAATGTTCTCGCTTGCCTACCGCGACAACAAACACAATCACAACTTCATCCCGAACCTGGTACACCAGACGATAGCCGGACGATTTAAGCTTAATTTTATAGCAGTCAGGAAGACCGTTTAAACAGGCAGAGTCAATTCTGGGGTTCAATAGCACATCAGCCAACTTTTTCTTAAGCTGAGCCTTCACTGTATCGCCCAGCTTATGCCACTCTTTTAAGGCCCTCGGGTCGAATTCCAGTTCATAAGTCATCCAGACTAATCTTGATTCCCTTTTGCGGACTAGACAGCCTCTCCCGAACTGTCTGAATCAGTGCATCTTCACTATCGCTAAGAGTGACGGTTTTCACTGGCATGCGCCCCGTTTCCGCGACGTACTGGAACAGTAATCGCACGGCTTCCGTTGGAGTAATGTTCAGTTTATCCAGCACGGCATAAGCCTCATTTTTGAGTTTGTCATCCAGACGGACGTTCAGCGTGGCCATTATGCCTCCGGTAGAATCGAATGTGTAATGCAGTTTAGCATTACATTCGCATTACATCGAATTATGGATAACACCTCTCAAAAACGACTGACGCACTCCATGGCGACCGTTTTGAACTCGGTAAAATTCTGACACGCACAGAGCCGCGTCATGGCGCGTTCACGCAGGAAGGTGACGAAAATATCGTAGATGGCCATCGCTTCTTCATACTCGCTTTTACTGATGGCCAGCAAGAAGATCACGTGTGCGGTTTCGTCTCCCCAGGCGATGCCCTGCGGGGCGAGCACCGTATAGACCACCGTTTTTTTAGCCAGCAAACCGAGGGAGTGCGGCAGGGCAATACTGTCACCCAGCAAGGTGCTGACGATGGCCTCGCGCTCAACGACGGAGTCGAGAAACTCCGCATCGACAAAGCCTTCATCGTGCAGCTGGCCGCATAACGTGTTGAACAGCGTCTGTTGATCCATCGGTTCGTCAATAATGCGAAAATGGGCGGCGTCGAAGAACTTGTTCAGCATCCACGGGCGGGTGCGATCCACCAGCACCAGCTTACCAATTTGCTCCAGCTGATAATCAGTGGGGAACGGGGCGATCATCACCACGGGCTTATCTTTTTCATTTATTCGCGCAGTAGAAATCACGAAGTCTTCGCTGATGGCGTCCCGTTGCTCGTAGTCGCGCAGCGTCACGGTGCCGACAATCTCAATCTGCGGATATTTACGCGCCAGCACCGCTTCAATCATGCGCGCCATGGCGTTTCCTGCGTCGCAAACCAACAGCACACGAGGCTGTCGCTGGTAACCAATGTTGTAACTACGTTCCAGCCCAACGCCAATGTGCAGCACGAGGAAGCCAATCTCATTTTCGCTAATGGTATACGGGGTGTATTTCCCCCACCCCGACACGGCGGCCAGCGTCATGTCCCATGCCATCGGATAGTGCTGTTTAATATTTTCCAGCAGCGGATTGGGGATCATGATCTGGTAGCGTACCCGGGTGATCATGGTCTTAATATGAGTCAGTAGATCGGCATGCAGTTGCCGATCGTTCATCAGGTTGTAATTGTACTGGGTGTTGATAAAACGCAGGATGTAATTGACCAGCGCTTCGTCATCATCGGCGTTAATCGCGCTGGGGGCGATATCCTGTACCTGACGGGCGGCGATATGTACCTTCAGCCAGTTCTCCTCAAACACGGAGAGCGGTTTGTCTGCCAGCTGGTGCAGGACTGAAGCAATTTCCCGCGTCGCCAGGCACACCTCATGTTCCACCTCTTCTGCGGTAAATTCCGGCAGCGGATAGCCCTCGCTAATCCGGCGTACCGCCACCGCACAATATAAGCGCAGAAAGAGTTCACCTTCGTCGGTCAGGCGAATATGAAAGCGGGTAAAAATATCCTGTAAAACCGGCTGCAGCTGTTGCGGGACGCCCGCATTTAGCGCCTCTTCAATCACCAGTGGATGGGCCGGGTCCTGCTGCGCCAGCGTCCACAGAAGATCGGTCAGACAGGCGCGGATCGCCATCTCACTGCCAAACAGCTTCATCCCATGTCGGGGGCGCGTTTCCAGCGTCAGTCGATAGCGTTGCAGGTGCTCACGCACGTCTGCCATGTCGTTTTGCAGCGTCGCCCGGCTGATGAACCATTCATCAGCTAAATCTTCCAGCTTCAGCGAAAAAGCCGATGTCAGAAAACGAACCACCAGCCAGTGTACCCGTTCCTGGCTGGTACGCGGAATGCACAGCAACCGCTCGGGCTGCTGCGTTTGTAACGTCTGGTAGCGTGCCGGATCGTCAATGTTCAACTGATAACCGTTGCCCCGGCTAAGGACAAACTGCGCGCCATACGGGGTGAGAAGCGCGTTCAGCGCGGTAATATCCGCCCTGACCGTGCGTGTGGAAACCGACAACCGCTGCGCCAGCTCATCCTGCGGCAGCGCCTCGCTTTGCAGCATGCCAAACAGCTGCGCTAAACGTTGGTTGGGGAATCGCACGTCAGTTTCCTCACTAGTCAGTTAACCTACGCAGGCCCGGGTCATTGCCAGCAGCTGGCGCACATCGTCAGGCCGGGTGTTGCCGCTCACCTTATCAATAATAGAACTATAAATGTGAGGAATGATTTTGCTCACGCCGGCATCAAGGGCAATCTGCAGAATCTCAGTAAAGTTGTCCAGGTCGATACCGCCCGTAGGCTCCAGCCAGAAGTCATGCCGGGCGCAGGCTTCAGCCACCGCCTGATATTCGTCGCGGCATTGCAGACCACCCATCGGAAAATATTTAATCGAGCTGCCGCCCATGTCTTTCAGCAGTGCAATGGCGGTTGCCACCGGTACCACGCCATCTGCTGACTGGCTGCTGAGCGGGCCGGTGGAGATCTTCACCCAACCCGGCGTACCGGTTGGCGAAACCAGACCGTTGACCACCGTTTGAGATTGCCCCAGCAGCGCCCGACTGGTCGCCACGCCGGTAAACACCTGATTGACGTGCTGCGGCTGCACCTGACGGGAAATTTCACTGACCATCGCCGACTGGTTCGGATCGCCCGCCCCGAGACCAACGGACAGCGCATTGTCGATAAGCGCCGCGTATTCACGCATATCCGCCACCGCGCTTTCAACGCTCGGGTAATTTTTGGACAGCACGCCGACCAGCACATGGCCTTCGGCCGCCGCGTAAATATCGCTGGCGTTCTCTTTTGACCCCGCCAGCACGTTCAGACAGACGCGATCGCGATAAAAATCAGGCGTCAGTTTCATGCTTTTTTCTCCTGCCCGGTCACGTCCGCAATACGACGCGCCACTATCTCCAACTGCGCGCGGTCTACACTGCGCACGTCCGCTTCAATAATACCTTCGTTGGCTTTGTAGCCACGGAAGTAGATCGCATACTCGCCCTGCTTAAGCGCCTCAACCAGCTCGCCGGTGGCGATCCCGGTTACCGCTTCGTCAAACTTAATTTCGGTACGTGCAATGTCGCGCCCTGCGCTATCCCACACCACGCGCGCACTGACGCCATTGAAGGTATTCAGCGTATTAATAAACGGCGTCATTTTTTCGACCATCTCCGCGCCGCTCTCTTTCTGCGCGCTGAGGTACAGTTCGATGGCGCAGGTCAGCCCGAGAATGCCCTCTTTACCGACCTTCATCGCCCGGCCAATGCCCGCCGTCTGGCGTTTCACCCACTCCACATACTGTGTTTTACCAATCACCAGGCCGCTGGTTGGCCCTTCGATCGCCTTGGCGCCGCTGTAAATCACCAGGTCCGCACCGACACGGTAGTAGCACTGCAAATCTTCTTCCGCCGCCGCATCCACAATCAGCGGCAGATTATGCGTACGTGCGACCACGGCGGCCTGCTCTACGCTGAGCATGCTTTTTTGTACGCAGTGGTGCGATTTGATATACAGAATGGCCGCCGTGCGCGGCGAGATGGCGGCTGTCAGCTGCGCCGCCGAGCATTCATTGGCGTAGCCGGCCTCGACTAACTTGCCGCCGCCAAGCGCCACCATGCTGCCAACCGGTGCGCCAAAGTTGACGTTATGGCCGCGAGGCAGCACGATTTCGTTGTTGTCGATTGGCGTGGCGTGCAGGTTTTCCAGCAGCCAGTCGCTGTCTTTTACCAGCACAGCCGCCACTGACAGGGCAATCCCCGCAGAGGCACAGGACACCACCGTGGCGCCTTCCACCTCGAGCAACTTCGCGATGTAGTCTCCGGTTTTATTGACCAGATCTTTCATTTCGAAGTACTGATTCATCCCCGCCATCGCGGCCTGTACCACTTCGGGTCGTGGCGTAGAGACCCCAAGCGCCGTCATGCGCCCAGAGGTATTAATAACCTGTTTTAAATGGTATTTCTCAAAAATCGAAGGCATGTTCCGCGCTCCCTTGTTCGGTCATATAGCCCTTGCCTGCACGTATTGCAGCAAGCGGTACCAGCAGTTGTTCAGCCTGCAGGCTGTCGTTTTCGGCATCGACCAGCACGGCGGGCTGGCGCTTCAGCGTAAAGAGGGTGAGATCGGCATCCAGACCGACCTGAAGTCGGCCTTTATTTTTCAGGTGCAGGCCGTCGGCGGCACTGGCGGTCACGCACTCGATGACCTGCGGGAGCGACATACCGATGGCGAGAAATTTCGACATTACATTCGCCAGCGAATGCACCGGGCCACTGATGCGGTTGCGGCAGTAAATGTCTGAGCTGATGGTGTGCGGCAAAATACCTAAGCTAATAGCGCGTTTCGCCACCGCAAAGCTCAGGCTGGCGGTACCGTGTCCGACATCGAGGCGTACGCCGCGCGAAATCGCCCGCGTCACCGAGGCCCGCAGTTCGCCTTCTGGCGTCAGAATACGGTTCGGTTTACCGTTATAGCAGTGGGTAATAATGTCGCCCGCCGTCAGGCGTTCGGCTACCTCATCCAGATCCGGCGGGTTGTTACCGATGTGCACCATTAGCGGCAGGTCACCATTCTGCGCTTGCATGGTTTTGGCGTAGTCCAGCGGGGTAATGCCATTTTCGCCGACCACGCTGCTGCTCATTCGCGCCTTCAGGCCGACAATAAAATCCGGGTGACGTTGCACCGCCTGCTTCACCGCGTCAGCGTCGATATTAGCCATATTAGCCAGCTCGTTTTGCGCAATCAGCCCCACGCGGGAAATATTCAGCAAGGCATAAACATCGGTGGTCGCTTCACGGGTTAAGGTATAGAAATCATCAATATCATCAGCGCCGGTGCTACCGGCATCCACCACCGTGGTGACGCCGGTGGCAATCCCGATGCTGTCGGGCTGGTCATGATAAATCGGGGATTTCGGGTAGCAGTGGACGTGAGAATCAATCCACCCGGCGCTGACGTAGCACTCACCGCGTAAATCGACAGTTTTCACCGCCGGATCGGTTATCTCGCCCAGCGCCGCAATTTTGCCGTCCTTGACCGCAATATCGCTCACCGTATCGTCTACCAGACGCGCATGGCGCAGGAGTAAATCAAACATCACACTCTCCTGTAGAAAGAGGAAATCGGTTGCCGGATGGCGACATAAATGTCTTATCAGGCCTACAACGAGTACGATGCTGTAGGCCTGATAAGCGCAGCGCCATCAGGCAATTAGCTAATCGCAATCGGGAAGATGGAACCGAGGATCATGGCCCCAAGGATCGCACCGCCGGTGATCGGTTTCTGCCACAGGTAAAACAGCAGCGCCCCGGCCAGAGAACCGACGCCGATAGGGATGGAAGCCGTCATCGCGCTGAGGATGATCAGCGGTCCAAGGAAGCGACCTGAGGCGTTACCGGCTCCCATCATCACGTCCGCCCCGTAGGTCGAATCACTCTGATTGATGGTGAACTTACGCGCCAGAATGATGATGTAGCCAATTGCCAGGCCAATCACCAGACCGGTGACCAGCGAGGCAGCAAAGTTAGCGACCGGGAAAATAATGCCAGCCCCCAGCAGCAGTGCCGGCACGCCCAAACCAACGCCGGTCTGGATGGCCCCGCCGATGTCCAGGATACCCACCAGCGAACCTTCAATAATGCGGGCAAACAGGAAGCTCGCACCAAACGCCGCTACCGCCCCGTAAGAACCGGTGTCCATTCCCGCTTTCAGCATTGCCACAAAGGCCACTTCGTTAAACGCACCGATGCCATACAGGTAGTACATGTGCGTGCCGGCAAAGACGCCGGAGGAGAGCAGGCCCACGAAGATCGGGAACGACCAGTCGGCGAACCAAAAACCTTTATTCTGTTCCATTGTGGCCTCCGTTACTTGCCGCTGAGTGAGTTGTGGATCAGTTCCAGCCAGTTCGGCACGGTCAGATGGAAGGATTCGATCATCTTCATATCGAAGCCGCGGAAGAAACCGCTCAGCACGAACAGTGCGACGATAGCCACCATCATCACTTTAGTGACGTGGTTCCAGCCGCTCTCTTCGACGCCTTTACCAATCAAAATACCGAGTACCAGACCCGGTACGGCGTTGCCCATAATCAGCTGCGCCGCGCCACCAAAGACGGTCGCCCAGAAGCCTGATTTCTTGCCGGCATCAATCGCCGCCAGCCAGAAGATCACCGGCATCACGGTGTTGACCAGCAGGTTTGCCGCCGGTACCAGCACCTTCACGGCAGTAACCTGCAGCGCCGCCGGTACGGATGACGCGGTGAGATTCAGGAAGGTGACGACAATCATGCCGATGACACCGCAGGCAATCGCCATGCGTCTGGGGTCATGCAGCGTTTCACCGACATTACGGTTTTTAAGCATCAATGCCGCCGCACCCCAGTTAGGGATGATGCGGTGGTCAACGTCCTGCGTGAACGCCCCCGCCGCAACGGATGAAGCCCAGGCGTTAAAGAAGAAGCCCAGGCCGAATGAGAAGTGAGAAGCAGGATCCCCTTCACAGGAATTCAGCTCCCCCAGAGTACGAAACGCGCCCATCCCCTGAGAGGTAGGCGCATGAAACATGCGTGCAGCCCCAGCGCCGACACCTACGCCAACCAGCGCGCCGATGATGAGCGATTTTATTAATATTATCAGGAACATAATTATGCCTTTTAATAGTGAATCAGCGTTGCGTGACGAAATCCACCTTCTCAAGATTGATGGCAGTCACGTTGACGGTCACATCCAGCTCCACGCTGAAAGTGCGTCTTTCGCGGCGCAAAAAGAGGAATAAGAACGCCTCTTTACGCACCGTTTCACGCGCTTGAACAACCTGCACATCCTGTGGCTCAATACGCAGTAAGATATGCGGTGACCCTTTCATCACCGCGGCCTGAACGTGGTTCAGGGCATCGGCAAAGGCGCGCGCTTTGGCGTCACCCTTACCCGTGACTCTCACCGTTGTGGTGAATTGCTCTTTCATGCTTAAGCGCCGTATTTCTTTTGCCACGCCTGCACCAGGCGCTCGCCGAGCTCTTCTTTGTCCATAAAGCCGAATCCCAGCACGTTACAACCTTCGTTGATGGCGGTGACGCCCTCTTCAACCGAACGCATACCGTATTTGGCTTTGTAACCATATTTGGTCTGCGCGGTGATAGCCCCCGCGCCGCCGCTGCCGCAAAACGAAATGCCAAAGGTGGCGTTTTCCGCTTTCATCATGTCACCCAGCTTCATATCTGCCGCCACGCCCGGTACCACGACCGCACGTCCGCCTGCTTTCTCAACGCCTGCCGCCACTTTCTGGCCTTTACCCAGACGATCGCCAATCACCACAGTAATCTGTTCCATCTTGTGCTCCTTAAAGGTTCTCTTTTGCGACTTCAAAATGTACCGACAGCAGCCAGGCCTCTTCTTCAGGTAGGTTGCCAAACTCCGCCACGATGTCGCGGGCAAGTGCCATTGATTCGGCAGATATTTCATCAAATAAGCTGGCATCGACTTCAGGTAGCGGTTCACCCGTCACCGAGCGGTGCGCCATGGCACGAACATGCGATGTCAGCATTTGTTCCTGTACGGCATTGGGAATGATGTGGCGTGCGCGCAACAGGGCATACACCTGCGCCAGCATGCGTTCGGCCAGTTCACCAGACGGTGTCACCGATTCCCCCCTGTCATTCATTACCGCTCCGTTATTCACTCGTCATACCCCACTAATGGCTCTAAGCGTAAACTAACGGTGGAGGTTAAAAGTTTGTAGCGAGTTGTTTTCCACTTCGAAGTGGAAAGGTGAGCAACGATAGTGATCTGTGCCGCAAAAAGGGCGGGATTGGTTATTTATCGCCTGGATAACGTGATGGGGATCGCACGAAATAGCAGGGAAACCGCAAGCGGCAGGAAAAACGGGTTGGCGTTAAAAGTTAAAAAATGTGATGGGTATAGCGTTTACTTATGGGGGGCGCTGCCGGATGGATACGCTGTCGCGTCTTATCCGGCCTACGACGTCGCGCAGGCCGGATACATAAATTAACGGTACTTCTTATGGTAAGCGTTGCGGGTGGTTTTTAGCTCCTCCGCTGCCGCTTTCGCCTCTTTGACTTTACCTTCGTTCGCCAGTTTTAACGCGCCGTCGATCTGGCCGATCAGCGTGTCAAAGCCGTGACGGAAATCTTTCATCTCCGGGCTGTCCGGGGATTTAGTTTCCAGCTTCGGTGGCGTTCCTTTTTGTGCATCCTGCGCGGCTGCACGCATTTTGGTTAACGCGTCTTTCAGTTCAGTGGCGTTATCCGTTTTTTCCACGATTTTCAGGTTGTCGTTGAGGATCCCCATATCGTCTTCGAGATCGGCTGCAAACGCAGATGAACCCAAAACCAGCGTTGAAGCCGCGACGATCGCTAACAGGTGTTTACGCATTGCTCACTTCCTTTTTTATTATTAAGAATAACGCCAGATACCCGTAATAATTCACGCCGCAGCTCGAAGTATGACGGGTATTACTGCCCGGCGATTTTCATCTCCGGCAGTAGCACAGAACCACACTGTATATTACTGCGCGTTTCAATATCGTTACCGACGGTGACAATATTGCGCCACATGTCTTTCAAGTTACCGGCAATGGTGATTTCACTCACCGGGTACTGAATTTCACCGTTTTCGACCCAGAAACCCGCCGCGCCGCGCGAATAATCGCCGGTGATACCACTCACGCCCTGCCCCATCAGCTCGGTTACGACCAGACCCGTGCCCATCTCTTTGAGCAACTGCTCGAAGCTTAGACCTTGTCCGGGAATACGCCAGTTATGAATACCACCGGCATGACCGGTGCTTTTCAGTCCCAGCTTGCGGGCAGAATAGTTGGTCAGCAGCCACTGAGTCAGGACGCCGTCTTTGATAATATCGCGACGTTCCGTACGCACGCCTTCGCTGTCGAACGGCGAAGAGGCCAGCCCTTTCAGCAGATGCGGGTGTTCTTCAATGGTCAACCATTCCGGCAGAATTTGTTGGCCCAGCGAGTCCAGCAGGAAGGTAGATTTACGATACACCGAGCCACCTGCAATCGCCCCGACCAGGTGCCCAAACAGGCCAGTCGCCACTTCATTGGCGAAAATAACCGGTGCTTTCATGGTGGACAGTTTACGCGGTGACAGACGGGATAAGGTGCGGCGCGCACAGTCGGCCCCCACCCATTCCGGCGTTTGCAGATCGCCGATTGCGCGGCCAATGGTGTAGGCGTAGTCGCGTTCCATATCGCCATTTTCTTCGGCGATCACGCAGCTGGAGAGAGAATGACGCGTGGAGCAGTAGCCCTGCAGCATTCCGTGGCTGTTACCAAACACTTTGATGCCGTAGTGGCTGTTAAAGCTGCCACCTTCGGTGTTAGTAATGCGCTTATCGGCCTGCAACGCCGCTTGTTCAGCACGTGCCGCCAGTTCGATGGCTTCGTCAGGCGAGACTTCCGCCGGGTGGAACAAGTCTAAATCTGGCGCATCAAAGGCCAGCAGTTCTTTATCCGCCACGCCTGCGCACGGGTCCGGGGAGGTGTAACGAGCAATATCCAGCGCAGCCTGCACGGTGCGCGCAATCGCCTGTGGACTTAAATCGGTGGACGACGCACTACCTTTACGGTTCTGGTGATACACCGTAATGCCCAGCGCCCCGTCGCTGTTGAATTCTACGTTCTCCACTTCACCATAACGGGTGCTGACGCTAATACCCGTCGTCTTGCTTACGGCGACTTCTGCACCGTCCGACTGAGCTGATGCTAATTCCAGTGCTGTCGAGACTGCTTCTTCCAGAATCTTACGCTGCGCTTCAACTTGTGAGATTACTTTCATCGCAAATGCCATAATGTAGAGAGAGTTTCTCTGAAGTCTAACAGAGAACCGTTTTTCAGTGCGCATCTTAACTGGTAACATTAGCCTCTTTTTTTAAGGAGCCTGACATGACTAAGCAGCCCGAAGACTGGCTCGACGACGTTCCCGGTGATGGCATCGAAGACGAAGACGATGAAATTATCTGGGTCAGTAAAAGTGAAATAAAACGTGACGCCGAGGAGTTAAAGCACCTGGGCGTGGAACTGGTAAAACTGGGGAAAAACGCGCTGGATAAAATCCCGCTCGATGCGGATTTACGTGCCGCCATTGAGCTGGCTCAGCGTATTAAGATGGAAGGCCGTCGCCGCCAGCTGCAGCTGATTGGCAAGATGCTGCGTCAGCGCGATGTCGATCCTATCCGTCAGGCGCTGGATAAGCTGAAGAACCGTCACAACCAACAGGTTGTAATGTTTCATAAGCTGGAGCAGCTGCGCGATCGTTTGATCGTTGAAGGTGATGATGCGGTAGCGGAAGTCCTCAGACTGTGGCCGCACGCCGATCGCCAACAGCTTCGTTCTCTGGTTCGCAATGCGAAGAAAGAGCTGGAAGGCAATAAGCCGCCGAAATCAGCACGTCAGATTTTTCAGTATTTGCGTGAGTTGGCAGAAAACGAGGCCTAACAAAAGGCTCAGGATTATAGTCTGCACTCATAAAGTGGGACAGCGGCTTTCAGGGCCTGGGTTCGGTATTCTACCGGGCTCAGGCTTTGTAATTTAAAGCTCATCCGCTCGTTGTTGTAGTAATGGATATTACAAATAACGGAGTTCAGCCCGTAATTCTTCGGGATAGTGCTTTTCCAGTCCCGCATCGGTAAGTGGGGATGTTATTGGTTGTTTTGACATTGGTTTGCCCCAGCCGTGTTTTATACTCAGAAGTCATTTCTGGTCTTAGAATTTGTACACTTTGACCCAGTACGGGACAACACTTTCATTTGCGATGTGAAATCGTGCCGCTGATTCGCGCATCTTAAGTTCTTCACAGAGTGAAGCTCAGACAACAGTTTTCCGAAATTCAGGAGAATAATTGTCGTTTTTTAGGTAGCACCATCAATGCCGTGTAATTGCAAGGCTCTGACCAAGCGAGGAACTGACGTTATTTTAACTCCAAAGCATTCTACGATTCGTCGTGTCCCATCATTACCGGAGAGGTAGCGTCAGACAACAGACTCTCTGGTTTCGAGGGAATATTTTGGATTTGCCATAAAAAACTGGAGCGTCCAACTTTTGGGGTGCAGTCCGATTTCATACCAGAGCCTTTAATGTAGTTCCAATTACCTCACATACTTTCCCTTCTAATTGTATATATCAAAACAAATGTATACATATAACATTCATATTCAGACCAACTTATCACACAGCCAACAACAAATACATTACCAATATGTGATACATAAAAAAATTCACGCGAAAAATAAATTCATCAAAACAATAATTATCTAGGATTTATATAAACACATCTAACTTTCGGGCGTAAATCCTAAAAAAATAACAAGGAAATCCTTAAAAAAAGACATTACCCATTGTTTTTAAAAGCAAAAAAAAAATAAAAACAATCACACCCACAACAGATAACAGAATTGAACTAACAAATGAGAACTTTATAATCCGCATAATGTTAGACGCAGAAGCCTTATTACATACATTTACAAGGATGTATCGCATTAGAGCAACCGCATCCTATCAGGAATAAATCAATCATTGCGATGCTTTGTTTTTTTACAAAAATATATACATGGAGATTATCAATTATGAATTTTAAACGCAGCGCGCTTACTATCGTTGTTTCATGCGCATTATTACCGAATGTTGTTTTTGCTGGACCTGACGATAATGCAACCGAAAAATATGTTGATGATGCAGTGACAGCTGCCACTCAAACCCTGGAAGGGGAAGTAACAGCCAACGCAGCGGCAATTGCAACCAACACTACAGACATAGCAGCCAATACCGGCGCTATTGCCGATAACGCTTCGGGTATTGCAACCAACACTACAGACATAGCAACCAACACCAGCGCTATTGCCGATAACGCCTCGGACATCGCAACAAACACCACGGATATTGCAACCAACACCAGTGCTATTGCCGATAACGCCTCGGATATCGCAGACCTTGACACCCGTACCACGGCCAACACTACAGACATAGCAGCCAATACC
>NZ_SZXC01000059.1:0-26122 GCF_005281055.1 Citrobacter sp. wls711 | reverse complement strand
ACCCTGATCCACCCGATCGCGATGGACGACGGTCTGCGTTTCGCAATCCGTGAAGGCGGCCGTACTGTTGGTGCGGGCGTTGTTGCTAAAGTTCTGAGCTAATTACTCGTTAATTAGTTTTGAATTGAAAAGGGCGCTTAGGCGCCCTTTTTGCTGCCTGATATTTGACACCTGTAATATTTATTCGCATTTTTCGCAAGCCGCTTCGGCATACAAACAGTATTGTGCTATTGTAATCATAACTATTCTCATTTACACTTTGCGCATAAATTGAACGGGAGCGATCATGTACGTTTGTTTGTGTAATGCGATAAGTGATAAAAAAATTCGTCAGGCTGTTCGCCAGTTTCATCCGCAATCTTTTCAACAATTACGAAAATTTATTCCTGTTGGAAATCAATGTGGTAAATGCATTCGCGCTGCGCGTGAAGTGATGCAAGATGAATTAACACAAATGCCAGAATTTAAAGAGATCGCCTAGGTCACACTCTTTTTTTTGACATCCCTGTAGCCCCATCTACGCTCTAAGAGTGGAAGCGGAGGGACTATAAAATGAAAGGTGATGTTAAAATCATAAGTTATCTCAATAAACTATTGGGAAATGAGCTTGTCGCGATCAACCAGTATTTTCTTCATGCCCGAATGTTTAAAAACTGGGGGCTGACTCGGCTCAATGATGTTGAGTACCATGAATCTATTGATGAGATGAAACACGCCGATAAATACATCGAGCGTATTTTGTTTTTAGAAGGGCTCCCAAATTTACAGGACTTGGGTAAGTTGGGGATTGGTGAAGACGTTGAGGAGATGCTTCAGTCAGATCTTCGACTTGAGCTGGATGGCGCAAAAGATTTACGTGAAGCCATTGCCTATGCCGATAGCGTTCATGACTATGTCAGTCGGGATATGATGATAGAGATCCTCACCGACGAAGAAGGGCATATTGACTGGCTCGAAACGGAGCTGGATCTGATTGGAAGACTGGGATTGCAAAATTACCTGCAGTCGCAAATTAAAGTCAGTGACTAAAAGCCCCGTACCAGATTTACCCCGCCAATAATAAAACCCGCAGCCGCCAGATAGGGTCCAAAAGGCAGCGGGTTTTTTAGTCCTTTTTTTCCGTGTCTTACATATTCAGCTCCCATCATGCAGCACGCTAAACAAGCCGCAAGGAAGACCAATAGCGGTAAGGATTCCCACCGATGCCAGGCACCCAATGCGGCGAGGAATTTTACATCACCATAGCCTAATCCCTCATACCGCCGCACCAGGCGATAGCTCCAGTAGATCAGCGAAAATGCGCTATAGCCTGCTATGGCTCCCCAAAGTGCGTCGGATAACAGTGCCGGTTTACAGCACTGGTAGTAAATAAGACCGCACCAGAGCAGAGGGCAGGTCAACTTGTCGGGTAATAACCCGGTACGTAAATCCTGGGCCCAAAGTAGCCCGCATAATGAAATGTAGAAAAACAGAAAGGGGAGGTCGGCGTACATGCGCGAATCCTTTGTGGAAATAGATGCCACCTTCAAGAAATCGTGTTGACCATACAAGGCTTGATTGCTCATTCTGTTGGCTTCCTTCCGGAGAAATTACGATGAACCAAAACCTCTGCATTCAGAGCGGAATCGGGCTCGCATTACTGGTTGAGTGATTAATATCTACACGGCACTTGCGTAAGGCTGAGATTTACGTATAATGCGCGGGCTTGTCTAATATTGACAGCGGTTCGATATGAGCCACCGGTACTGCGAAAGCGATACCAGACAATGTTCCCAATCGGGGAACTCTGTAAGAACGGTTACACTCTCCCATCAATCGTAATGGGTTTGAGGAGTAACTATTTCGTCTATAAAATAATTGGAGCTCTGGTCTCATGCAGAACCAAAGAATCCGTATCCGTTTGAAAGCGTTTGATCATCGTCTGATCGATCAATCAACCGCGGAAATCGTCGAGACTGCCAAGCGCACTGGTGCGCAGGTTCGTGGTCCGATCCCGCTGCCGACCCGCAAAGAGCGCTTTACCGTTCTGATCTCTCCGCACGTTAACAAAGACGCGCGTGATCAGTACGAAATTCGCACTCACAAGCGTCTGGTTGACATCGTTGAGCCAACTGAAAAAACCGTTGATGCTCTGATGCGTCTGGACCTGGCTGCCGGTGTAGACGTGCAGATCAGCCTGGGTTAATCAGGTCATCGAGCGATTGAGAGGTTGATACAATGATTGGTTTAGTCGGTAAAAAAGTGGGTATGACCCGCATCTTCACTGAAGATGGCGTATCTATCCCAGTAACCGTTATCGAAGTTGAAGCAAACCGCGTTACTCAGATCAAAGATCTGGCTAACGATGGCTATCGCGCTGTTCAGGTTACCACTGGTGCTAAAAAAGCTAACCGTGTAACCAAGCCGGAAGCTGGTCACTTTGCTAAAGCTGGCGTAGAAGCTGGCCGCGGCCTGTGGGAGTTCCGTCTGGCAGATGGTGAAGAATACACCGTTGGTCAGAACATTAGCGTTGAACTGTTTGCTGACGTTAAAAAAGTTGACGTAACCGGTACCTCTAAAGGTAAAGGTTTCGCTGGTACCGTTAAGCGCTGGAACTTCCGTACCCAGGACGCGACTCACGGTAACTCCTTGTCTCACCGCGTTCCGGGTTCTATCGGTCAGAACCAGACTCCGGGCAAAGTGTTCAAAGGCAAGAAAATGGCAGGTCAGATGGGTAACGAGCGTGTCACCGTTCAGAGCCTTGACGTAGTACGCGTTGACGCTGAGCGCAACCTGCTGCTGGTTAAAGGTGGTGTTCCGGGTGCGACCGGTTGCGACCTGATCGTTAAACCAGCTGTGAAGGCGTAAGGGGATAGCAATGGAATTAGTATTGAAAGACGCGCAGAGCGCGCTGACTGTTTCCGAAACTACCTTCGGTCGTGATTTCAACGAAGCGCTGGTTCACCAGGTTGTTGTTGCTTATGCAGCTGGTGCTCGTCAGGGTACTCGTGCTCAGAAGACTCGTGCTGAAGTAACTGGTTCAGGCAAAAAGCCGTGGCGCCAGAAAGGTACCGGCCGTGCGCGTTCAGGTTCTATCAAGAGCCCGATCTGGCGTTCCGGTGGCGTAACCTTCGCTGCTCGCCCGCAGGACCACAGTCAAAAAGTTAACAAAAAGATGTACCGCGGCGCGCTGAAAAGCATTCTGTCCGAACTGGTACGTCAGGATCGTCTGATCGTTGTCGAATCATTCTCTGTAGAAGCGCCTAAAACTAAGCTGCTGGCACAGAAACTGAAAGACATGGCTCTGGAAGATGTGCTGATCATCACCGGTGAGCTGGACGAAAACCTGTTCCTGGCTGCGCGCAACCTGCACAAGGTTGACGTACGCGATGCAACTGGTATCGACCCGGTTAGCCTGATCGCCTTCGACAAAGTCGTAATGACTGCTGATGCTGTTAAGCAAGTTGAGGAGATGCTGGCATGATTCGTGAAGAACGTTTGCTGAAGGTGCTGCGCGCACCGCACGTTTCTGAAAAAGCGTCTGCTGCGATGGAAAAAACCAATACCATCGTTCTCAAAGTTGCTAAAGACGCGACCAAAGCAGAAATCAAAGCTGCTGTGCAGAAACTGTTTGAAGTCGAAGTCGAAGTCGTTAACACCCTGGTTGTTAAAGGGAAAGTTAAACGTCACGGACAGCGTATCGGTCGTCGTAGCGACTGGAAAAAAGCTTACGTCACCCTGAAGGAAGGCCAGAATCTGGACTTCGTCGGCGGCGCTGAGTAAGTCGGAGGAGTAATACAATGGCAGTTGTTAAATGTAAACCGACATCTCCGGGTCGTCGCCACGTTGTTAAAGTGGTCAACCCAGAGCTGCACAAGGGCAAACCTTTTGCTCCGCTGGTTGAAAAAAACAGCAAATCCGGTGGTCGTAACAACAATGGCCGTATCACCACTCGTCACATCGGTGGTGGTCACAAGCAGGCTTATCGTATCGTTGACTTCAAACGCAACAAAGACGGTATCCCGGCAATTGTTGAACGTCTTGAGTACGATCCGAACCGTTCCGCGAACATCGCGCTGGTTCTGTACAAAGACGGCGAACGTCGTTACATCCTGGCCCCTAAAGGCCTGAAAGCTGGCGACCAGGTTCAATCTGGCGTTGATGCTGCAATCAAAGCAGGTAACACCCTGCCGATGCGCAATATCCCGGTTGGTTCTACCGTTCATAACGTAGAAATGAAACCAGGTAAAGGCGGTCAGCTGGCACGTTCCGCTGGTACTTACGTTCAGATCGTTGCTCGTGATGGTGCTTATGTCACCCTGCGTCTGCGTTCTGGTGAAATGCGTAAAGTCGAAGCAGACTGCCGTGCAACTCTGGGCGAAGTTGGCAATGCTGAGCATATGCTGCGCGTTCTGGGTAAAGCAGGTGCTGCACGCTGGCGTGGTGTTCGTCCTACCGTTCGCGGTACTGCGATGAACCCAGTCGATCACCCACATGGTGGTGGTGAAGGTCGTAACTTTGGTAAGCACCCGGTAACTCCGTGGGGCGTTCAGACCAAAGGTAAGAAGACCCGCAGCAACAAGCGTACTGATAAATTCATCGTACGTCGCCGTAGCAAATAATTTTAGAGGATAAGCCATGCCACGTTCTCTCAAGAAAGGTCCTTTTATTGACCTGCACTTGCTGAAGAAGGTAGAGAAAGCGGTGGAAAGCGGAGACAAGAAGCCCCTGCGCACTTGGTCCCGTCGTTCAACGATCTTTCCTAACATGATCGGTTTGACCATCGCTGTCCATAATGGTCGTCAGCACGTTCCGGTATTTGTTTCCGACGAAATGGTCGGTCACAAACTGGGTGAATTCGCACCGACTCGTACTTATCGCGGCCATGCTGCTGATAAAAAAGCGAAGAAGAAATAAGGTAGGAGGAAGAGATGGAAACTTTAGCTCAACATCGCCATGCTCGTTCTTCTGCTCAGAAGGTTCGCCTTGTTGCAGACCTGATTCGCGGTAAGAAAGTGTCGCAGGCTCTGGATATTCTGACCTACACCAATAAGAAAGCGGCTGTACTGGTTAAGAAAGTCCTGGAATCTGCCATTGCTAACGCTGAACACAACGATGGCGCTGACATTGACGATCTGAAAGTTACGAAAATTTTCGTAGACGAAGGCCCTAGCATGAAGCGCATTATGCCGCGTGCAAAAGGTCGTGCAGATCGCATCCTGAAGCGCACCAGCCACATTACTGTGGTTGTGTCCGATCGCTGAGACTCTGGAGACTAGCAATGGGTCAGAAAGTACATCCTAATGGTATTCGCCTGGGTATTGTAAAACCATGGAATTCAACCTGGTTTGCGAACACCAAAGAATTCGCTGACAACCTGGACAGCGATTTTAAAGTACGTCAGTACCTGACTAAGGAACTGGCTAAAGCGTCTGTATCTCGTATCGTTATCGAGCGTCCGGCTAAGAGCATCCGTGTGACCATTCACACCGCTCGCCCGGGTATCGTTATCGGTAAGAAAGGCGAAGACGTAGAAAAACTGCGCAAAGTCGTAGCTGATATTGCTGGCGTTCCTGCCCAGATCAATATCGCCGAAGTGCGTAAGCCTGAACTGGACGCAAAATTGGTTGCTGACAGCATCACTTCACAGCTGGAACGTCGTGTTATGTTCCGTCGTGCTATGAAGCGTGCTGTACAGAACGCAATGCGTCTGGGCGCTAAAGGTATTAAAGTTGAAGTTAGCGGCCGTCTGGGCGGCGCGGAAATCGCACGTACCGAATGGTACCGCGAAGGTCGCGTACCGCTGCACACTCTGCGTGCTGACATCGACTACAACACCTCTGAAGCGCACACCACTTACGGTGTAATCGGCGTTAAGGTATGGATCTTCAAAGGCGAGATCCTGGGTGGTATGGCTGCTGTTGAACAACCGGAACCGGCTGCTCAACCTAAAAAGCAGCAGCGTAAAGGCCGTAAATAAGGAGCGTCGCTGATGTTACAACCAAAGCGTACAAAATTCCGTAAAATGCACAAAGGCCGTAACCGCGGTCTGGCGCAGGGTACGGATGTTAGCTTCGGCAGCTTCGGTCTGAAAGCTGTTGGCCGTGGTCGTCTGACTGCCCGTCAGATCGAAGCAGCACGTCGTGCTATGACCCGTGCAGTTAAGCGTCAAGGTAAGATCTGGATCCGTGTATTCCCGGACAAACCGATCACTGAAAAGCCGCTGGCAGTGCGTATGGGTAAAGGTAAAGGTAACGTGGAGTATTGGGTTGCCTTGATTCAGCCGGGTAAAGTCCTGTATGAAATGGACGGTGTACCGGAAGAGCTGGCCCGTGAAGCATTCAAGCTGGCAGCAGCGAAACTGCCGATTAAAACCACCTTTGTAACTAAGACGGTGATGTAATGAAAGCAAAAGAGCTGCGTGAGAAGAGTGTTGAAGAGCTGAACACCGAGCTGCTGAATCTGCTGCGTGAGCAGTTCAACCTGCGTATGCAGGCTGCAAGTGGCCAGCTGCAACAGTCTCACCTGTTGAAGCAAGTGCGTCGTGATGTCGCACGCGTTAAGACTTTACTGACTGAGAAGGCGGGTGCGTAATGACCGATAAAATCCGTACTCTGCAAGGTCGCGTTGTTAGCGACAAAATGGAGAAATCCATTGTTGTTGCTATCGAACGTTTTGTGAAACACCCGATCTACGGTAAATTCATCAAGCGTACGACCAAACTGCACGTACATGACGAGAACAACGAATGCGGTACTGGTGACGTGGTTGAAATCCGCGAATGCCGTCCGCTGTCCAAGACTAAGTCCTGGACGCTGGTTCGCGTTGTAGAGAAAGCTATTCTGTAATAGAGTATGCATTCTCAACGAATAAACGGCTCAGCGATGAGCCGTTTATTTTTTCTACCCATATCGTTGAAGCGGTGTTATAATGCCGCGCCCCCGATATGGGGCTTTTTAACGACCTGATTTTCGGGTCTCAGTAGTAGTTGACATTAGCGGAGCACTAAAATGATCCAAGAACAGACTATGCTGAACGTCGCCGACAACTCCGGTGCACGTCGCGTAATGTGTATCAAGGTTCTGGGTGGCTCGCACCGTCGCTACGCAGGCGTAGGCGACATCATCAAGATCACCATCAAGGAAGCAATTCCGCGTGGTAAGGTCAAAAAAGGTGATGTGCTGAAGGCGGTAGTGGTGCGCACCAAGAAGGGTGTTCGTCGCCCGGACGGTTCTGTCATTCGCTTCGATGGTAATGCATGCGTTATTTTAAACAATAACAGTGAGCAACCTATCGGTACGCGTATTTTTGGGCCGGTAACTCGTGAACTTCGTAACGAGAAGTTCATGAAAATTATCTCTCTGGCACCAGAAGTACTCTAAGGAGCGAATCATGGCAGCGAAGATCCGTCGTGATGACGAAGTTATCGTGTTAACCGGTAAAGATAAAGGTAAACGCGGTAAAGTAAAAAATGTCCTGTCTTCCGGCAAGGTCATTGTTGAAGGTATCAACCTGGTTAAGAAACATCAGAAGCCGGTTCCGGCCCTGAACCAACCAGGCGGCATTGTAGAGAAAGAAGCAGCTATTCAGATCTCTAACCTTGCTATCTTCAACGCGGCAACCGGCAAGGCTGACCGTGTAGGCTTTAGATTCGAAGACGGCAAAAAAGTCCGTTTCTTCAAGTCTAACAGCGAAACTATCAAGTAATTTGGAGTAGTACGATGGCGAAACTGCATGATTACTACAAAGACGAAGTAGTCGCTAAACTCATGACTGAGTTTAACTACAATTCTGTCATGCAAGTCCCTCGGGTCGAGAAGATCACCCTGAACATGGGTGTTGGTGAAGCGATCGCTGACAAGAAACTGCTGGATAACGCAGCAGCTGATCTGACAGCAATCTCCGGTCAAAAGCCGTTGATCACCAAAGCACGCAAATCTGTTGCAGGCTTCAAAATCCGTCAGGGCTATCCGATCGGCTGTAAAGTAACTCTGCGTGGCGAACGCATGTGGGAGTTCTTTGAGCGCCTGATCACTATTGCTGTTCCACGTATCCGTGACTTCCGTGGCTTGTCCGCTAAGTCTTTCGACGGTCGTGGTAACTACAGCATGGGTGTCCGTGAGCAGATCATCTTCCCAGAAATCGACTACGATAAAGTCGACCGCGTGCGTGGTTTGGATATTACCATTACCACTACTGCGAAATCTGATGAAGAAGGCCGTGCTCTGCTGGCTGCCTTTGACTTCCCGTTCCGCAAGTAAGGTAGGGTTACTGAATGGCTAAGCAATCAATGAAAGCACGCGAAGTAAAGCGCGTAGCTTTAGCTGATAAGTACTTCGCAAAACGCGCTGAACTGAAGGCTATTATCTCTGATGTGAACGCGACCGACGAAGATCGTTGGAACGCAGTTCTGAAGCTGCAGTCTCTGCCGCGTGATTCCAGCCCGTCTCGTCAGCGTAACCGCTGCCGTCAAACAGGTCGTCCGCATGGCTATGTGGGCAAGTTCGGGTTGAGCCGTATTAAGCTTCGTGAAGCCGCTATGCGCGGTGAAGTACCGGGCTTGAAAAAGGCTAGCTGGTAATTACCAATTGAATCACGGGAGTAAAGACAGATGAGCATGCAAGATCCGATCGCGGATATGCTGACCCGTATCCGTAACGGTCAGGCCGCGAATAAAGCTGCGGTCACCATGCCTTCCTCCAAGCTGAAAGTGGCAATTGCCAACGTGCTGAAGGAAGAAGGTTTTATTGAAGATTTTAAAGTTGAAGGCGACACCAAGCCGGAACTGGAACTTACTCTTAAGTATTTCCAGGGTAAAGCTGTTGTAGAAAGCATTCAGCGTGTCAGTCGCCCAGGTCTGCGCATTTATAAGCGTAAAGACGAGCTGCCAAAAGTTATGGCTGGCATGGGTATCGCAGTTGTTTCTACCTCTAAAGGTGTTATGACTGATCGTGCAGCGCGCCAAGCTGGTCTTGGTGGCGAAATTATCTGCTACGTAGCCTAATCGGAGGAAAAAATGTCTCGTGTTGCTAAAGCACCGGTCGTTATTCCTGCCGGCGTTGATGTAAAAATCAGCGGTCAGGTTATTACGATCAAAGGTAAGAACGGCGAGCTGACTCGTACTCTCAACGATGCTGTTGAAGTTAATCATGCAGATAATGCACTGACCTTCGGTCCGCGTGATGGTTACGTAGATGGTTGGGCTCAGGCTGGTACCGCGCGTGCCCTGCTGAACTCAATGGTTGTCGGTGTTACCGAAGGCTTCACTAAGAAGCTGCAGCTGGTTGGTGTAGGTTACCGCGCAGCGGTCAAAGGGAATGTAGTAAACCTGGCTTTAGGTTTCTCTCATCCCGTTGATCATGAGCTGCCGGCAGGTATTACTGCAGAATGTCCGACCCAGACTGAAATCGTGCTGAAAGGCGCTGATAAACAGCTGATCGGTCAGGTTGCAGCAGATCTGCGCGCCTACCGTCGTCCTGAGCCATATAAAGGCAAGGGTGTTCGTTACGCCGACGAAGTCGTGCGTACCAAAGAGGCTAAGAAGAAGTAAGGTAACACTATGGATAAGAAATCTGCTCGTATCCGTCGTGCGACCCGCGCACGCCGCAAGCTCCAGGAGCTGGGTGCAACTCGCCTGGTGGTACATCGTACCCCGCGTCATATTTACGCACAGGTAATTGCACCGAACGGTTCTGAAGTTCTGGTAGCTGCTTCTACTGTAGAAAAAGCTATCGCTGAACAATTGAAGTACACCGGTAACAAAGACGCTGCTGCAGCTGTAGGTAAAGCTGTTGCTGAACGCGCTCTGGAAAAAGGCATCAAAGATGTATCCTTTGACCGTTCCGGGTTCCAATATCATGGTCGTGTCCAGGCACTGGCAGATGCTGCCCGTGAAGCTGGCCTTCAGTTCTAAGGTAGAGGTGTAAGATGGCTCACATCGAAAAACAAGCTGGCGAACTGCAGGAAAAGCTGATCGCGGTTAACCGCGTATCTAAAACCGTTAAAGGTGGTCGTATTTTCTCCTTCACAGCTCTGACTGTAGTTGGCGATGGTAACGGTCGCGTTGGTTTTGGTTACGGTAAAGCGCGTGAAGTTCCAGCAGCGATCCAGAAAGCGATGGAAAAAGCCCGTCGCAATATGATTAACGTCGCGCTGAACCACGGCACCCTGCAGCACCCGGTTAAGGGTACTCACACGGGTTCTCGTGTCTTCATGCAGCCGGCTTCCGAAGGTACCGGTATCATCGCCGGTGGTGCAATGCGCGCCGTTCTGGAAGTCGCTGGAGTTCGTAACGTTCTGGCTAAAGCGTATGGTTCCACCAACCCGATTAACGTGGTTCGTGCAACTATCGATGGTTTGGAAAATATGAAATCTCCGGAAATGGTCGCTGCCAAGCGTGGTAAATCCGTTGAAGAAATTCTGGGGAAATAAACCATGGCAAAGACTATTAAAATTACTCAAACCCGCAGTGCAATCGGTCGTCTGCCGAAACACAAGGCAACGCTGCTTGGCCTGGGTCTGCGTCGTATTGGTCACACCGTAGAACGCGAGGATACTCCTGCTGTTCGTGGTATGGTCAACGCGGTTTCCTTCATGGTTAAAGTTGAGGAGTAAGAGATGCGTTTAAATACTCTGTCTCCGGCCGAAGGCTCTAAAAAAGCGGCTCGCCGCCTGGGTCGTGGTATCGGTTCTGGCCTCGGTAAAACCGGTGGTCGTGGTCACAAAGGTCAGAAGTCTCGTTCTGGCGGTGGCGTACGTCGCGGGTTCGAAGGTGGTCAGATGCCTCTGTACCGTCGTCTGCCGAAATTCGGCTTCACTTCACGTAAATCAGCGATCACAGCCGAAGTTCGTCTGTCTGACCTGGCTAAAGTTGAAGGCGGTGTTGTAGACCTGAATACGCTGAAAGCAGCAAACATTATCGGTATCCAGATCGAGTTCGCAAAAGTGATCCTGGCTGGTGAAGTCACTACTCCGGTAACTGTTCGTGGCCTGCGTGTTACTAAAGGCGCTCGTGCTGCTATCGAAGCTGCTGGCGGTAAAATCGAGGAATAAGTAGCAGATGGCTAAACAACCGGGATTAGATTTTCAAAGTGCCAAAGGTGGCTTAGGCGAGCTGAAACGCAGACTGCTGTTTGTTATCGGCGCGCTGATTGTGTTCCGTATTGGCTCTTTCATTCCGATCCCTGGTATTGATGCCGCTGTACTTGCCAAACTGCTTGAGCAACAGCGAGGCACCATCATTGAAATGTTCAACATGTTCTCTGGTGGTGCTCTCAGCCGTGCTTCTATCTTTGCTCTGGGGATCATGCCGTATATTTCGGCGTCGATCATTATCCAGCTGCTGACGGTGGTTCATCCAACGTTGGCGGAAATTAAGAAAGAAGGGGAGTCTGGTCGTCGTAAGATCAGCCAGTACACCCGCTACGGTACTCTGGTGCTGGCGATATTCCAGTCGATCGGTATTGCTACCGGTCTGCCGAATATGCCTGGTATGCAAGGCCTGGTGATGAATCCAGGTTTTGCATTCTATTTCACCGCTGTTGTAAGTCTGGTTACAGGGACAATGTTCCTGATGTGGTTGGGTGAACAGATTACTGAACGTGGTATCGGCAACGGTATCTCAATCATTATCTTCGCCGGTATCGTCGCGGGACTCCCGCCAGCCATTGCCCATACTATCGAGCAAGCGCGTCAAGGCGACCTGCACTTCCTCGTGTTGCTGTTGGTTGCAGTATTAGTATTTGCAGTGACGTTCTTTGTTGTATTTGTTGAACGTGGTCAACG
The DNA here is from genome assembly GCF_005281055.1 of Citrobacter sp. wls711. NCBI lineage: Bacteria > Pseudomonadati > Pseudomonadota > Gammaproteobacteria > Enterobacterales > Enterobacteriaceae > Citrobacter > Citrobacter sp. wls711. Next base: position 14,359 of record NZ_SZXC01000059.1, on the reverse strand, counting down.
CCGCATTGTGGTAAACTACGCGAAACGTCAGCAAGGTCGTCGTGTCTATGCTGCACAGAGCACACATTTACCGCTGAAAGTGAATATGGCCGGGGTTATCCCAGCAATCTTCGCTTCCAGTATTATTCTGTTCCCGGCGACCATCGCGTCATGGTTCGGGGGCGGTACTGGTTGGAACTGGCTGACAACAATTTCGCTGTATTTGCAGCCTGGGCAACCGCTTTATGTGTTACTCTATGCGTCTGCAATCATCTTCTTCTGTTTCTTTTACACGGCGTTGGTTTTCAACCCGCGTGAAACAGCAGATAACCTGAAGAAGTCCGGTGCATTTGTACCAGGAATTCGTCCGGGAGAGCAAACGGCGAAGTATATCGATAAAGTAATGACCCGCCTGACCTTGGTTGGTGCGCTTTACATTACCTTTATCTGCCTGATCCCGGAGTTCATGCGTGATGCAATGAAAGTACCGTTCTACTTCGGTGGAACCTCACTGCTTATCGTTGTTGTCGTGATTATGGACTTTATGGCTCAAGTGCAAACTCTGATGATGTCAAGTCAGTATGAGTCTGCATTGAAGAAGGCGAATCTGAAAGGCTACGGCCGTTAACAGTCGCCCGAGAAGTTACGGAGAGTAAAAATGAAAGTTCGTGCTTCCGTCAAGAAATTATGCCGTAACTGCAAAATCGTTAAGCGTGATGGTGTCATCCGTGTGATTTGCAGTGCCGAGCCAAAGCATAAACAGCGCCAAGGCTGATTTATTCGCATATTTTTCTTGCAAAGTTGGGTTGAGCTGGCTAGATTAGCCAGCCAATCTTTTGTATGTCTGTGCGTTTCCATTTGAGTATCCTGAAAACGGGCTTTTCAGCATGGTGCGTACATATTAAATAGTAGGAGTGCATAGTGGCCCGTATAGCAGGCATTAACATTCCTGATCAGAAACATGCTGTGATCGCATTAACTTCGATCTACGGCGTCGGCAAGACCCGTTCTAAGGCCATTCTGGCTGCAGCGGGTATCGCTGAAGATGTTAAGATCAGTGAGCTGTCTGAAGAACAAATCGACACGCTGCGTGACGAAGTTGCCAAATTTGTCGTTGAAGGTGATCTGCGCCGTGAAGTTAGCATGAGCATCAAGCGCCTTATGGACCTTGGTTGCTATCGCGGTTTGCGTCATCGTCGTGGTCTCCCGGTTCGCGGTCAGCGTACCAAGACCAACGCACGTACCCGTAAGGGTCCGCGCAAACCGATCAAGAAATAATCGGGGTGATTGAATAATGGCAAAGGCACCAATTCGTGCACGTAAACGTGTAAGAAAACAAGTCTCTGACGGCGTGGCTCATATCCATGCTTCTTTTAACAACACCATCGTTACCATTACTGATCGTCAGGGTAACGCGCTGGGTTGGGCAACAGCCGGTGGTTCCGGTTTCCGTGGTTCTCGCAAATCCACTCCGTTTGCAGCTCAGGTTGCAGCAGAGCGTTGCGCTGAAGCCGTAAAAGAATACGGTATCAAGAATCTGGAAGTTATGGTCAAAGGACCGGGTCCAGGTCGCGAATCTACTGTTCGTGCTCTGAACGCCGCTGGTTTCCGCATCACTAATATTACTGATGTGACTCCGATCCCTCATAACGGTTGTCGTCCGCCGAAAAAACGTCGCGTATAACGCCTCGTTTCTAGGATTGTTGGAGAAAGAAAATGGCAAGATATTTGGGTCCTAAGCTCAAGCTGAGCCGTCGTGAGGGCACTGACTTATTCCTTAAGTCTGGCGTTCGCGCGATCGATACCAAGTGTAAAATTGAACAAGCTCCTGGCCAGCACGGTGCGCGTAAACCGCGTCTGTCTGACTATGGTGTGCAGTTGCGTGAAAAGCAAAAAGTTCGCCGTATCTACGGTGTGCTGGAACGTCAGTTCCGTAACTACTACAAAGAAGCAGCACGTCTGAAAGGCAACACCGGTGAAAACCTGTTGGGTCTGCTGGAAGGTCGTCTGGACAACGTTGTATACCGTATGGGCTTCGGTGCCACTCGTGCAGAAGCACGTCAGCTGGTCAGCCATAAAGCAATTATGGTAAACGGTCGTGTTGTTAACATCGCTTCTTATCAGGTTAGTCCGAATGACGTTGTTAGCATTCGTGAGAAAGCGAAGAAGCAGTCTCGCGTGAAAGCCGCTCTGGAGCTGGCTGAGCAGCGTGAAAAGCCAACCTGGCTGGAAGTTGATGCTGGCAAGATGGAAGGTACGTTCAAGCGTAAGCCGGAGCGTTCTGATCTGTCTGCGGACATTAACGAACACCTGATCGTCGAGCTTTACTCCAAGTAAAGCTTAGTACCAAAGAGAGGACACAATGCAGGGTTCTGTGACAGAGTTTCTAAAACCGCGCCTGGTAGATATCGAGCAACTGAGTTCGACGCACGCCAAGGTGACCCTTGAGCCTTTAGAGCGTGGCTTTGGCCATACTTTGGGTAACGCACTGCGCCGTATTCTGCTCTCATCGATGCCGGTTTGTGCGGTGACCGAGGTTGAGATTGATGGTGTACTACATGAGTACAGCACCAAAGAAGGCGTTCAGGAAGATATCCTGGAAATCCTGCTCAACCTGAAAGGGCTGGCGGTGAGAGTTCAGGGTAAAGATGACGTTATTCTTACCTTGAATAAATCTGGCATTGGCCCTGTGACTGCAGCCGATATCACCCATGATGGTGATGTCGAAATCGTCAAGCCACAGCACGTGATCTGCCACCTGACCGATGAGAACGCATCTATTAGCATGCGCATCAAAGTTCAGCGCGGTCGTGGTTATGTGCCGGCTTCTACCCGAATTCATTCGGAAGAAGATGAGCGCCCAATCGGCCGTCTGCTGGTCGACGCCTGCTACAGCCCTGTAGAGCGTATTGCCTACAATGTTGAAGCTGCGCGTGTAGAACAGCGTACCGACCTGGACAAGCTGGTCATCGAAATGGAAACCAACGGCACAATCGATCCTGAAGAGGCGATTCGTCGTGCGGCAACCATTCTGGCAGAACAACTTGAAGCTTTCGTTGATTTACGTGATGTACGTCAGCCGGAAGTTAAAGAAGAGAAACCAGAGTTCGATCCGATCCTGCTGCGCCCTGTTGACGATCTGGAATTGACTGTCCGCTCTGCTAACTGCCTCAAAGCAGAAGCTATCCACTATATCGGTGATCTGGTACAGCGTACTGAGGTTGAGCTTCTTAAGACGCCTAACCTTGGTAAAAAATCTCTTACTGAGATTAAAGACGTGCTGGCTTCCCGTGGACTGTCTCTGGGCATGCGCCTGGAAAACTGGCCACCGGCAAGCATCGCTGACGAGTAACCGGATCACAGGTTAAGGTTTTACTGAGAAGGATAAGGTCATGCGCCATCGTAAGAGTGGTCGTCAACTGAACCGCAACAGCAGCCATCGCCAGGCTATGTTCCGCAATATGGCAGGTTCACTGGTTCGTCATGAGATCATCAAGACGACCCTGCCTAAAGCGAAAGAGCTGCGCCGCGTAGTTGAGCCGCTGATTACTCTTGCCAAGACTGATAGCGTAGCTAATCGTCGTCTGGCATTCGCCCGTACTCGTGATAACGAGATCGTGGCAAAACTGTTTAACGAGCTGGGCCCGCGTTTCGCGAGCCGCGCCGGTGGTTACACTCGCATTCTGAAGTGTGGCTTCCGTGCAGGCGACAATGCGCCGATGGCATACATCGAGCTGGTTGATCGCTCTGAATCGCAAGCAGAAGCTGCTGCAGAGTAATCTGTAGTAACGTAAAAAAACCCGCCTCGGCGGGTTTTTTTATATCCGCAGCATCCCAACCTATCTATACGAGCTGTACTTTTTTGTTCATCCCCTGGAGCACTGTATGTGGTTACTGGACCAGTGGGCAGAGCGCCATATTAATGACGCGCAGGCCAAAGGCGAGTTTGATGATTTACCGGGTTCCGGTGAGCCGCTTGCTCTGGATGATGATTCTCATATTCCACCGGAACTACGAGCCGGCTACAGGCTATTAAAAAATTCGGGTTGCCTTCCTCCCGAGCTTGAGCTGCGCAGAGAAGCAATTCGTCTGCTTGATATCCTTGCAGGAATTCGTAAAGATGAGGTTCAGTATGAGGAGGTAAGTCGACGTCTTTCGCTCCTTGAACTTAAACTTCGACAGGCTGGACTCAGCACCGAGTTTTTGCGTGGGGAATATGCAGAAAAACTTCTGCATCGGATTAGTGATGATTAGCGGAGGTACCATGTATCGTATTGGCGAATTAGCTAAACTGGCTGAAGTCACGCCAGATACCATCCGCTACTATGAAAAGCAGCAAATGATGGAGCATGAAGTACGCACTGAAGGTGGATTTCGACTCTATACCGAAAGCGATCTTCAACGTCTTAAATTTATTCGTTATGCCCGACAGCTTGGTTTTACTCTGGAGTCGATCCGCGAGTTACTCTCGATCCGTATCGATCCTGAGCACCATACCTGTCAGGAGTCTAAGGGAATTGTTCAGGAAAGATTAAAAGAGGTTGAAGCCCGAATTGCTGAGCTTCAGACAATGCAGCGCTCGCTACAGCGATTGAACGATGCATGCTGCGGCATGGCGCATAGCAGCGTTTACTGCTCTATTCTCGAGGCACTTGAGCAAGGCGCTAGCGGAACAAAATCAGGCCGTTGATTTATTGAACGGTCAGGTCTACACTCGCGGCGTAAATTATTACACACTGGAGAGATTATGAGTCGTTATCAGCACACCAAAGGGCAGATAAAGGACAACGCCATTGAAGCACTATTGCATGATCCGCTATTCAGACAGCGGGTTGAGAAAAATAAGAAAGGAAAAGGAAGTTATCAGCGTAAAGGTAAACAAGGAAATCGGGGTAACTGGGAGGCCAGTGGCAAGAAAGTGAATCACTTTTTTACCACTGGCCTTCTTGTTTCAGTGAGTGCTTAAGAACGGTTATTTTGTTCTTTCAGCAGGTCACGTATTTCACTCAGCAACACCTCTTCTTTTGATGGGGCTGGCGGTGCTGTTGGCTCTTCAGCCTTTTTGCGATTCAGTCTGTTGATTAGCTTGATGGCCATAAAGATAGCAAAGGCAACAATAATGAAATCAAACACATTCTGAATAAACACACCGTAGTGCATCACGACCGCCGGGATATCTCCCTGTGCGTCGCGTAACGTTAAGGCAAACTGTTTAAAATCAATCCCACCAATTAACAAGCCCAGTGGTGGCATGATGATGTCGGCAACCAGTGACGAAACAATCTTACCGAATGCCGCACCAATAATGACACCCACTGCTAAATCTACAACATTCCCGCGCATCGCGAATTCGCGAAATTCTTTAATAATGCTCATTTTATTCTCCCTATGCAGCTGACGTTTATAAGTCTAACAAATGTTAAGACAATTTCCATTTATGCATTGCTGCCAGGGGGATTTATTAAACCATGAAAAATAAGAGGAAATAAAAAGGGCGCTGTATTAGCACCCTCATAGTTACAGAAAGAAGGGACTTGGCTGGAATAATCGTTCGACGTCGGTAATAAATTTTTTATCAGTCAGGAACATAATGACGTGATCGCCTTGCTCAATCCGCAAGTTATCATTAGCGATCATGACGTCATTACCCCGAACAACGGCGCCAATGATTGTTCCTGGCGGCAGCTTAATCTCGTCAATTGCACGGCCGACAACCCGGGATGTTGTTTCATCTCCGTGCGCGACAGCTTCGATGGCTTCTGCCACACCACGGCGCAACGAAGAAACGCCGACGATATCTGCTTTACGGACGTGGCTGAGCAATGCAGAGATCGTTGCTTGCTGTGGTGAAATGGCAATATCAATCACGCTGCCCTGCACCAGATCAACGTACGCTTTACGTTGAATCAGCACCATTACTTTCTTGGCGCCCATACGTTTAGCCAGCATTGCCGACATGATGTTAGCTTCGTCATCGTTAGTGACGGCAATAAACAGATCGACCTGATCGATATGCTCTTCGGCGAGCAGTTCTTGATCCGAAGCATCGCCAAAAAAGACGATCGTATTTTGTAACTTTTCAGCAAGCTCTGAAGCTCGTTGCTGATCGCGCTCGATCAACTTAACGCTGTAATCCTTTTCCAGCCGCCGAGCGAGTCCGGCACCGATATTACCGCCGCCCACAAGCATGATGCGCTTGTAGGGTTTTTCCAGACGCTGCAGTTCGCTCATCACTGCGCGAATATGTTGTGACGCTGCAATAAAGAATACTTCGTCACCCGCTTCCACAATGGTAGAACCCTGCGGGCGAATAGGTCTGTCATGGCGGAAAATTGCCGCAACGCGGGTATCGATATGCGGCATATGCTCGCGCATAGTCGACAGTGCGTTACCGATCAGTGGACCGCCATAATAGGCTTTAACCACTGCGAGACTGACTTTACCTTCGGCAAAATTCACCACCTGCAGGGCACCAGGATATTCAATCAGCCGGTAGATGCTGTCGATAACCAGTTGCTCTGGGGCAATGAGGTGATCGATAGGTACCGCTTCAGAGTGGAAGAGTTTATCGGCATCGCGCACATAATCCGGTGATCGAATACGTGCGATACGATTAGGCGTATTGAAGAGCGAATAAGCGACCTGACAGGCGACCATATTGGTCTCATCAGAGCTGGTCACGGCGACCAGCATATCAGCGTCGTCGGCGCCAGCTTCGCGCAGTACGCGGGGATGAGAGCCATGCCCCTGCACAACGCGGAGGTCGAACTTGTCCTGCAGGCTGCGCAAGCGTTCACCGTTGGTATCGACTACCGTGATATCGTTGTTCTCGCCGACCAGGTTTTCAGCCAACGTACCACCAACTTGCCCTGCGCCCAGAATGATAATTTTCATCAGTCGCGACCCGTTATCTCATCACTTTTTGATTAGCTTAGCGTAAAAGAAGCCATCACCTTCTTCTGCACTCGGTAAATTCTGGCGGCCTGGTTGCTCAGGTGTGCCGGTTTCGCTTAATACCGCGTTTGGTGTACGCGTCAGGAAGGCCGCAATCTGCTGCTGGTTCTCTTCAGGCAGAATAGAACAGGTTGCATAAACCAGCGTGCCGCCCGGCTTCAGATGCGCCCAAGTCGCATTCAGGATCTCTGCCTGTAGTTGGGCAAGCTCGGTGATATCCCGGTCACGGCGCAGCCATTTAATATCCGGATGGCGACGAATGACCCCAGTGGCTGAGCATGGAGCATCCAGCAGAATACGATCGAACTGCTGTTCGCCACACCATTGTTGTGGAAAACGACCATCGCCCTGCTTGACGGTAGCCTTCATGCCCAAACGCTTCAGGTTGTCGTAGACGCGAGACAGACGTTTTTCGTCTACGTCGACCGCCATTACATTTGCATTCGGAGCAACCTCCAGAATATGTGTCGTCTTTCCACCTGGCGCTGCACATAAATCGAGGATCTGTTCACCGTTCTTCGGCTGCAGATAGCTCACGCATCCCTGAGCGGAAGCGTCCTGGACGGTTACCCACCCTTGCTCGAAGCCGGGCAATGCCAGAACTGACACTGGGGTTTCCAGACGCACAGCATCCGGGTAATCCGGGTGTGGGAAGCCGGTAAGACCACTTTCCGCCAGCAATGCTAGCCACGCGTCGCGCGAGTGGTGGTTACGGTTAACGCGTAGCCACATTGGCGGACGCTGGTTATTAGCCGCAAGAATGGTTTCCCACTGCTGTGGATAAGCATTCTTAATGCGTTTTACTAACCAGGATGGGTGTAAGAAGCGCAGTTCACTTTGTGCAAACTCGGTTAACAGTTCGTCCTGGCGGCGCTGAAACTGGCGTAGTACGCCGTTAATCAGACCTTTCAACTGCTGGCGTTTGATCACGACCGCGCCTTCCACTGTTTCAGCTAATGCAGCATGAGGAGGGATACGGGTATGCAGTAGTTGGTAGAAACCGACCATGATCAGGTAGTGGACCGTGCGCTGTTTGCCCGTCATCGGGCGTTCCATCAACTGTTTGATCATCCACTCAAGTTGGGAGAGGGTGCGCAATACGCCGAAGCAAAGTTCCTGTAACAGCGCCTTATCTTTATCGGCAACTTTCTGCTGCATGGCAGGTAGCACATTGCTTAGCGACTGCCCCTTTTCGACAACCTGTTCGACGGCCTGCGCCGCCATACTGCGTAAATTTAGATTTTTTTTCATAACCGCAAAAATAAAAATGCCCGGAGATGCCGGGCTTTAAGAGATGAACCGTCAGAGCAGACGGTTTCCAGGAACGAACCATTCCCGGCGTGAATTCAACAGGTCCTGCGCGCTCATGGCTTTTTTACCGGCTGGCTGCAAAGAGATGAGATTCAGGATGCCATCGCCTGTCGCAATCTGAATACCCTGGCGGGTTGCTTCCAGAATCGTTCCTGGTTCGGCACCTGCAGGTTTATCAATCACCGTGGCCTGCCAGATTTTGACCGGCTGCTCATCAATGACGATGTAACTCATCGGCCATGGATTAAAGGCGCGAATGCAGCGCTCCAGCTGAACGGCACTAAGCGTCCAGTCCATGCGGGCTTCTTCTTTACTCAGCTTCTCGGCATAGCTCACCAGCGATTCATCCTGGACTTCAGGTTTCGCGGTGCCCGTTGCCAACAGGTGCAGTGTGTGCAGCAGTCCCTGTGGGCCGAGTTCGGCTAACTTATTGTAGAGGCTGGCGCTGGTGTCTTCAGTGGTGATTGGGCAAGAGAGTTTGTGTAGCATATCGCCGGTATCCAGACCGACATCCATCTGCATGATGGTGACGCCGGTTTCGGTATCGCCAGCCCACAGTGAACGTTGGATGGGTGCCGCGCCGCGCCAGCGGGGAAGCAGGGAACCATGGACGTTGATGCATCCCAAGCGCGGCATGCCCAGCACGGCTTTTGGCAGAATAAGGCCATATGCCACTACCACCATTACATCTGCGTGCAGGTCAGCAACTAACTGCTGGTTTTCCTGAGGACGAAGAGAGACGGGCTGAAAAACCGGTAACCCTTTTTCTTCGGCCAGCACTTTTACCGGGCTGGGCATCAGCTTTTTACCACGTCCTGCTGGGCGATCCGGTTGGGTAAATACGCCGACGACGTTATGTCCAGAAGACAGCAGCGCGTCGAGATGACGCGCTGCAAAGTCAGGTGTACCCGCAAAAATAATACGTAGTGAGTCTGACACGTTGATTCTTGTCCTTAAGGTCGGGCGTTCAGGCGGTCGAGTTTTTCAACTTTCTGACGAATGCGTTGTTGTTTCAACGGCGACAGATAATCAATAAACAATTTACCGACCAGGTGATCCATTTCGTGTTGAATGCAGATCGCTAACAGGCCATCGGCTTCCAGTTCAAAGGGGTTACCCTCACGATCGAGTGCGCGAATTTTTACTTTCTCAGCGCGCGGTACTAATGCTCGCTGTTCGGGAATAGACAGGCAACCTTCTTCAATGCCGGTTTCACCGTCTTTTTCCAGTAGCTCAGGGTTGATCAACACCAGGCGCTCATCGCGATTTTCAGAGATATCAATAACAATGATGCGCTGATGAATATCAACCTGCGTTGCCGCCAGGCCAATACCTTCTTCGGCGTACATCGTCTCGAACATATCATCGACGATACGCTGAATTTCTGCATTCACTTCTTCAACCGGTTTTGCGATTTTGCGAAGACGCTCGTCCGGGATATGTAACACTTGCAAAACTGACATAGTTATCCAGAGTTGTGTTCAGGAGTTGGAAAGATTATTACCTCTATTCTAGACAAAACACCTTCTGATTGACAGCATCAGTGACCAATCGCAAAGATTGCTATGACTGCTTGTGGCAGGGGAAAAGGGATGACCCATACCGAGATTTGGTTACGTTTAGCACGGGTAAGTGAACTTTATGGTGATGAGATGGTGCGCATTGCTCACTGGCTTATTGCTCAACCGTGTATTAACAATACGATACTCCAGTATGCAGGATTCTCTCCCCGGCAGGCCGCACGTTTTTTAAGCTTTTCCGACGTTGAATTGGAAAAAACGCTGCGCTGGCTGGAGTTACCGCATCACCATGTCGTTTTTGCCGATAGCGAACGTTATCCGCCGCAGCTTCGCGCCACTGAAGATTACCCGGGACTCCTCTTTATTGTTGGCGATCCCGATTGTTTACACTCTTTTCAGGTCGCTGTTGTGGGGAGCCGGCAACATTCCTGGTATGGAGAACGCTGGGGGCGATTATTCTGTGAGAAGCTTGCCGCTTGTGGTGTGACAATCACCAGCGGGCTGGCACGGGGGATCGATGGCGTCGCGCACAACGCGGCGGTAAATATGAATAGAACCAGTATCGCCGTGCTGGGGAACGGCCTGGAAACCATTCATCCACGGCGGCACGCGCATCTTGCCGAACGTCTGATTGAAGCCGGAGGCGCGCTGGTGTCTGAGTTCCCTTTGGATATGCTTCCTCTACCGCGCAATTTTCCGCGACGAAATCGTATTATCAGTGGCTTAAGCAAAGGCGTACTGGTGATTGAGGCCGCTCAGCGTAGCGGTTCGCTGGTGACTGCGCGTTGTGCCCTGGAGCAAGGACGGGACGTTTTTGCGTTACCAGGGCCAATAGGGAACCCTGGCTGTGAGGGGCCACATTGGCTCATTAAGCAAGGAGCGACGTTGGTTACGGCTCCAGAAGATATTCTGGAGAATTTGCAATACGGTTTACATTGGGTGCCAGATGAACCTGAAAATTCAATTTATTCACCAGATCACGAAGAGGTGGCATTGCCATTTCCTGAGCTCCTGGCTAACGTAGGAGATGAGGTAACACCTGTTGACGTCGTCGCTGAACGTGCCGGCCAACCTGTGCCAGAGGTAGTGGCTCAGCTACTCGAACTGGAGTTAGCAGGATGGATCGCAGCTGTACCCGGCGGCTATGTCCGATTGAGGAGGGCATGCCATGTTCGACGTACTAATGTATTTGTTTGAGACATATATCCATAACGAAGCGGAGCTGCGTGTGGATCAGGACAAACTGGAACGGGATCTTACCGACGCTGGTTTTGATCGTGAAGACATCTACAACGCGTTACTGTGGCTGGAAAAACTGGCTGATTATCAGGATGGCCTTGCCGAACCTATGCAGCTTGCATCTGACCCTCTGTCTATTCGTATTTATACGGCGGAAGAGTGCGATCGCCTGGATGCGAGTTGTCGGGGGTTCTTATTATTCCTGGAGCAGATCCAGGTGCTAAACCTCGAAACGCGAGAAATGGTGATTGAGCGTGTACTCGCGCTGGATACAGCAGAATTCGATCTGGAAGACCTGAAGTGGGTGATCCTGATGGTTTTATTCAACATTCCCGGTTGTGAAAATGCGTATCAGCAAATGGAAGAATTACTCTTTGAAGTGAATGAAGGTATGCTGCATTAATCAATCTTCATTCAGTATGAGTTGTTATGGCTAAATCAGCACTGTTTGCGGTGCGTAAAAACGAGCCCTGCCCACAATGCGGGGCTGAACTGGTTATTCGCTCTGGGAAACATGGCCCGTTTCTCGGTTGTTCACAGTATCCGGAATGCGACTATGTCCGTCCGCTAAAATCCTCTGCGGACGGACATATTGTCAAAGTTCTGGAGGGTAAGTTTTGTCCTGAGTGCGGTGCTGAGCTGGTGCTGAGGCAGGGACGATTCGGTATGTTTATTGGGTGTAGCGATTACCCGGCATGTGACCATACTGAACTTATCGACAAACCAGATGAAACGGCGATTGTTTGCCCCCAATGCCGGACAGGCCAGTTGGTCCAGCGGCGTTCCCGTTATGGCAAAACTTTTTACTCCTGCGATCGCTATCCTGAGTGTCAGTTTGTCATCAACTTCAAACCTCTGGCTGGAGAGTGTCCTGAGTGTCACTATCCGCTTCTCATCGAAAAGAAAACCGCACAGGGTGTGAAACACTTTTGTGCCAGTAAACAATGTGGAAAGCCGGTCTCGGCGGAATAAAAAAGTGAATAATAACCTGCCCACAGATCCCATCGCTGCTGCGATAGCGGTTCTGAAACAAGATAAAGTCATCGCTTATCCAACAGAAGCTGTTTTCGGCGTCGGCTGTGACCCAGATAGCGAAACGGCTGTTACTCGTTTGTTGGAACTAAAACAACGACCAATTGATAAAGGCTTGATTTTAATTGCGGCAAATTTTGACCAACTCAAGCCGTATATTGATGACAGCATGCTCACTGATGCCCAACGTGATGCTATTTTCGCGTGCTGGCCCGGTCCCGTTACCTTTGTGTTTCCGGCAGCGATAACGACACCACGTTGGTTAACCGGCCGTTTTGATTCGCTGGCCGTGCGCGTCACGGATCATCCGCTGGTGGTTGCGTTGTGCCAGGCTTATGGCAAACCGTTAGTTTCTACCAGTGCTAATTTGAGTGGTCTACCCCCTTGCAGGACGGTAGAGGAAGTACGCGTGCAGTTTGGTATAGATTTCCCCGTTGTCGAAGGTGATACCGGGGGGCGTTTAAATCCTTCGGAAATCCGTGATGCCTTGACGGGTGAACAATTTCGACAGGGGTAATATGAAAGAAGCTTATGCTGTTTTTGGCAATCCAATCGCGCACAGCAAATCGCCTTTTATTCATCAGCAATTTGCAGAGCAGCTGAATATCGATCACACCTATGGACGGGTGCTGGCGCCAATCAATAATTTTGTGAATACGCTGAACACCTTCTTTGCAGAGGGCGGTAAAGGGGCGAATATTACGGTTCCTTTTAAAGAAGAGGCATTTGCGCGGGCTGATGAATTAACAGAACGGGCATCGCTTGCCGGGGCGGTTAACACGCTTAAGCGTTTGGAAGATGGACGCTTACTTGGGGATAACACCGATGGTATTGGTTTATTAAGCGATCTTGAACGTTTAGCTTTTATTCGTCCCGGATCGCGTATTTTACTTATTGGGGCTGGTGGGGCATCCCGCGGGGTATTACTCCCTCTTCTTTCTATGGATTGTGCGGTGGCCATCGTAAACCGTACCGCTTCGCGTGCAGAAGAACTGGCTCAGATCTTTTCCCATACCGGTAGCGTTCAGGCCGTGGGATTTGATGAGCTTGAGAATAACACCTTCGATCTCATTATTAATGCGACCTCCAGTGGGATTAGCGGGGATATTCCGGCTATCCCTGCATCACTGATCAACGCTTCTGTTTATTGCTACGACATGTTTTATCAGAAAGGGAATACGCCGTTCTTGTCCTGGTGCGCATTACAGGGAGCAAAACATTGTGCTGATGGGTTGGGAATGTTGGTAGGGCAGGCGGCGCATGCCGTTTTACTCTGGCATGGCGTATTGCCGAAGACGGAACCCGTCATTAAACAGCTGCAACAGGAACTGTCCGTGTGAACCAGGCTATCCAGTTTCCCGATAGAGAAGAATGGAAGTCAGATATAGATGCTGTCGTTTTCCCGGCGATGGTTCAGGGTATGCAGCTAACATGCGCCATCAACAGAGAGGTGTTGGCGCGTCGCTTTGGCGGCAACACGCCTGAACAGTGGATGGAAATTTTTCGGGAGCATCGCTGGGATCTGGAAGATGAAGCCGAAGCATTGATCCAGGCTCAGCAAGAAGATGCTCACGGTTGGGTTTGGTTATCCTGACTCAAATACTCGTCTTTCCATTTCACATAGTTGTTAGCTGAATACTGCAGGCCCGCTTTTTCTTCATCGCTGAGTGGGCGGATCTGTTTAACCGGGCTGCCCAGGTACAGATACCCGCTCTCCAGGCGTTTGTTTTGCGTAACCAAACTTCCCGCGCCAATCATTACGTCATCTTCTACTACGACACCGTCCAGCAGGATCGATCCCATACCGACCAAAACGCGGTTGCCAATGACGCAGCCGTGCAGCATGACTTTATGGCCCACGGTGACATCCTCGCCCACGATCAGTGGATTGCCTTGCGGGTTAGATGCTGATTTATGCGTGACATGTAACACGCTACCGTCCTGAATGTTTGTGCGGGCGCCGATTTGTACGTAGTTCACGTCACCACGGATCGCGACCAGAGGCCAGATCCCAACATTATCAGCCAGACGAACATCACCAATGATGACGCTGCTGGTGTCGATCATCACGCGTTTCCCGATCTGCGGGAAAAGATCCTTATAAGGACGCAGTACATCAGACATGTTTACCTCAATAGAATAGAGCAGTAATGAAGACTTTGGTTTGATTATCGAGACTGTGCAAGCGATTTAGTTATCAAAAATCAGCCATATTGTGCAGGAATGTAGCGAAAGGGGTAAAAAACAGCCACTCAGCAAAAAAGATCTAAAAAACACTTGTGCTAAAAAATGGGATCCCTATAATGCGCCTCCATCGACACGGC
>NZ_SZXC01000051.1:0-13039 GCF_005281055.1 Citrobacter sp. wls711 | reverse complement strand
TATGTACGCCACCGCGATATCTGGGATCTGCGCTGGCTAAAGCAGCAGGGAGCGAGGGTACGTACTGACTGGGTACGCAATAAAGTGGCTGATTATTTCATTGACGATTACCCGCAAAAACTAGCTACCATGCTGGAACGCCTGCCAGATATTATTAAAGGCGATGCCTTCCGTAACGAAATGGCGCGTTTTATCCCGCAGGACGTACAGGAGCGTACACTGCATAAAGAGAAGTTTTTCGTGTTTTTAACGGCAGAAATCACAGGATTATTGCAGCAGGTACAACGGGATTTTCAGGGTAATTCTGCGCCAGAGTTTTGAAAATTATGGCAGGCGAAGGCACTCAAGGGAATTGAACCGGAGTATCGAACCGAACGGTTTTTTATACGTTTAAAGTCACTGTTTTGATTTACAAGTAAAAATACGGGTCAAACTCCGGGTCTTGACAATTTACCAAAAACAGATTTATGATAATTTTCGATTTAATAGATAGCTAAATGTTCCCGAGTCCGACACCACTATTTAGAAAAACCAGCCTACGGGCTGGTTTTTTGCTTTCTGGGAATACAGGCTATTCATTAAACGTCGTGCGATTATTCGCTCCGTTTAATGCTTTGTTTCAACAACGCATAACGATTGAGAAGCTGATTCAGGCGCATATCAAGCTGCTGATATAAAGCTGGCGATATACTCCCTTGTGTTTTCAATTCCACGTCCATTTTACGCAGTAATTCTTCTGGCGGCGGCGTTTCATCAAGTTGACGGCGAATAGCAAAAATCGCGGACTTCAATTCCGAACCGGTTAAATATTTCCCCTTACGCTCATCAAGCGCATTTAGCTGGGCAGTTAACGTCTCCAGCCCCAGCTGTGCATGATGCCAGTTCTGTAATGCGCCATCTGGCAACGCTTCGGTAGCCCACTGTTTATATAATCCGCTGACGAGCTCAGCAGCCTGTGCTTCTTCTGGCCACAGAGTAGCTGTCTGCTGCGCGATCGCTGAGGCATATTCCCTTGACCACAAAGGTTGCTGGTGATGTAAAACATCGAGCTGCTTCTGCGTAGAAGCCAAAACATTCTGTTTTTTCTCATCCAGGCCTGAAGATTGCTTCAAGACCGACAACTGTGCAGGCGTCAGTGACATCGGTAACGGTTGTACCACGTCATACTGCGAAGCCTGCATAACGTTGATCCCCCAAACAATACCAACACTCACCACCGCGGTGAACAGCACGCCAGTCGCAAAACCCTGCCACAGCTGTCGGCGCCCGGAAGAAATATGAGTGGTAAAACCTGCAGTATTCACTTGCTCGGATGGTGCAGTTTCATTGACCACAAATACCAGTTGAGGTAAGGAATTCGAGATATTATTAACCGTAACAGCGCGCATTTCTTTATGCTCGCCAGAGGCAGGTGCGGATGCCATCACGACTGCGGCTCCCGACTCTGCTTCAGACGTCTCCAGTCGCAAAGCCGCATTGTGCATCCAGGCAACAACGGTTTCCAGTTTGCTTAACGCCTTCAATTCAAGGCGTTGCAATACTTCACAGGCCTGTTTCAAACTTTTTTCAACCCGATACACCGTCGCGAGATCAGCATATGACAGCGTCAATGTACGCAATTCTTGCTGTAGTCGGGTCGACAGCCAGGCCAGTATGTCAATGCGCGCATGGGTTTGTTGCGGCCATATTGTAGTCCAGTGATACGTGAGTAAAGCTTCAAGGAGTTCGCAACCTTCAGCAAGCCCTATAAGATCCGCATTACGTATTCTGGCGACGGTATACCAGGCAAGGGTTTGTAGTTCGATCCCATTGTTACGGAACAACGCCAGGCTTAACTGCTCAACCTTTTGCCAGTCGACATCCGGACGCGCAGGGTGCGTCAGCTTGTTGATTTCATCCCGCAGCAACCCAAACTCTGCGAAAGTACGCGGATCGCTGCCCGTACTGATTCGGTTTTTATCCATGTTAATAAACTCCAGAATCAAGCCAACCCTGCCTTTTTAAGTGACGAATCAGTACCCGCCCCTCAGGGGTAAAATCTGTGCCATAGCGAACAATGCCAAGATCATGAAGTTCAGCATCGATGGAATAACGTAAATGCCCCGGCGCTTCCTGTTCCTGCATCGTGACCTGAATACCTTTGAGCCGTGGCTCATACTTCAGCAATACCTGAGAAAGCGTGCCGATAAGTTGGTGGGCTGTCCCCGGCATACCCTGGAGGATCTTCGTCATATCTGGCAGGCCGTAGTCGGGGAGATGCTTGAGGCTGCCAGCGCGAGTGTTCAGAATGCGTTGCATATTGTCCAGAACTGACAGAATGACCTGTGTGTTTTCGCTGACCGCCTGCAAAGGCAGCCCCCCCTCGAAATTCCCGAGTAAAATGTCATACAGAGAAGGTTGTCTGACCATTATTCGTCCTCCAGTGGCATGAGCGCCAGTCCCTGAGTTTTCAATTCAATAATCCGCGCCTTATCAGGATCAAGGTCCTCACGGCTTAATACTACTCGCCATGAATCTTCAGATTGTTCGGGAGAAATAAACATGCCTGCTACAGCGATATATTGTGCTTCTGTTTCTAGTGGAATATCGAGCGTAACGCTTTCCCCCGGACGGACTCTGATATCTTTTTGTGCCACTAAATCTGCTTTCACCACAGTGCTATCCTCTGCAAATAATGACTGATAATTTGCAGAATCAAATGCCTTACGATCCTTTAGTTGATAAATACGTACAACCGTTGAAAGTGCAATACCCTGCGCATTTTTATTTACCGCTTCTCTTGCCAGAAAATCTAAATGCAGCGTTTTTATTTCCTTATAAAAAATTGACTTAGTTAATGATACCGTGCTTTCAGATACCGTTTGCGTCAAACCACATCCGGTTAGTAAACTGGCTATTCCGGTTATTACGGCAACGTTAATAGCGATAATCGCCAGTCTCATCGGCTTCCCTCCGCTGAATATTTTGTTTAAGACTCTGCCAGAGTCCAAGTTTAATGGTTATAAGTTGATTCATTGCTTCTGCGTTATTCGTATTATCCAGCCGCATCACCGCTGTACGACCGAGCTGTACGGCTCGTTCACTTTTGCTACTGGTCAGTTGAGCATCCGCAAGTGCCGAGCGAGGAATGCGTAATTGCAGCCTCGCGTTTACTCTGGCACCTAAATAAACATGCATTAGCGCTAAAAAATCACCGTTTAGCTGACCACCAGGTAGCCAGTTACGTATCTCCTCGCGATTATCCGTGGTCAGCGTAATCAGCACCTGACTGTTAACATCCACGGCGCTTTGTCCCATCACTGGGCGGGAATAGAGGCTAACAGGTTGTCGTGAGCGCATTGTTAACGCCTTATCCAGCAAGATGACTCGCTTATCATGAGGCGTCACGGTCACCTTCGTTGTAGGCGAGAGTAAATACACCAGCGCGGCGATGCCTTCCTGCGTGCGCGTCGGCATTCTCATTATTCCCAACAAAGCCAGAAAACGAGAGACCGGCGTACCTGTTTGCGTTGCACAACCTCGGATCCCCAGCCCCGTCAACCCGAGCAAATACTGTGACGTCTCATCCGTACCTCCGGGACGAAAAGTCGCTGGATAGCTGTATTTACGCCAGATACGGTAAAATTGCGCAATTAAACGATGATTGAAAATATCCAGGAATTCAGCGGCAACATCCGAACCCTCCTGCCTTTGGGCAATATCATCCAGATAGGTTGTCGGCAGAGGTGATTCCACACCATAAAGCCCCATAAAGGTGATGCGAACCGTGGGCGGAAACATTGTTTGCTCAGGATGATATTCGGCACTTTTTAGCTCTCCCGCCGGAAATCCCATCCCAGGATGAGGGCGAAAGCGAATGACATCATACCGTGGACTCTGCTGGCTTCCCGGGCAGGGCATGTGCGGATTCCACTGCTCCAGTAACTGGCAGAAGCGATAAAAGTTTGTTCGCGGTAGCTTTTCGCCAAGCGTATTTAGCAACCGGGCAGTCGCTGATTGTGATTCTCTTTCCATCGCAAGCTTTTCCCTGCCGGCTGAATGATTAAAGTAAGCTGATTAAACAAATGAATATCCGCGTACAATGCAAAAAAACGGTTAAGCATTTCGCCAAACAGATGAATATCACCCTCGCCTGTAAATCCGTTCTCATCAAGCGTGACTTCAATATCTACACCGCGAAGCAAAAAACCTTTTTCAAAGCGCTGCATCTCATGCTGTTGGACATCCATAATGGCATCCAGACGACGGTAATTAAGTTCATCATCCTGCCAGTTATAGAGAGATAACGTTCCCTTGAGCACGTCTGCGCTGGCCATCATATTCAGAAAACTGGATCCTAAATGGCTCAATACTCGCCAGTGAAAGCGGTCCTCGGCAGGCGGATAAGCAGGCAAGGTCGGCTTACACAGATTGCGTACCGCAAGCGGCGTCTGGAGAATTTGTTCACATCGATTAAGCAAAGCGCTCTGCAAAGCCCGCCGAGGTAATTGACCGTTGGTCCCGGTCACTTTCAATGACAACGTTTCGTGTTCCGCGATACGCTCTTGCTCCCAGGCATCGCCTCCCAAAATCAACCATGTGTCATAGAGGCCCGCCACGCCACGTCTGACGCGGGTATGGTAATAACGCTCCGGTGCGTTACGGTGCATTAGTCCCCCTTTATGGCGGAAGCTAGTGAACGGAACATAGACAGCGCTACGCGTTCGTTGCGACCCCGAAACTGCATCCACAGAGTAGATTTCGGTATGCCCATCCTGCAATCTTCGCGGACGCAATAAATATTCACTTTCTAACCCATTAACGACCAACGGGTCAGCCTCCATGGTGAATAAATTAATAACCGGCACACAATGCAAACGTATATTTTCGCTGCTTACCGGAAGTTCAGAATCCCATTGTTGATTAAGCACTACTTCTATTTCAAATTCATTTATCCCTGCTGGAAAAGTTATCTCATCCAGACCATTAAGATGGACAAACATAAATTTTTCACGAAAAGTAAAATATTCAAGCAATAGCTGCCAGCCGCCAAAAACAGTATCCCCCTTCGGCCAAAGACAATCTTCCTCGGTAAATCCTCCAGGTGAAAAATAGCCATCCAGTCGAATACGTTCAGAGTTGCCAGGTAATCTTAGATGGAGAGAGGCCTGGCGTTTTGTTAATGCCAGATGCAGGGCATGTGTTACCGGAGCGTCACCGCACAAGTAGAGACTCAGATTTTTAACATCAGTTTGTGACCAATCCATCTGGGGATTACAGGTAAATCGGATACGAATAACAGAACGACCGTCAGGTTCAGCATCCAGATTTACCGCCGTGATACGCAGCGGATTAAGCGCAACCGGTTGTGTGGTGCGGTACTGGCAAACTGTTTTCTTAGGGCCAACTGGTTGAGAGAGTACGCCAAATCCCGCACTCACCCGTTCATTCATTTTCAGTACATTAATGTCGGGCAAAAGCTCAACAATGCTTAAAGAAGGAATAGTACGTAAATAATGTGGCCACAGCAGGCTCATCAAACCTTCGGTAAACTCAGGAAGATGATCGTCAATTTTGGCGCGGAGCCGCCCCATGGAAAATGCAAAACCTTCAAATAATCGTTCAACATAGGGATCGGGTATTCCTGCTTTGTCCAGATCCAACATAGCGGCCCGATCCGGATGCGCCTGAGCAAACTCTTTTGCTGCTTCCCTTAAATAACGCATTTCCGCATCATAATAACGCAGAGTTAAATCTTCCATTTCACCGTTCGCTTATTCTGTTTCTGTTTTTGCTTCAGCCGCATAAGACGGCTGCCCTGGCGGGATCGATGGCGATCAATCCGGACAACAGTGCGTCCATTTCTTGCGCCAGACGGGTTTTATCACTTTCACTACGGTTGGCTTTTAAACGCAGTAATTTCAGGCGTCTCGCTTTTACTTCAAACAACAGTTCAGGTTCCCACTGTTCGAGGATAAGAGACTGCGCTGCCGTATTTAGCTCCCCAAGCAAATGCAGCGCGAGATCATTGCGGCCGCATTGTTCAGTCAGGCGAGCCATCAACAGTTGGCGCAGCCAGCGCTGGCGAACCGAAATAATACCGGGCCGAGCCTGAAGCCAGGCAAGCGCCGCCTCAATCCCTTCGCTATCGGCTAGCGCCAGAGCCTCGCTTTCCAGTAGCAAAATATCGTCGTCAGCCCCGGCAGAAACCGCCGTGATGTTCTCTGTCTGCCAGTCACTCTCCTGCATAACATCACGGGTTATCCATTCGCGGGTAACATCATCGGCAAAGGGAGTACCGTCGTTAAATGCCAGCGTTTCCAGACCCGGCATTCGATGCAGCAGCATCTTCAGATCGCTGATGACAATTTCAGAATATTTATCCCACGGCGTACCTGCCCGACTGACCGCCTGATGAAGATACCACTGCACATCCAGCCAGAAGTGGTTAACCCCCTCAGCAAATAAACTGTCCGTTAACTCAATCAGCTCTGTCCAACTTTGTTGCAAGTACAGACGCTTGAGCTGGGCTCGGTAATCACTCTTTGGGGGTATCAGACGCGTACGCCCTGCGCCATCGGGCGGTGGAAGTTGACAGACCGTATCCAGCCGCACGCTTTTCATCAAATGATGCGCCGCCAGCCAACCGTCGGGTTGATCGCGGAGATATTTCGCCAGCACTCGCGTCTGCTCAAGCAGTTCTCGTCCGGAAGCAATACTTTTGAGCGCTGGCGCTTCTGCGCTTTGTCGACCCGACTGGACCCCGATGTTTTGCGGTACCAGTGTCTGAGCACCGCCTGATTGCACCAGACGATTCTCCAGGGCGCTATACAGCGCTCCGAGTCCAGGGCGAAGGTTCTCCTCCCGCAGGCTAAACAGCTGCTGCAGTAATATCAGCGCACCGGTAATTCGTTGCGCATCGGGTCGTGAGACTTCAGGGTAACGTGCCAGACTATCCAGCATCCGTCCGCCAGCCAGCCATTCAAGAGCCGCCTTATGGCTGTTAGCTCTTAAAGGATGCAGGTTATCGCCATAACGTTGCATCAGACCTGCCAGTAAGGTCAGGCCATCGGCGAGGCCAGGCTCACCATCCCGATGCAAACGAGCCCATGTGTAATAGGTTACGACGCGAACATCCTTACTGGTGGTGGTCAGAAGCTTTTCTGCCAGCGCAATGATGAGATCGGTTTGTGCGCCGGAGAGTTTATTGACCTCTTCTCTCATACGCTGAAAATCATCATCATAACCAGGATCTTCGCCGCCAGGACTCACCTCGGAAATCGGCAGTAGCCAGTTCTGCCAAAGCACAGTCTGCGCTTGCGCCTGTTCCATCAACCGCTGTTGTTCATCTGACGAAGTCATACTGGCTGCCAGGAGACGATTCAGGGCGCTCATTCTTGTTCCTCTGATGAAGTCTGACTGCTTATAACAAAAATATTCTCGGGTAACTCAAAATCGCGTAGCTGGAGTAATGCAAGCGGACCATCACCGGCTTCCGTTCTCAGCGTATAGTTCAGCGGAAGGCCATCCTGGGCAGTCCAGCGCAGGTTAAAGCCACTGTTAACCCCTGCATTATCGGTAATCTCCGCTTTCTCAAGCAGCCTTATCCAGCCCCAGGTTCCTGGATTATCGGAGTAGATTCGGGTCCCCGTTTTCGTGCTCACCCAGCTTAAGGTTGCGCCCGATGCTTCTGTATCCGCCGGCCAGACAATGTTTTTCCATATCGGCATCTGATTGACGTAGGTGAGTTTCTGACCGTCAATCACCAGATCGGTTTGCATGACATCACGCGCGGTTCCGGGGCGTAGCTCAAAACGTAAACCGGCTTCACCACGGGTAAATGCCACATCCGCAAGCTGGCTTAGCGTATCCATCGTCTCAAGAAATACCGGATCAAATACCAGCCCCTGCGCATTCACCGTATCAGGAACCCAGTGGCTGCCCTGTTTATGCAGTACACCGCTTAAGTGACTTTCGAGAAACTGCGGGATCCGACCGTTATCATTGCGCAAATATTGGGCCAGCAGCGGCAACGAGACCTCACTTCCTACGTCACTAAACGGGTAACGTCCGCCAAATGCATTGTTCCAGTCATTAACAATCAGCGCCTTCCACTGCGCGTTCAGCCCGGCTGCCGTCGGCTGCAAAACCTGCTGCCATGACTGCTCCAGCGGCTGGACAAACAAGGTTTGACCAAACCCACTCCATGCCTGCCCTAAACTCGCAGCCACCAGATTGCCATAGTCACGCGTGGTGGTGAGATCGACGGTTTTCCCCTGAAATACCGTTTGTGCCAGCGCCTGGCTCATGCCCTGCGGATCGGCGGCATTGGTCACCTGCTGGAGTTTCAGCCGTACCTGGGTAACCCGCGTCAGATAGGTTTGCAGACTCAGATGGCTGAGATCCTGCCCACCTGATTTATCGTCCATCAAGGCGAGAACCGGCGAGAACGTGTCCGCCATGGGGCCGTCTTCGCGCGCATGCTGATCAATCGTCTGGTTCTCTTTGGTTTTAAACAGATCTTTTGCTGACTTCACCAGTGAGTCCGACAACGCTTCTCCGGTGAATCCGGTACGCCCTTGTACTGAAAGTGTGTTCATTAGCGCAACCAGAGGCGATTGACGAACATCGGCAATCAACGTCAGTTGATCGATAGCATCACTCAAAGTCTGGCTACGCTTCCAGCGCAGACTGTTGAGGAAATCCTGCCAGTTCCCGGCAAAGTCAGTGAAATAACGCTCGCTAAGGCGCGCTTTTAGCGCCTCCGGGGAGAGCGGATCGCTTGCGGAATGCGTATCATCACCCAGCACCTGATCCACTTCTTCCCGGCGGTTATTCACTACTTTTTCTATCGCCGGCAATACTTCCTCTTCCCAGGCTTTACGGGTATATACGCCAGCAATCGTACTTCGGGTATAAAATACGCTCTCCGCACGGGTGTCACCGGTCATGTCCTCCAGACGAAGAGCAGTGTAATGCGGAGTCACCTGCTCAATAATTTTTTGATACAGTGCAGCCTCACCGTTGCGGATCCCCATCTGACGAATTAACAGCGTACGCACCTGGCTAATAAGATTTTTATCCGCCGCCAGCGTCCATTCAGGATGCGCAGGCAGATTTTGCCCCCAGAATCGCCACAGCCCAGGCCCTACGCCCTGCCATGATGCCTGTGACATCCCTGACCGCTCAGGCCAGTCTTTCATCAACGTCTGGCTAAAAAATGACGCCTCCATCTGCTCTGGCCGGGAAAGCATCAAGTACATTTTCAGCTGGTTGTAGGCATTCTTCGCCCGCCCGGCGAACTGAGGGCTGTCTGGCGCGAGCCGGGTTAATGCCGTGAGTTCCTGAGTAAGATGCTTTGCGGCTTCATCACGCAAGAGCGGGATAGCGATACGCGCATAACTCGGCCACAGCGCATCCAACAACGCATCGTTCTGGCTTAAGCCAAAGCGGTAATACCACGGAACCCCATTCTGCTGGCGCCAGCGCAGTTTACCAGGCGTTTGCTGCAGCGCGGACAGCGCCGAAAGGCGCTCAGCGAGCGGTTTATCCTGACCGGCAGCCAGCTTAGCTTGATCCCGGCTTTCCACCACCAGGCTGCGGTTAGCCAGAAATGAGACCACCATTCCCGCGCCCCACAGCAACATTAGACCGGCAGTACCGACTGCAAGCACACGCATCCCTGAACGGCCTGTGCGCTGTGCCTTTAGTTCAGCAGGTAATGCGGGGAGTGAATCAAGCAGCGCACGCCAGCGATCATCACCCGTCCAGGCATGTACCACTCGCGACGTAGTACCTTCTACAGACAGGCTAAAAATCACACCTGCCAGCGGGAGGGCGCGATGAGCGCTGAAAAAAGTCGTTAGCGAATCGCTAATGGCTGCGGCGCTATGCGTCAGCAAATTAGCCATTTTCAGTAAGAAGTTATCGCGAATATTTAGCGTGAGCTGCTGCGTTCCCTGCTGCGCCAGTTGTGAAGCCAACGAGGTAAGCTGCAAGCGACATAATGCCGGGGTACATCCCGGTGACAACAAACAGGTTGCGGACTGAGCATCTACCCCATCATGTGCAGAGTGAGTACCATGCAGCGACCAGAGATATAACGGAATACGCCAGCGAAGCGTGGTAAAAATAGCCTGAAGATGGCGAGCAACGTCGTCCATCTGTTGTGCTGCTAAGGGAGTGATGGGATCGGTGTGAACCAGCACATCCTGTTGCTGGAAGTGGTTACCCACCCATACCGCCCCATCCAGTGGGCGTCGATGCAGCTTGCGTATCGCATTGAACAAGGTGACATCCGGCGTTTCAGCCAGATCTCCCCCCCAAATTAACACCACACCATCACCTTCAGCCCAGCGCTGAGAGGTGAGTTTAGGCACCAGTTGATCAACCTGAGAGGCATCCCCCATCACCAGCAGGATGCGGGTTTTGGCGCGCCAGCGACGACCGTAATTCTCTTTAAGTGTAGAATGGATGTTAATGAATATATTACTATCTAATGCGGTGGTCGTATTATTTCCCACATTTGCCTTATCAGATGATTTCCATGGCATAAAAAAATAAACAATTGATTTATATTTTAACAATGGAACGTACGATATCAGCACTGATTTCAGCGCATTCATCTGCCATAATTTAAAAATATAACACAGCGCTAATAAAACAGTTGTAACGACGATTATCCTTGTTGTTTGGGACTCCACCCCCAAATACTCTCCGTAATAAAAAAGCACTACGTAACATATCAAACCAACGACAACCAAAATACATAGCCAACCAAATAGCCGCAACAAGGTAGACTTATTCATATATCTATTCCTGATTTCTGATTTTTTTAACCCTCGACAATATAATCTTTCCATTCGATTCCGAGAATATTAGATCCACAGCACTCACATTTTTTCCATTCAATAAAGAAAACATCAACATCATCCAGATATCAAACTCTCCGTGAATGCCAATATATAACTCTGCATAATATTGCTCAAGGTTGTTATTGTGTTCATTAAGAAGAACTGCCACCTTGGCCACATCTTTTTTATCGCTATACTTTCCTATCAACAAATTGTCAATTATCCCAACCTTGGCCTGATAAAAAATAAGATCGTTAAGGTCGTTGAACAGTTCACCTTCATTCGTAGAGATAGACCTATATAACCTTGCTTTCTCAACACTATTATTCTGATTAACTAACACCGGCGGAGCGAAAAGAAAAGCACACATCCCATCCCCCGTTCTATGGTGATTATCTTTGATATCCGTTGATTTTTCCCCTACAATAATTAACCTGAATTTATCCTCCGTAACGCTTAGCCATTCATTAATATTTAATACATAATCGTGCAAGATAAATTCACTGTTTTTAATTATGTCTTCAGAGAGCCCAAGTCGTTTCCAGGCCAATAAAAAAGGCTGCCATGCTGAAATCCCTGACATCTGACCAATAATAAAGTTAATAACTAAACCTTTTTCAGAAGTAATCTCAATTAATCTGGCTCTCATGGGAGCCAATAACTCATGGAATAAAACAGTATAATCGATTGATTCTGAAAAATGTAACGCCCTGGTTCCAATGGCGTTGAACTCATTGACTTCAAGTAAATGGGGTATTTGCGATTCTTCGGGAAAGAGATAGCTGTAATCTACAATGCTTATATAATCAGACGCCCATTCAGACCACTCATAATCAATATTAGAACTTTCCGTTGATATCAACTCATTTCGTTCAAGAGACACACCAAGTTGAAATAATCGAAGTCCTATATATATAATAAACGCCATAAAAACACTTAACGATATTGCGAAAGCATAATAAAAATAATCACTATTATGAGTAATATAATAAAAAAGAGTAAACAGCAGGTAAATCATTATTAACAATGAGAAAAAAACACCACTATCACGCCCCCACCGAATAGAAGGTATAGGTTGTACTTTCTTTTTAACCGGGATATTCCAACTCATTTTAACTTACCAAATTCCGCTACAGGGAAGAGTTGAAATAACATAACAACCGCATTGACACATGCATTTATGCACAGCCACTGGTTTTCCATCTGAGATCCACTCTGTAGAACCCTGAATTATTTTATTTACTCCATGAAATGGAATAGGGCATATAACAGTGTCATCAAGCAATGCGACGCCTAAACCATCGATAATTATCGTTGACGAAACTGAAATTACTTTACCACCACTACTTAATGGATCATTGAGTCTGACTAAACCTAAAAACATAAATCCTCACTGTAAAACAACATAACTATCCAGATTTATTTTTTGAAAAAACAAAAAATTATCCAGCATATTTATATAATAAGATAAAGATCAGATAATAACATCTCACCTGGTAATAAATTTTAGCTTTAAAATTAAATCCACAAATAAAAATCGTCTAATAGTAATAGAACCACCATCCTGATGTCATTACCCGCACAGATTTTCCATTTTTTTTGAATTCTTTTATTCTTCTGCGTTTTAATCTGCGCAAATCAATATTGGTCACATTCTCCCAGCCAGCAACAGTCAATATCTCTTCCGTCAGCTGTTCTTTCGGAAAAGGATGTCGTCGCCAGATTGTCCATATTGCGGGAAGAATATACAGAAAGGTTCCCGTAACCAAAAAGATCATTATCACTTGCAGTAATCCTTCACTAAGGACCCAATCTTCTTTATACGAACCCACTATCAGCAGCAGAATAGCCAGAATCTCCCAGCCAGCAACAGTCAATATCTCTTCCGTCAGCTGTTCTTTCGGAAAAGGATGTCGTCGCCAGATTGTCCATATTGCGGGAAGAATATACAGAAAGGTTCCCATGGTCAGAAACATCGTTACCCCACTCACTATTTTTTCAGTAACAACCCAGCCGTCCTGGTAAATAAACACTACCAACATCGTAATAATTAACAAAATAACGATCGAAATGGGGACTTTCATCGCGTCTATTCGTGCCCGTCGTATTCCCTGGTAACACCACGGCGGCATGGTCAGCGAGCGTGCATGTGGCCGGATAAGGGCATATACCAGATACTCCTCTCCCACCGGCGCGGCAATCAGCTC